>CABSLV010000012.1 GCA_902478645.1 uncultured Flavobacteriales bacterium | reverse complement strand
TATTTTTATCACTTTAAAAAAACAGCCCCATAATTAGGCAAGAGTAACAACAAACGCGTAATAATTTTCTGAATATGATTAAATAATACTCATATTAATACAATTAAAAATATTTTTATAGTTTTGTTTTTTAGTGTGATGATTTAACGGTCGTTTTTTAATGAAATACTTTTTCCCCATCGATTCGAGTCGATGCTTTTGTAAATCGCACCGAATTTTTCGGTATTTTACAAAGATGCATGAGAAAGTGGGTCGATGGATTGCTTTTTCGTAAAAATTAATTCCCGATCCGTAAAATTGAATTTACAGATTGTAAAATTTACAAATTGAAAAAAAATGGAGTTTCAGAAAGTCTTTCGGGCTATTCGATAGAAATGGGATATAAACTATTTCTCTTCCACCTGTTTGCGGTATCGGTTTGGAGTGAGTCCATCGTGACTTTGTACGAAGGCACGGTGGAAGGCTGAGGGTGAGGAAAAACCGCAAAGTTCGCCTATCTGTCCCACAGGGATCTCCTTGCGGTTGGCTAGCATCCATTCTGCCTCCCGTATGCGATATTCACGTACCACACTGCTGAAGCTATCTCCGAAACCATCATTGAAAACACGGGAAAGGTAAGTGCGGTTCAGTGGCAGGATATCCGCAACATCCATGAGTTTGAAATTCGGGTCCAAATATGGCTTTTTCGTTGTCATCCAGCGGGCGATCTCATCCCGATACACGGGCAATTTCTTGAGGAATGCGTTTTCGTTCTCCGGACAACAAGTATTGCTTGCTATCGTTTGTCCTTCGATGAGTTCGGCTTTCCGGCAAGCATCTGCTTCATCCAACGTATGGCTGAAAAAACTCTCTGTGTATGGGTTGTCGTGAAAGAGCCCTTTGTACAGAGTATAGCAAAAGAAACATTGTACCATGAGGTTGTGTGTGATAAAGCAGTAGGTACTGCCGTCAAAAAGCAGCCAGAAATAGGCTGCGCCGATCAGTACTACCCCGATACCGTATTGGCGTAACCATGAAATATTCAGGTTCTCGTCGTCGGAATAATTGTTACAGCACCACTGCTGGTAAAATGATTTATAGCGCCAGGTCAATCGGAACAAGAAAGCAAGATATGCAACAATGGAGAGAGTCATCAGAAGGCGATACCAGACATTGAACTCTCCGATGTGTTCCCAGAATTGAGTCATATTGTCCAATGCCAACGGTTTTTGGTCGAGTAGAAACAGGACAATGTAATAAAACAGCGTTATTGACACGTAGGGGAGCAGTAATATGGCAGTCCGTTTCAGGTCGAGCCATCCCGGTCGTACAACTTCCAGGGGATAAAGCAGCAGAAAGATCAGGTATAGATTGCCGCTTACCAATACGAGAGTGTCCGCCACATCGGTTCTGATAAAATTCAACTCTTGATATCCCAAAAGCATTCCTGCGACACGCACCACATAGATAAGTCCCCAAGCCAACATGATGCCAGCCAGCAGTCGCCGGGAGCGGTTGTTTCGGCCACGTAGAAAGAGAAGGGTTGCTCCGCCCACGCAGATGACGGCTGCCATAGTAAACAATACGATCAATATATTGGTATAATCGAGCATGATTTCAATCGTGTGTGTGACTGTAAAGGATTAGTACAAAATTAAAGAATATTATAAAACGAACATCTTTCTTTTGGATTTCAGTACAACCATATAAGAGGGAAGAGTTTAGGGGCATTGAAATTCTCAGGAATGTCCTTGTCATGGTAGATCGGTTGCTACAAAAAAAAGCAACAGCCCGATTTCTCAAGCTGTTGCAACTTTTTTAAGGCATCCTTGATGCGGATTCGCCTTTTTCGATGAAATCAGTTGTTTCTTCGTTTAGGCGATGGTTACGCGGACGAAACCAACCACTTTCAAGTCTTTGTTTACCGAAGCTACATACTGGGCAACCGATACCTTGTTGTCCATGATGTACTCCTGGTGAACCAAGGTGTTGTCCTTGAAGAAGCGGTTGAGCTTGCCTTTGGCGATGTTGTCGAGCATGGCTTCGGGCTTGCCTTCCTTGCGGAGGAGTTCCTTGGCGATCTCGATCTCTTTCTCGATCACTTCTTTGGCTACCTTCGTCTCGTCCAAAGCGATGGGGTTCATGGCGGCAGCCTGCATAGCTACATTGTGAGCGGCTTCCTTGGCACCCTCAACGTTGGCCGAAAGACCTACCAGAGTAGCGAGCTTGTTGCCGTTGTGGATGTAGGCACCTACCAGCGGAGCTTCCAACCGGGACAGGTTGCTGATCTCGATCTTCTCGCCGATCACACCCGTCTGCTCGATCAGTTTTTCACCGACCGTCAAGCCACCCTTGAAGGGAACTTTCAGGAAGTCTTCCACCGTAGCGGCATCGCAATTCAGGGCCGTCTGGGCCAATTCGCGTGCCAGGGCGACAAAGCCTTCGTTCTTGCCCACGAAGTCCGTTTCGCAGTTCAGAGCAACGATAGCTCCTTTGGTAGCATCGTCGTTGAGCACAGCGATCACGGCTCCTTCCGAGGAGGTACGGTCGGCGCGGTTGGCAGCGACTTTCTGGCCTTTTTTGCGCAGAACTTCGATGGCTTTCTCGAAATCGCCATCGGCCTCTACCAGCGCTTTTTTGCAGTCCATCATACCGGCGCCGGTCTGTTGGCGCAGTTTGTTTACGTCTGCAGCGGTTATATTTGCCATTTTCTTTTCAGGATTAAGAGGTTAAAAGATTACTCGGCTTTTTCTTCAGCCTTGGGAGCTTCCTGGGCCGGAGCTGCTTCTGCCTTGGGGGCTTCAGCGGCTTTGGCATCGGCTTCTTCCTTCTGGCTCTTGCGCTCGGCCAAGCCTTCTACGATGCATTCGTAGAGGTAGGAAACGATCTTCTGGATAGACTTGGAAGCATCGTCGTTGGCCGGGATGGCGAAATCCACGCTCGAGGGGTCCGTGTTGGTATCCACCATGGCGAACACCGGAATGCCCAACTTGTGAGCTTCGCTGACGGCGATGTGTTCGTGCATGGCGTCCACCACGAAGATGGCTCCCGGCAGACGGGTCATGTCGGCGATGGAACCCAGGTTCTTTTCCAGGTTTTCACGCGTACGCTCGATTTGGAGTTTTTCGCGTTTGGACAGCGTGTCGAACGTGCCGTCGGTCTTCATGCGGTCGATGGCCGACATTTTCTTGACGGCTTTACGGATGGTAACGAAGTTGGTGAGCATACCGCCGGGCCAACGTTCGGTGATGTAGGGCATTCCCATTTTGGAGGCGAGTTCGGAGACGATCTCCTTGGCCTGCTTCTTGGTGGCTACGAACATGATCTTGCGGCCCGAAGCAGCGATCTTCTTCATCGCTTCGCCGGCTTCCTCCATCTTGGCTGCCGTTTTGTGCAGGTCGATGATGTGGAAGCCGTTGCGCTCCATAAAGATGTAGGGAGCCATTTTGGGGTGCCATTTGCGGGTCAGGTGGCCGAAATGTACGCCCGCCTCGAGCAACTCCTGGATATCGATAGTCTGTGCCATTTTTGTTGTTTTCTTTTGTAATTAGTTTACCTTCTGTTAGCTTTAACTTGTGCAACCTGCAAGTAGCCCGCCGGGCGGCGTTTTTTCCCTTTCTCCTGCGGAGTCTTGCCGGTTTGGATACTAAACTAATCTTGCACTATTAAGTATGAGTAACAGAACTTGATTGAAAAAATAGGTGAGAATATCCTCCGGATTAACGTTTGGAGAACTGGAAACGACGGCGAGCTTTCTTCTGACCGAACTTTTTGCGCTCGACCATACGCGGGTCGCGCATCAGCAGGCCTTCGGGTTTGAGCTTGGCACGGTACTCGGGGTTCACCTCGCACAGAGCGCGGGAGATACCCAGGCGGATAGCCTCTACCTGACCGGTGATACCGCCGCCTTCAACCGTAGCTACTACGTCGAAAGTGCCTTTGGTGTCGGTCAGTTCGAAGGGCTGGTCGAGTTTGACGCGCAGCAGTTCCGTGGGGAAATATTCGGCTGCAGGGCGTTTGTTGACCGTGATTTCGCCTTTTCCTTCGGAAAGGAAAACTCGGGCTACGGAAGTCTTACGGCGCCCGATGGTGTGGATGGTTGCCATTTACTTGATGTCGTTAAGGTTGATTAATACGGGTTTTTGTGCCTGCTGCTGGTGTTCGGGGCCTTCGTAGATGAAGATGTTCTTCATCAGCGCAGCGCCCAGACGGTTTTTGGGCAGCATGCCTTTCAGGGCGAAGCGCACCAGACGGGTAGCGTCCTTGCTCATCACTTCGCGAGCGGTGAGGGTGCGCTGTCCTCCCGGGTAACCGGTGTAACGGGTGTAAACCTTCCCGTCCATCTTTTTGCCCGTGAGAACAATCTTGCCGGCATTAATGATAACGACGTTGTCGCCACAGTCCATGTTGGGCGTATAGCACGTTTTGTACTTGCCCCGGGCTATGTTGGCAACCTTCGAAGCGAGACGTCCCAGTGCCTGGCCTTCTGCATCGACCAGAACCCACTTTTTGTCGGCTGCTTCTTTGTTTACCGAAACTGTTCTGTAACTCAGTGTGTTCATTACTTGTACTTAAATATGTTAAAATATACTCATATCCCCGCTTTTCGGGGAGTGCAAATTTACTATTATTTTTTCGATATATCCTAATTCCGGCACGATTTTTTGCCTCCGGACTATTTCAAGGCGGGAAAACATCGGGAGACGTCCCGGGAATGTTATTGGAACAGCCGCAGGATGTCGTTGCCGAAGGCCAGCACCATGATCAGGATCAGGATGACGAAGCCTACCATTTGCGCCCATTCGAGGACCTTTTCCGAAGGTTGCCGCCGGGTGATCATCTCGTAGAGGATAAAGACGGCGTGTCCTCCGTCCAAGGCCGGGATCGGCAGGATGTTGATCACCGCCAGCATGATGGACAGAAAGGCGGTCAGTTGCCAAAAGGCCGTCCAATCCCACACGGGCGGGAAGAGGCTGCCCATCGTGATGACGCTGCCCACGCTTTTGTACGCGCCGCTTTCGGGATTGACCAGTTTCTTGACCTGGGCCCAATAATTGGCGATCTTCTCGCCGGTAACGCCCACGCCCCGTCCCAGTGCCGCGAAAAATCCGTACTGTTTTTCCGTAACGGGGAGGATCTCCAGCCGGATCAGCGTTTGGGGGGAAAGGTCGTTGATGATGCCCAACAGGCCCTGTGGCGATACTTTGGCACCCAGGAACAGGGTAGTGTCGGCCCGGTGGACTTCCAGCAGGACGTTCCCCGAGGCGTGCGAGCGAAGGACTTCCTTCGCCTGATCGAAAAAGGGTACCGGCGTTCCCGATACCGACACGATGCGGTCGCCGGGACGCAGGCCGCAGTGGGCGTTGATCGACGAGTCGGGCACCGCGGCGACGATCATCGGTACGCGCGGGTAATAAAAGTACGGGGAGTTGTAGTCCTTGAACGTGTCGATGAAATCCACGGGGATCGTCAGCGTAGTGTCGCGTCCCTGGCGTTGTACGGTGAGTTGCGAGCCGAGCAGGATGGCCGAATACGTGTCGAAGAAATTCTCGTATTCCTTGCCATCGATCGATACGATGCGGTCGCCGGGGCGCAGCCCGATGGTGGAGGCCAGCGTCGAATCCGTGATGGCGATCCCGTCTTTTACGTCGCGGGTGGCGATGTACGTCTCGCCGTACTTGTAGGTCATCATCGAATAGATGAACCAGGCCAGCAACACGTTCATCACCACGCCGGCCACGATGATGATCAGGCGTTGCCAGGCGGGTTTGGAACGGTATTCCCAAGGTTGGGGTTCGCTTTTGAGTGCTTCGGTATCCATCGATTCGTCCACCATGCCGGCGATCTTGCAGTATCCGCCCAGCGGCAGCCAGCCGATGCCGTATTCGGTTTCGCCGATTTTCTTCTTGAAGAGCGAAAAACGGGGGTTGAAAAAGATGTAGAACTTATCGACCCGTGCTCCGAAGGCTTTGGAGGCCAGGTAGTGGCCCAATTCGTGAATAGTCACCAGGATGGTGAGCGAGAGCAGCAGTTGAAGAATGCGTATCAGTATGTCCAAAACAAAAATATATGTGGGTTGGTTGTCGTTTTGTCGTCCGCCGGGCGGACAGACCTTTCTTGAGCGAAGCCAAAGATACGCAAATTTGCGTTATTCCTTTGGCGGGAAATACTCTATCCGTGTTAATTGTTGCAGGAACTCCAGCGAGCGGGGGCGTTGGAAGCCTTCGATATGCAGGGAAAAATACGTCATCAAGATGTGCCAAAGGTTCAGGTAGTCTTTTTCGTGGGTGAAGTCGGGACTCTTTTCCGGGTCGCCCAGGGCAAAGAAGGGGGCGGCATGGGCCGGGGTAAGGTAGTAGTTGTGCAGCGGTTTTTCGGCCACGAATACGCCCGAGCGGAGGTCAAAGTATTTCCGGTCGGCCCCTTCCGGGTAGCCTGGGGCGAAACCGAGCAGGCGGGCGAGTTGGTAGGTGTACCGCAGGCAGAGGAAACGTTCCCCCTGGTGGCACAGCGAACGGATGGTTTGGTAGAGCAGTTCGTAGAGGGGGGATCCGCTTTCCTGTTCCCGGGTGGTGTGGGCGGTGAGTTCGCAGATGAACAGCAGTTGTGCCGAGCGGTAGGGCGACAAACGCGAGATGTCGGCCGTAGCCGTATCCGCGACCAGTTCCCGCACAGGAGGAAGAGCCGACCCGCGGGGATGTCCCACCACGAGCGATACCAGGTTGCCCGGTTGGGTTTCGGCGGCGAGTCCCCGGTTTTTCCCGGGAAGGATGACGGCGATTTTTTCCGTCGGGGTGAGGATGTCCAGGATGACGCCCTTGGACAGGTACGGGATGCGGCGCAGGACGATGCCTTCGATCCGGTTCATCGTCCGGCCTGTTCGAGGCGCGAATCGATGAGGTCGAATACGCGCTGTTTGAGCGCTTCCTTGTCTTCGATGGTCATGCCGGCAGTCTCGATCGGGTCGTCGATCACGGCGCGGATCACACCCGGATGGCCGTCCGGTTTTTCACTGGGGAACAGCCGGCAGTTGTCCAGGAAGGTAACCGGCAGGATGGGAATGCCGCAGTCGATGGCGATCACGAAAGCGCCGTCCTTGAACGGTACCAGGCGTTTGGTGATGTGTTTGGACGTCCCTTCGGGGTAAATGCAGATGCTGCGCCCCCGGGCGATCTCGGCCTTGGCTTTGGGCAGTACGCTGCGGCGGGATTCCAGCGAAGTGCGGTCGACCAGGATGTTGGAGGCGCGGTAGATCATCCCGAACACCGGGATGCGTGCCAGGGATTCCTTGCCGATGAACATCATGGGCAGGGGAACGGCTACGTAGCTGAGCATGATGTCCAGGATGGAGGAGTGGTTGGCTACCACGACGTATTGCCGCTTGCGGTCGATCTTGCTGCGTCCTTTCACCCGGAAAAGGAATCCGGAGCAGAAAAGGATCAGCACGCTCCAGATGCGCGCCAGGATGGAGAAAAATCCGTAGAAACGCGGCGTGGATACCGAGATGAACAGCGGGATGGCCAATATCAGGGTAACCAGGCTGGCTACCACGACGGCCCACAGTTTCCAGATCTTGCGCAGGATGTTTTGGATCAGTCGTATCATCGGACTTGGGATGCTTTTTTAAAGGATGTTTGGTGGAAATGGGGGGCACTCAATCCAGCCGATGCATGAATTTTTCGGGATTGACTACCACGCGCGTGTGTTTGGCGCGGCCTATCAGGTCGTTCCGTTCGTTTTTCACTTCGATCTGGATGAAGATGCTGCTGCCTTCGTGCGCTTTCATTTCGGCGGTGGCGGTGAGGGTTTCGCCTACTTTCGAGGCGCGCAGATGTTCGATGAAGATCTCGGCACCTACGGTGGTTTCTCCTTCGGAGAGTTCGCCTTTTATCGCTTGAATGGCGGTGTTTTCCATCAGAGCCCCCAACGAAGGGGTAGAAAAAACCTCAAGAGAACCCGAGCCGATGGCTGCGGCAGTCTCTTGAGGCTGTACGGTGTGTTTTTGGGTGAATACCGACGGTTTTTTCATTTTTGCCTGTGTTTTCGACAGGCAAATATACGGAAAATATCGGTATTCCGTCCGTCAGAACCGGATGTCCACCCCGAGCATGAAGTTGGTCCCTGCCTGGGGGAAGTAGTAGGCGTCCGTGCCGTAAATGGCTCCGTTGGAGATGTACATCGCGTTAAAGACGTTGTTGAGCTGTCCGCGGACGGTGAAAGCCGGCAGATAACGGCTCTTGGGCACGTCGTAATTGATGGCCAGATCGCTCACGAAATATCCGTCGAGCTTCGACTCGGGGATGTTGTTGTTGCTCATGTACTGCTCGCCTACGTAGCGGCTGGAAAAGGCAACGGTCATGGCCTCCAGCGGACGGAAGGTCAGCAGGTTGTTGAAGATGATGCCCGGCGAGTAGGAGATCTTGGTGTCCTTGCGGGTGCCGTCGGAGAGTTCGAGCCCCTTGATGACGTTGTCAGAGAAGGTGGCGTTCAGGCTCCAGGTAAACCATTTGACGGGGCGGTATTCGGCCTGGAGTTCGATACCCAGGCGGTAGCTCTTGTCCACGTTCATCTGAATGGCGTAACTGCCGTCGTTCAGTTCTCCGGTGGGTACGAGTTGGTCGAGGTAGTTCATGTAGTACATGTTGGCCGAAGCATCGAAACGGGAGGAGGTAAAGCCGTATCCAAACTCGAAATCGTCGAGGTATTCGGGACGCGGAGCTACCGGCGAGTCGGTAAAGTCGGCCCGGGTAGGTTCTTTCGAAGCACGGGCATAGCTGGCATATACGCGGTGGGCGGCCGAAATCTGGTAGCTGACCCCGGCCTTGGGGTTGAAGAAGGAGTAGTCCCGGGTGATGTTCACCGGTACGTCTTCATCTTCCACGCCCCGCATCTTGAGGGTTACGTTGCGGTACTGCAGGTCGGCGTAGATCGAGAGGCCTTCCACCGGACGGTATTCGGCCTTGAGAAATACATTGCCGTCGTACTTGTCGGTATGGTTGTCGTAGTAATGCTGGTCTTTCGGAGCATCGGGCGTGTACTGTGCCCAGATGACCTCGCCATAGTGGTCTCCTTCGTAACGGTTGTACGCTCCGGAGAGGGTAGCGGTGATCTTCTTGCGGTCGTAAGTAAGGCGGGCTGTGGCTCCGTAGAAATGGTTGTAGAGCCACTTGCGGCTGATCAGGTCGCAGGTCTCGATCGTCTGGTCGCCCACGGTGATCGGCCCTATCTTGTAGCGGGCCATGTCGGCATCCTGTTTGTAGGATTCGTAGTATCCGCGTCCGAAGGTGTAGTGCAGGGTCATGCCGGCTTCAAAATCGCCCATGCGACGATTGACGATAGCCTGAAGGTGATCCTGCCAGTAGTTGTCCGTCTCGTCGTCGTAATAGCCGATGATCTTTTCCCAGTTCTCGTCGTAGATGGCGCCGCAGGAGTTGAAGCGCCGGTTGGTCTTCATCGTTTCGGCATCCACACCGTTCCAGGCCTGGTAGGTGGTCTGTTTTCCGCCGAAGCCCAGCACTTTGATGGTCGTCCGGTTGTCGTAGTATCCGCCCGAGAGGAAATACGAACTCATGTCCGAGGAAGCCCGGTCGATGTACCCGTCGGAGTAGGCGCGGGAGAAGCGTCCCGAGAGTTCGTAGTGGTCGTTGAGCAGTCCCGAGGTGAAGGCTGCCGAGAATTTCTGTGCACCGAACGATCCGACGTTGTAGCTCAGGTCCGCGCCGGCTTTGTCCGAGGGCAGGGAAGTGCGGATGTTCACGCTTCCGCCGAAGGCTGCCGCACCGTTGGTCGAAGTGCCGGCTCCGCGCTGGATCTGGATGTCGTCGGCCGAAGCGGCGATGTTGGGCATGTTGACCCAAAAGACGGATTGCGATTCGGCATCGTTGAGCGGTACGTCGTTGATGGTTACGTTCACCCGCGTGGCATCACTGCCTCGGATGCGCATGTAGGAGTAGCCGTATCCCGTTCCGTCGTCCGAGGTGAAGACCAGCGAGGGAGTCCCGCCCAAGAGGAAGGGGATGTTCTGCCCGTAGTTGTTGCGTTGCAACTCTTCGGACGAGACGACAGTCTGGGCAAAGGGGTCTTCTTCGCCGGCTCGGGTGGCCGAAATGACGACTTCGTCCATGAGTACGACGTTTTCCTTGAGTTCAAAATTTTCGGTCTCGATGCCCGAAACGGTCAGGAAGCGTTTTACCGGTTGGTAAACCACGTGGGTGGCTTCTACCGAGGCATTGCCCGAGGGAATGTCCCGGAGTTGGTAATACCCGTCCATGTCGCTTTGGGTGGCACGTACGAGCGATTTTTGCCGCAGGGTGATGTTGGCGCCCGGGATGGGCTCTCCCTGTGAGTCGGTAACGCGGCCTTTTACCGTGTTTTGCGCCTGGAGCGCAGAGAAGGAAACTGTGGTGAGAAAAAGCGCCGAGAGTACAGCGCGTCGAAAAAAATAAGCCATTGCTTTAGCGTGTTTTTAAGTGAAACAAAAGCAAGGGCGTACCTTCGTGCGACCCGAAGGCCGACACGTGAACAATAAAAGTGAGAGGTCGAAAAATTTGTCCCTCCGCCGGCATTACCCGGTTCAGGTTCAAAGGGTATGATCTCAGCCGTTTATTGTGGCACCCCTAAATTGATCTGTTTTTTATATGGTTTATTTATGATTCCAGTTTCGGTACAGATGCCCCATTCGGATGGCATCCACGGCGCATTCCACGCCTTTGTTGCCCAGTCGGCCTCCGCTTCGTGCGCGGGATTGGTCGATGTGGTTGTCGGTCAGCACGCCGAAGATCACCGGCGGGAGGCCTTGTTCCCCGGCCCGTACGTTGAGCGATCCGATGCCTTGCGCCACGGCCGAACAGATGTATTCGAAATGCGGGGTTTCTCCCCGGATGACGCTTCCCAGTACGATCAGCGCATCGTACTGCCCGGAGGTTTGCAGGGCAGAGGCGGCGTAGATCAATTCGAAACTTCCGGGTACGTCCCAGCGGCGGATGTCTGCTTCGGCTACCCCCAGTTCGCACAGCGTTTCAAACGCTCCGCGGTACAGGTTTTCGGTGATTTCGCTGTTCCACTCGGACACCGCAATGGCTATGCGAAGGCCGGCTCCGTGGGGAACCTTGGTGGGATCGTAAGCAGAAAGATCGGTTGTGGACACGCTCGGGAGGATATCGTAAGGATACGACTTATTTGAAATTCTTGGCCGCTCCGGCAGCGAATTCGATGTACTTGTCCACCGTGGCTGCCTGGGCCGATTCGGGATAGTTGTCCTTGATGGCGCGGAAGTGTTTCTCGGCTACCGAGTATTTCTTGAGGTAGATCGCCATGTTGCCGGCCTTCATCAGGTAGAACGGTGCGGTGAAACTGTTGTCGCGTTTGGCGGCGGCTTTTTCGTAATATTTCAGCGCTTCTTCCGGACGGTCCAGTTGGGCGTGGCAGTCGCCGATCATTCCCAGGGCTTCGGCAGGCGTTACTTCATCCTTGCCGACGTATTTCTCCAGGTACGAGATGGCTTGTTCGTATTGCCCCAAGCGGTAATAAGCGGCACCGGCCAGGTATTTGGCTACGTTGCCGGCGTCGGTAGAGGAGTAGCGATCGGCGATCTTGACCAGTCCGGGGTTGGCCGGAGTGCCGTCCAGCGCCAGGCGCAGCGAGTCCATTTCATAGGCTTGCTGGGCAAAGGTGAGTTCTTCGGTGGCTTCCGCCTGCGAAGGTTTGGCTACCCAGGTGTGATAACCGTATCCGCCCAATACCAATACGACCAGGATGAGGACGACGTAGGTCAGTTGTTTCTTGTATTTTTCGAGGAAGGTCTCGAAACGGCCTGCGCCTTTGTCCAAACGATCGACGATTTTTTCAGCGGCATCCGTTTTCTGGTTCTTCGTGCTTTTGGGTCTTTGATAAGTTGCCATATCGGTAGGCGAATGTTAGGTTCTTTTTTTTCTTTAACAGGTGCAAAAGTAATACAACTTTGCGAAATACGAAATATTTTTCGCCGGGAAAACAGGGGGTAGGGTTACAAGTCGTCCACGACGATCAGTTGAGGTTTCTCCCGGGTCTGTTCCTCGGTGATGGGGGTGATGTTTTCGGTGGTGATGTTCAGGATCTTGGTGTCGCTCTTCAGGCCGATGTACAGCGAGGGGCCTTTCCCGCTGCTGGAAATGACGGCTTCGCCCTGCGAATAGCTGTCGCCCCGGTAGAGGCTTTCCCCCCGGCGGACGAAACGGGAGGTCATGCGAAATTCGCCTTCGACTTTCTTCAGGCGAAACTTGTCGAACTCCCGGTCGCTGATGTTGAGAATGTTGAGGTAGGGTAGTGCCTGTTCGGGCAGCCTTTTTCCGAAGGGAATGTTCACGTAGATGGCCATGATGGCCTCGGCGCGGCGGAGGCTGTACGTCTGGCTGTCCACGTACAGGACGAACTGTTGTCCCAGGCGGAACATCCCCAGAAAGCGAATGATCTCGAAGTACGTGACCACGATCTCGTCGTTCATCTGTCCGAGGTATTCCCATTTGCTGTTCTTCTCGCGGAGGATCTTGCGGATCATGCCTTCGGAGACTGTCAGCCCGATGATGTTGACCGTAGGGTCGAGGTTGCGCAGGGTATCGACCTGCTGCATCCGTTGGTAGGCCTGCCGGTCAAAATACACTTTGGTCTTCAGGCGGCGGGTCATGTCTTTCTGTCGGTGCCCCGGGTCGTAGGTATCCACCAGGTTTTCCTGGTAGGCCAGGATCTTGTCCGAGGAGGAGAACGACGTATTGGTCTGCACGCGGTACACGGCCTCGATCTGGGCGAAGTCTTCCTCCATCCGGGCGCGGATGCGGTCCAGAATGTCGCCCACCTGTACCTTGTAGCGGCGTTTGGCTTTGGCCGAGACCACCGGGCCGGTCAGCTCGATGATATTTTGCGGCAAAAGAGCCTCGATACGGACCGTGTCGGACGAAGGGACGAGCGGGTAGTATTGCGTGTGGTAGCCCACGAACGAGACTACGAGGGTATCGGGCAGCAACGTATCCTTTATCCGGAGGGAGAACGAGCCGTCGCTCGCCCCTTGGGTGCCTTTGTCGGGATGGCCTTTCAGGTACACCGAGGCGTAAGGGACGCGTTGGGTCGAGTCCCGCACGAAGCCTTCCACGATGGTCTGTTGGGCCGAAAGGGGAGTGAAGGCCAGGCAAGCGACGATCCACAAGGCGGCAGATAGTCTCATCATCTTTTTCATTGCTGATCTTGTTTTATTACAAGGACTCGTCCGCTTCGTCCACATCGTTCGGGGTGTCCGCATCGTCCTCGTCGAAAAAGTCGATCCAGTCTTCGGTAAATTCTTCCATGTCCCGGCGGTCTTTTTTCGTCGGTCGGCCTTCGTGATAGGCATTTACATAGACGGTTCGGGAGAGACGCATCCGTTCCATCCGTTCGATCTCCTCGGGCGGGGTGATGTTCTTCAGGTACAGCGGGACGAGTTTGGCGCCTACGCGGCTTTTGGGGAGGTCCAGTATCAGGAATTCGAAAAACACCTGATTGCGCCGCAGGCGGATCTTGTTGCCCGGATGGACCTCGCGGGCGGCTTTTACGACTGCCCCGTCCACCTGTACCTGGTTTTTCCGGCAGGCTTCCGCCGCCAGGGAACGTGTTTTGAACAGGCGCACCTGCCAAAGGAATTTGTCGGCTCTCATCGTCGTTCGATTTTTTTCATGTGGATGCAAAGATACACCGCGGCGGGCATTCGGGTGTCGGAGAACCGTCGGTTTTTGCCTTTTCGGGCTACGCCGGGGCTGCCTTATCCTGCTTAATCCAAAGGTAAGCAATTTCTCTGTGGAAGCGTTCTTAATGAAAAGATAAAACGCGGGGGAAGTTCTCTGCGTGGATAAAAAAAGCCGCGCTCCCGAAAGGGAGCGCGGCGTTATGGATCGGGAGTGTCCGTCCGGAACTTATCGCAGGAAGCTCAGCAGTACGCCGGCTGCGATGGCCGAACCGATCACACCGGCTACGTTCGGAGCCATGGCGTGCATCAGCAGGTGGTTTTTGGGGTCCACCTTGAGGCCTTCCATTTCCGATACGCGGGCAGCCATCGGCACTGCCGATACTCCGGCCGAACCGATGAGCGGGTTGATCTTGTTCTCTTTCTTGAGGAACAGGTTCATCAAGCGGGCGAAGAGCAGTCCGGCAGCCGTAGCGATCGAGAAGGCTACTACTCCCAGGAAGAAGATCTTCAGGGATTTCTCGGTCAGGAATACCGAGGCCTGCGTGGAAGCACCCACCGTCAGTCCCAGGATGATGACCACCATGCTGTTCATCGAGTTGGCTGCCGTGTCGGCCAGGCGTTTGGTTACGCCCGACTCCTTCAGCAGGTTACCCAGGAACAGGGTACCCAGCAGCGGAATGGCATCCGGTGCTACGAAAGCGCACAGGATAAAGCCGATGATGGGGAACATGATCTTCTCCTTCTGGGTTACGATACGGGCCGGTTTCATACGGATGGCGCGCTCGTGCTTGGGAACCAGCAGACGCATCAACGGGGGCTGGATCACCGGAACCAAGGCCATGTACGAGTAGGCAGCGATGGCGATGGCACCCATGTAGTCCGGGTTGAGGATGCTGGTTACGTAGATGGCCGTCGGGCCGTCCGCACCACCGATGATGGCGATCGAGCCGGCTTCCTTGGCATCAAAGCCCAGGGCGATGGCGGCAGCGAAGGTACCGAAAATACCGATCTGAGCAGCAGCACCCAAGAGCATCAGTTTGGGGTTGGCGATCAGATTGGAGAAGTCGGTCATCGCACCGATGCCCAGGAATACCAGCGGCGGATAAATGCCCAGTTTGACGCCCTGGTACAGGTAGTACATCACCGAGCCTTCTTCCTGAGCGTACACACCGATGTGTTCCGCTCCGGGAATGTTGCCCAGGATCACACCGAAACCGATGGGGACCAGCAGCAGGGGTTCGAAGCCCCAGAAGATGGCCAGCATGATGTAGGCAAAGCCGATGACGATCATGATGAGGTTTCGGTAGTCGATGTTGGCGAACGAGGTGGATTTCAGAAAGTTCTGAAGCCCGTCCAGCGTTTCGTAGAAGATGTTTCCGCTGGAAGCGGCTGCCTCGGGAACAAACGTTCCCTCGGCCAGGGCCGATACCAGTCCGAAAGTCGCCAGCGTGATCAGTACGATCAGAAAACGTCTCATGTTTTTACGCGATTTCTACCAGGATGTCTCCCTGAAGTACGGAGTCCTGCGGTTTTACTTTCACTGCTTTTACCACACCGCCCACTTCGGCCATGATGGCGTTTTCCATCTTCATGGCTTCCATGACCATCAGCGTATCGCCGGATTTTACCGTGTCGCCTTCCTTGACGTTGACCGAAAGGATCACGCCCGGCAGGGGAGCTTCCACCTTGGATACGGCCGAGGAGCTTACCGGCTGCGTCTTGGCGTTCTGAGCTACGGGAGCATTGACCACCTTGGGGGTTTTGGGAGCAGCTTTGACCGCTTTCTCCATTTCCACCTTGAACGGCGTGCCGTTTACTTCGAGTTCGATGATGTTGTCTTCAGCACCGGTGATGTCCACCGTAAAGTCGCTGTTGTTGATCTTGAATTTGTATGATTTCATTGTTTGCGTGATTTATCGATTGGAACAATCCGTGAACGGCTCATCGCCTGGAGTTGAAAATGCGCGCATTGGTTACGTAGATCTTGGAGCTCCACGGGGAGTAGATCTTGGCTGCGCGGTCGATGGTGATGATGGTGTTCTCCTCGGCCATCGAGTCCTCCATGTACCGATAGACAGCTGCCGAAATGGCGGCTACCGTATTGGCCGGCAGTTTGCCTTTCAGAGGAACGGGAGCATCGGCGGCATCCTTGTTGACCGTTTTCTTCATGCGCAGTCCCTTGGACATGTAGCGGAACAGCAGGATGAATATCACAGCGATGACGGCCATGATCAGGATGACCAGAACCGATCCGCCTACACCGATAATGAACGCAGTATCTCCGTTGGCCGGCATTTCGGCCGATGCTGAAAGCAGGAAATTCATCATGTTCATCATGGTTTACAAAGGAATATTGCCGTGTTTCTTGGCAGGGTTCAACTGTTTCTTGTTGGCCAGAGCCTCCAGAGCGCGGATCACGCGGAAACGGGTGTTCTTCGGGATGATCACGTCGTCGATGTAGCCCAGCGAAGCGGCCTGGTACGGGTTGGCGAATTCCTTGGTGTATTCGTCCTCCTTTTCCTGGATGAATTTGGCTTTTGCTTCGGGGTCTTCCATCTTTTTGAGTTCACCGCCGTTGAGGATACCCACAGCTCCCTTGGCGCCCATCACAGCGATCTCGGCCGAAGGCCATGCGTAGTTCATGTCGCCACGCAACTGTTTGGGGCTCATCACGCAGTGTGCACCACCGTAGGATTTGCGCAGGGTAACGGTTACCTTGGGCACGGTAGCTTCACCGAATGCGTAGAGCAGTTTGGCTCCGTGTACGATCACGCCGCCGTACTCCTGACCCGAGCCGGGCAGGAAGCCGGGAACGTCCACCAGGATGACCAAAGGAATATTGAACGCGTCGCAGAAGCGTACGAAACGGGCGCCTTTACGCGAAGAGTTGATGTCCAGTACACCGGCCAGGAACTTCGGCTGGTTGGCTACGATACCCACCGGACGGCCGTTGAAGCGGGCAAAGCCCACGATGATGCTCTTGGCATAGCTGGAGTGAACTTCCAGCAGTTCGCCGTTGTCCACGATGGCTTTGATGACCTCCATCATGTCGTACGGTTTGTTCGGGTCGTCGGGGATGATGTCGTTGAGCGAATCTTCCAGACGGTCGATCGGGTCGTTGCACGAGATGATGGGAGCTTCCTCCAGGTTGTTGGACGGCAGGTAGCTCAAGAGTTTGCGGATCATCAGGATACCTTCCTGGTCATCTTTGGCTACGAAGTGCGTCACACCCGATTTGGTGGCGTGTACGCTGGCACCGCCCAGTTTCTCGGTGGTAATATCCTCGCCCGTTACCGATTTGACCACCGTCGGGCCCGTAAGGAACATGTACGAGGTGGATTCCGTCATCAGGATGAAGTCCGTCAGAGCCGGGGAATATACCGAACCGCCGGCGCAGGGGCCGAAGATACCGGAGATCTGCGGGATGACACCGGAAGCCAGAATGTTGCGCTGGAAGATTTCGGCAAAGCCGGCCAGCGAACGAACACCTTCCTGGATACGTGCACCGCCCGAGTCGTTCAGAGCGATCACCGGAGCGCCAACCAGCATGGCCTGATCCATGATCTTGCAGATCTTCAGGGCAAAAGTTTCCGAAAGGCTACCGCCGAACACGGTGAAGTCCTGTGCAGCGACATACACCACGCGGCCGTCGATCGTACCACGACCGGTTACCACACCGTCGCCGTAGTATTTCTCCTTTTCCATGCCGAAGGCAGTGGTGCGGTGCGTGACGAACATGTCGAATTCCTCGAAGGAACCTTCGTCCAACAGCAGGTCGATGCGTTCGCGGGCCGTCAGTTTGTTCTTGTTGTGCTGGGAAGCGATGCGCTTTTCCCCTCCGCCCAGGTAAGCTACGTCCCTTTTCTCGACGAGCTCGCGGATTTTTGCGGTGATTTCAGACATAACAGAATATGGATTGTGTTTCTTTTTGTTGGTGTGAATGGTTATCTCGGTAAAAACTCCGGTGTTTCCTTATTCGCAGTCGCAGGATTTGCAGCCGCAGGAACCTTCGTTGGGGTTTTCACACAGTTCGGTCAGCACGCCGAAAGTGGATTTGGGATGCAGGAATGCGATGTTGAGACCTTCGGCACCGTGACGAGGAGCTTTGTCGATGAGCATAACGCCTTTCTCTTCGGCATCTTTGAGCTGGGCAGGCAGGTCTTTCACGGCAAAGGCCATGTGTTGGATGCCCTGACCCTTCTTCTCGATGAATTTGCCGATCGGGCCGTCCGGAGCGGTGGATTCCAGCAGTTCGATCTTGGTCTGGCCTACTTTGAAGAAGGCGGTGCGGACTTTCTGTTCGGCTACTTCTTCGATGGCGTAGCACTTCAGCCCCAGGGCTTCTTCGTAAAACTTGATGGCCTCCTCGAGGTTGCTCACAGCGATACCGATGTGTTCGATATGATCTACTTTCATGATTTAAGAGTTTATGAAGTTGATTTTTAAGGTGTTTTGTTTTTGTCCAAAATTTTTACCTGGCAAATTTCGGTATTTATTGTGTATAAATCGCGATATTTGCGCTAAAATTTTCAACAAAGTTTTTCCTCAAATGCCTCTAACCTACACACCGAGAAAACGTTTCTCTCCCCAGGAGTACGCCCAGGCGATCCTCGCGGGAGACCGCATCATGCTTTCAAGAGCCATTACGCTGATCGAGAGCAAATTGCCTTCCGATGTCGCCCTGGCCGAAAAGGTGCTGGAGATCATCCTTCCCCACACCGGCAACAGTCTGCGCGTGGGCATCACCGGCGTGCCGGGCGTGGGCAAATCAACCTTTATTGAATCGTTCGGCAAACTGATCACCGGCATGGGCAAGAAGTTGGCCGTGCTGACCATCGACCCCTCTTCCCAACGTTCCAAAGGTTCTATCCTGGGCGACAAGACGCGAATGGAATCCCTGGCCAACGACCCGATGGCTTACATCCGTCCCTCGGCTTCCGGAGCTACTCTAGGCGGGGTGAACAACAAGACGCGCGAGACGATGCTGTTGTGCGAAGCGGCCGGTTACGAAGTGATCCTGATCGAAACGGTCGGGGTAGGGCAGAGTGAAACGACGGTGGCCGAGATCGCCGACTTTTTCCTGCTGCTGATGCTGGCCGGAGCGGGCGACGAACTCCAGGGCATCAAGAAGGGCATCATGGAGATGGCCGATGCACTGGTAATCACCAAGGCCGACGGCGACAATGTTACCATGAGCCAGATGGCAGCCCGGGAGTACGCCAATGCGATGCGTTTGTTCCCGGCGCAGGATTCCGGTTGGGAACCCGAGGTGCTCACCTGCTCCTCCGTGGAGCAGCGCGGTCTGGATGCGATATGGGATGTCATCGTCCGCCATCACGAACTGATGTGCCAGACGGGGTATTTCCAGGCCAAACGCATGGAACAGAATATCGCATGGATGAACGAGATCATCGATTACTACCTGAAATATGATTTCCTGCATGCACCTGCCGTGAGCGAGGTGTTGGACTTTACCCAGCATCAGGTCGAAAGCGGCAAGCTGCCCGCCATCACGGCGGCCAAACGCCTTTTGGAGCGTTTCCGGGGTGAAAGTGCGGAAGGAGCCGACGGGAAATAAAGATAAAACCTCTTGAAAAAAAAAGCGCTGCGGCACTCGTGCCGCAGCGCTTTTTTTTCAAGAGGTATGGAGGCAGGGAAGTCAGTCCTTGCGGAATTTGAGTGCGCTCCACCGGTCTTTTTCGAGCGCCTTTACCCGTGTGAACCCGTACTTGGCCGCTTCCTGTTCGATCGCGGCGTTGTCCGGGGTGTAAAAACCGCTCATCACCAAAAAACCACCGGGACGGACGGCGCGTGCGTAGTCCTCCATGTAGCGCAGCAGGATGTTGCGGTTGATGTTGGCCAGGAACAGGTCGAAGGTCTGCTCGCCCAGGACCTCCGCACCGCCCTGTACCACCCGGATCTGCGGGCAGGCATTGGCGGCGACGTTGTCTTTCGCGTTTTCGTAGGCCCAGGAGTCGATGTCGGCTGCCAGGACGTTTTTCGCGCCTTTCTTGGCTGCGGCAATGGCCAGTACCCCCGTCCCGCATCCCATGTCGCACACATCCTTGCCGGCGCAGTCGGTGTCCAGCACATGGGCGACCATCATGTAGGTCGTTTGGTGGTGTCCCGTGCCGAAGGACATGCGCGGCTCGATGAGGATGTCCATTCCCGAGGCTGGGGCCGGGTGGAACGGAGCGCGGATCGTGGCCCGCCCTTCGACTTCGATGGGTGAGAAGTTCTTTTCCCACTCTTCGTTCCAGTTGCGCTGGGGGATCTTCGTTACTTGGTACGAGATCTGAAAACCCTCCAGGTCCCAGAGGAAAAGCCCGTCGAAATCTTCCTGCGAGAAACTCTCCTGCGGGATGTAGGCTCGCAGGACTCCGTCGTCCATCGTGAAGGTGTCGAACGGCAGGGTGGAGAGCGCAGCCTGGGCGATTTCCAGTCCCGGGTCGGCCGGGGAAACGGTCAAGGCAAATTCCAGGTAATCCATCGTTTGTCCCGCGGGATTATTTGTGCTCGATCAGGCTTACCCCGGTCATCAGCGGTGAGGGGGTGAGGCCCATCAGTTCGACGATCGTCGGTGCGATGTCGCCCAGACGTCCGCCCGAGCGCAGGGCCGGGTGGTATTCGTTGTCCAGCAAGTGGAACGGCACGGGGTTGGTCGTGTGAGCCGTGTTGGGCGACCCGTCGGGATTGATCATCAGTTCGGAGTTGCCGTGGTCGGCGGTGATCAGGACCGTGTAGCCGTTTTTCAGTGCGGTTTCAGCCACGGCGCGGGCGCAGGCATCGACCGTCTGGTCGGCACGGATGGCGGCGTCCATGATACCGGTGTGGCCTACCATGTCGGAGTTGGCGAAGTTCAGGCAGATGAAGTCGGCCGAACGCTTTTCCAACTCGGGCAGGATCTTGTCCCGCACCTCGCCGGCGCTCATCTCCGGTTGCAGGTCGTAGGTCGCTACCTTGGGCGAAGGGCAGAGGATGCGTTCCTCGCCTTCGAAAGGAGTCTCGCGGCCGCCGGAGAAAAAGAACGTTACGTGGGGGTATTTTTCGGTCTCGGCAATGCGGATCTGTTTCTTGCCGGCTTTGGATACCAGTTCGCCCAGTGTATCGTGGAGGTCTTCGCTGCCGAAGAGCACGTCCACACCGACGAACTTGTCGTCGTATTTGGTCATCGACACGTACTTGATGTTGAGCTTTTTCATGCCGAAATCCGGATGATCTTCCTGGCTGAGGACATTGGTGATCTCCCGGCCCCGGTCGCTGCGGAAGTTGAAGTTGATCACCACGTCTCCGTCCTGGATCGTAGCCACGGGCTGGCCGTCGGCTCCGGTGAGGACGATCGGGCGGATGAATTCGTCGGTAACGCCCGCCTGGTAGGAGGCTTCGACCGCTGCGATCGGGTCGGTAGCGGTGGCAGCACCCTGTCCGTGTACCAGCGTGTCATAGGCTTCTTTGACGCGTTCCCAACGGTTGTCGCGGTCCATGGCATAGTAGCGACCGGTGATCGAGGCCAGTTTTCCGCCCGAAACCTTCATGTGTTCGAGCAGTTGCTCGACAAAACCCTTTCCACTCTTGGGGTCGCAGTCGCGGCCGTCCATGAAGGCATGGACGTACACGTCTTTCACTCCGTTTTCCTTGGCGGCGTCGAGCAAGCCCTCCAGGTGTTCGATGTGGGAGTGCACGCCTCCGTCGGAGAGCAGACCGATCAGGTGTACCTTTCCGCCGTTCTTTTTCGCCGTCTCGAAGGCATCGACCAGTACCGGGTTTTTGGCCAGCGAGCCGTCCTTGGCTGCCAGCGATATTTTCACCAGATTCTGATAAACCACGCGTCCGGCGCCGAGGTTCATGTGTCCTACCTCGGAGTTGCCCATCTGTCCTTCGGGCAGGCCGACCGCCATGCCGGAAGCATCGAGTGTGGTGTAGGGATAACGATCCCGCAGGGAGTCCATGAAGGGTGTCTGCGCCCGGTCGATGGCCGATACGCTCTTGTCCTGGGCAATGCCCCATCCGTCGAGGATCATCAGAAGTACTTTCTTGTCCATAATGTTCTTTTGTTTATTTGTTTGTTGTTTTTTTCTTTCGTTTTTGCCGTGGGGGGGTTAGGGGGCCAGGCGTTCCAGTTTCCAGGAAAAATCCTCCTGGAGGGTGTAACGCAGGCGGTCGTGCATCCGGTTGGGACGGCCCTGCCAGAATTCGATCACCCGGGGGCGCACCAGGTACAGTCCGCAGTGGGGCGGCCGGGGTACGTCCTTGCCTTCGAATTGTTTCTCGAAGTCTTCTAGCCGGAGGTCGAGGTACTCGCGGGAAGGGACTACCTGGCTCTGCTCCGAAGCCCAGGCTCCCAAGCGAGAGCCTCGGGGACGGGTAGCGAAGTATCCGTCCGAAACGTCGGCCGGGGCTTTTTCCGCCTCCCCTTCGATGATGATCTCCCGCTCGAAAGCGTCCCAGAAGAACGACAGGCATACCGAGGGGCAGGCGGCAATGTCGCGGCCTTTCTCACTCATGTAGTTGGTGTAGAAGTAAAAACCTTCCCACGTGAAACGTTTGAGCAGCACCACGCGGGCTCTCGGAGTCCCTTCGGGGCGGATGGTGGATACGGTCATGGCGTTCGCTTCGTCGATCTGGTTGCTGGCATCGGCCAGGTTGTACCATGCCTGGAACAAGTCCATCGGGTTGTCCGTCACGGTGGATTCGTCCAAATGGTATTTTTCGTACGAACGGCGCTCGAGGCTCAGGTCCTGTTCTATTTTTTTCTTTTCTTCCATCTTTTCCATCAAGGTGTTTTTTACAGAAGAATTATTCGGCGGTGTCCTCCCGCAGGAGACTCCGCAGGATGTGCGCGGCTGCATGGAGCCCGAAAAGGGCCGGCATGTAGGAGATCGTACCGTAGTACGAACGTTTGAAGGCCTCACCTTCGACGGTGCGCATGCTGGTTTCGTCGGGCAGCTCTTCGCTGTACACGGCGTAGAATCCGCGCGGTTTGCGGCCGGTGAGTTGGCTCAGGCGTTTGCGGATGCTGCGGGCCAAGGGGCAGTTGTGCGACTTGGAGATGTCTGCCACCCGTACGGCGGCCGGGTCGAGGCGTCCCCCGGCTCCCATGGCGCTGACCAGCGGGATGTTTTTGTCCATGCAGGCGCGGATCAGTTCCAGTTTGGGGCTGAGGCTGTCGATGCAGTCGGCCACGTAGTCGTATTTGGCATCGGGCAGGGCGTAGGCCTGCTCCGGCTGGAGAAAACGCTCGATGAGTTCCAGGTGGAGGGAGGGGTTGATCTCGGAGAGCCTTCGGGCGATCACTTCCACCTTGGGCTGTCCCAGGGTCGAGGTGAGGGCGGCGATCTGCCGGTTGAGGTTGGTCGGGGATACGGTGTCGGCATCCACCAGGGTGAGGCGGCCTATCCCGGCGCGTGCCAGAAATTCCGCCGCGAAACCTCCCACGCCCCCCAGACCGACGACCAATACATGTGCCCGGGCCAGGCGTTCGATGCCCCGGTCTTTGACCAGCAGACGCTGGCGGTCGTTCCATTGTTCGAGCGAGTTTCCGTCCATGTTTTTCGACCTGCAAATTTACGCCAAAAAACACAAACCTCGTCCTCTGTGCAGTCGATATTCCTCGCCCGGGTTTATCCTTTCTTTTCTCCCCGGGAAGCGTGGGGGGAACGGGTGCTTGAGGGCGTGTTTCGAGCAGATAAACGGCGGATCGGGGAGGGCCAAAGGCAAAAGTTCGTTTTCGATTTGGTTCGGAGCATGTCATTTAGTACATTTGTCCACTAATAACGCTTTGTGAGAGATGACCGGCAGAGGCCTCAAAACGCATATTGCATTCTTTTTTATTTCCTTGGCAGCACTGATGATGCTGACGGGAAGTGTCCTGCCGCACCATCACCATGGAGGTTGTGTCTGCATCGACCTCTCGCATAGTCATTCCCGTGGCATTCTTGCCGTAGGGGTTGTCTGCCATCAACACGGAGGAGCGACCCATACGGATGCCGAGACGCAATGCGTGCTGAATGTCAACTATTATTGCCCGAAGAAGGAAAATCCGATGTCCGTCGTCCTCGCGCACACCCCGTGCGATCGGGATGTCGATCCGGGCATTTTTCTCCCGGAGGAGACCGGATTCGAGGCCCTTTCCGCTGCGGAAACCGCAGCGACGCCTCCTGTTTTTCACGGGATGTCCCCTTTGGACTTCTTCGGCAGGGCTTCCGCTTGGCGAGCTCCCCCGTTTTTGCTGGCTTGAAGTTTCTTTGAACGAAGTTTTTCGTCGCCCTCCCTCCGGGATGTCCGGCTCCGGACTGCGGGAGAGGTGTACGCGTTTCTTGCCGGACACAATCGTTTAGCCTGAAAAAGATGGAAAAATATTTATTGGCGGCTTTGGCGCTGTGCTATGTAGCTTGCGCTGCGCCCGAAGCTGCCCACGATCACGACGGGGAAGACCCGTCCCATGCCCATACCGCTACGCAGGAACAGCAAGCGCACCTCGAGGAACAGGATCATGACCATTCCGGGGAAGAAGCCCATGTGCACCCCGGGGAGGAGGCTCCTTCGGACGAGCATACCGACGAGATCGTCTTTACTGCCCGGCAAGCATCCATGGGCGAATTCAAATTGGACACCGCCGCTCGTTCGACTTTTGCCCCGGTGATCGCGGTGAGCGGACAGATCGTCTCCTCTGCGGCGGATTTCCGCACGGTGGTCGCCCCCTCGGCCGGTGAAGTACTGCCCGAGGCGAACATCACCCCCGGAGCCCGCGTGGAAGCCGGTACGCCTCTGGCGCGGATCGTCTCCAAAAATATGGCCGATGGCGATACTTACGCACGGGTAAAGGCCCAATACGACTATGCGGCTGCCCAATGGGAGCGCGCCGAACGGCTCATCGGCGATCGGATCATCACCCGCAGCGAATATCTCCAAGCCAAGCTCGACTATGAAAATGCCCGGCAAGCCTACCAGGCTTTGAGCGGATCGGAAAGTGGCGGCATCGTCGTCCGCGCTCCCTTTGCCGGGTATGTCCGCTCTCTGGAGGTCGTCCCGGGAGCTTTTGCCGACAAGGGTGCTGCGCTCTTTACCTTGGTGCGTTCCTCGCGCGGCCGGCTGCAGGCGGATGTCCCCCAAAAATACTATGGACGTCTGCCGGAGGTCGTTTCGGCCGTATTTGTGGCCGAAGACGGAGCGAAGTACGATACGGACAGCCTGAACGGGCGGGTGGTGTCGTATTCCCGTGCCGTTTCGCCTTCGGGACTGCTGACCTTGACCCTGGAGTACGATGCGGTGCCGCAGATCCCTCAGGGAGCATTCGTGCAGGTGTACCTGCGGCTGAAGGACCGTCGGGATGCCTTGACGATTCCTTTGAGTGCGCTGACCGAGGAACAGGGCTCGTACTTCGTGTACGTACAGCAGCACGAGGAGGCTTATGAGAAACGTCTGGTTACCGTCGGGCAGCACGATGGCTTGCGCGCCGAGATCCTTTCCGGCTTGCACGAAGGGGAGGTCTTTGTCTCGCGCGGGGCATACCGCGTGAAGGTGGCTTCGGCTTCCGGTGCGATCCCTCACGGCCACGAACACTGATCACGGGAGGTCTCTGTAAAATACCGAACGAAAGATGTTGAACAAGATCATCCGTTACAGTATCCACAACCGCATCGTGGTCATTCTGGCTTCGGTGGCGCTGCTGGTGGCCGGTACGCTGGTATCCCGGCAGATGGAAGTCGATATATTTCCCGATCTGAACGCCCCGACGGTTACCGTGCTCACCGAAGCACCGGGACTGGCACCCGAGGAGGTGGAAAAGATCGTTACCTTTCCCTTGGAAACGGCCTTGAACGGAGCCACCGACGTGCGTCGCGTCCGCAGTTCGTCCACTACCGGATTTTCGGTGCTGTGGGTGGAATTCGACTGGGGTACCGATATTTACAAGGCACGGCAGATCGTCTCCGAAAAACTCTCTACCGTAGCCGATGCCCTGCCCGAAACGGTGGGAAGCCCTACGCTCGGACCGCAATCGTCCATCCTGGGCGAGATGCTCATCGTTTCGCTCACCTCGGACAGCGTTTCGCTGGAGGAATTGCGCACCCTGGCCGACTGGACTATCCGTCCCCGCCTGCTCTCCACCGCGGGAGTAGCCCAGGCAACGGTCATCGGGGGCGACATCAAGGAGTACCAGATCCTGATGAACCCCGCCCGGATGAAGTACTACGGGGTAACGCTCGATGAGATCACCCGCGCTACGGAAGGCTTCAACCAGAATGCGTCCGGAGGCGTGCTCTACCAGTGGGGCAACGAATACATCGTCCGCGGGATCACCGCCACCGACCGTCCCGAGGAGATGGCCCGTGCGGTGATCAAAACGGTGGACGGGCAGCCCATTACCCTGGGCGATGTGGCCCGGGTGCAGACCGGCGGGAAGACTCCCTTGTTGGGTCTGGCTTCGGAGAAAGGCCATCCGGCGGTGCTGATCACCGTGACCAAACAGCCGGCCACCGGAACGATCGAACTGACCGAAAAACTCGATGCCGCTCTCGCGGAACTCTCGGCCAAGTTGCCTGCCGGGGTTCACGTATCGACCGACATATTCCGTCAGGCGGATTTCATCGAAAACTCGATCGACAACGTACAGAAAGCCTTGTTGGAAGGCGGGTTGTTCGTGGTCATCGTGCTGTTCCTGTTTCTGATGAGTACCCGTACGACGCTCATTTCCCTCATTGCGCTTCCCCTCTCGCTGCTTACGGCGGTGCTGGTGCTCAAGGCAATGGGCCTGACCATCAATACGATGAGCCTGGGCGGTATGGCCATTGCCATCGGCTCGCTGGTGGACGATGCGATCATCGACGTGGAAAACGTGTACAAACGGCTTCGGGAAAACCATGCGCTGCCACCCCAGGAGCGGCGCGGGGTGTTGTCCGTGGTGTTCGACGCCTCGGTGGAGATCCGCAGCTCGGTGGTGCACGCGACCATCATTACCATCGTAGCGTTCCTGCCCTTGTTTTTCCTCTCGGGGATGGAGGGAAGGATGCTCCGTCCGCTGGGTATCTCGTTTATCGTCTCGCTGTTTGCCTCGATGATCGTAGCGGTAACGCTCACCCCGGTGTTGTGCTCGATGCTGCTCACCGGCGAGAAGACCTTGCGCCGCGCCGAGAAGGAACCGCCCGTATCGGCTTGGCTCAAGCAGCATTACCGCCGTGCCCTGCAGTGGGTGATGGGACACAAGCGCGGGGTGCTTGCCTCGGTGTGTGTGTTGTTCGTGGCAGGGGTGGTACTCTTCCTGGGGATGGGGCGCAGTTTCCTGCCCGGATTCAACGAAGGCTCGCTGACCATCAACATCGCCACCCAGCCGGGGATCTCTTTGCCGGAGAGCGACCGGATAGGCCGCACGGTGGAGGAAATCCTGCTTACCGTCCCTGAAATCCAGACCGTCGCCCGCAAGACCGGCCGTGCCGAACTGGACGAACACGCCCTGGGCGTGAACGCCTCGGAGATCGAAGCGCCGTTCGTGCTCGAGGACCGCTCCCGGGCGGAATTCATGGCCGATGTGCGGGAGCGTCTTTCCCAGGTCAAGGGCATCAGCGTGGAGATCGGCCAACCGATCTCGCACCGGATCGACGCCATGCTTTCCGGTACGAAGGCCAACATCGCCATCAAGCTCTTCGGCGACGACCTGAACCGGATGTTTGCCATCGGGCAGGACATCCGCAACAAGATCGCCTCGGTGGAGGGCATCGCCGACCTGACTCTCGAACCGCAGATCGAACGTGCCCAGCTCCAGATCATCCCCCGGCGCGACATGCTGGCCAAGTACGGGATCACACTCTCGGAGTTCGCCGAATTTGTCGGGACGAACCTCTCGGGAAAAGTCGTCTCCCAGGTGTACGACCAGGGACGCACGTACGACGTAACCCTCAAGGCGGACGATGCGGCGCGCGGTTCGATCGAGGCCATCTCGGGGCTTTACATCGACTCCCCGCAAGGGAAGGTCCCCTTGGAACAGGTCGCCGAGATCCGTTCCTCGTCCGGTCCGAATACCATCTCCCGCGAGAATGTACGCCGCAAGATCGTCATCTCGGCCAATGTTTCCTCGGGCGACCTGCGTGGGGTGGTCAACCAGATCCGCCGGATCGTCGATACGCAGGTGGAGATGCCTTCGGGGTATCACGTGGAGTACGGTGGGCAGTTCGAGAGCGAGCAGCAGGCTTCGAACATCCTTTCGCTGGCTTCGCTCTTTTCGCTGGTGATCATCTTCCTGCTGCTCTACCAGGAATTCCGCAGTGTGAAAATCTCGGGGATCATTCTGCTCAACATGCCTTTTGCACTCATCGGCGGGGTAGCGGCCATCGCCCTCTCTTCGGGGATCATCAGCATCCCGGCCGTCATCGGGTTTATCTCGCTGCTGGGGATCGCTACCCGCAACGGCATCCTGCTGGTCTCCCGGTACAACCAACTGATCCGCGAGGGCGAAAGCCTCGAGCGGGCGGTGGTGCACGGGTCGATGGACCGTTTGAATCCTATCCTGATGACGGCGCTCTCGTCCGCACTGGCACTCATCCCGCTGGCTTTGGGCGGCGACCTGCCGGGCAACGAGATTCAAAGCCCGATGGCCAAGGTGATCCTCGGGGGCTTGCTCACCTCGACCTTGCTCAACGTGTTTGTCATCCCGGTGGTTTACACCCTTATTAACCGAAAAAACAGAATGATATGAGGACAAGATACCTTTTTTCACTGATCCTCCCGGGGGTGTTCTCTCTCGGTAGTGCGGCACAATCCATCGGGGAAGCCGATCTCCTGCAGGCGGTGGAACGGCACAGCCCCGTGTTGCAGAGCGCGGCGGCTACGGCCCATTCCAGCCAGATAGAGGCCCGCACGGGCAATACGCTTCCCGACCCCGAACTGGGCTACACCCATACCTGGGGTTCGTCCGGTGCGGCCGGGGAGGACGAGTTTACCGCCTCGCAGGGCTTCGATTTTCCTACCGCCTACGTGCAGCGCACCCGGGCTGCCCGGGCGCGGGAAGACGTGGCGCAGGCTTCTTACCGCCAGGTGCGGATAGAGGAATTGCTGCAGGCCCGTCTGACGGTGCAGGAGATCCTCTACCTGCAAAAACGCATCGAGGTGGACAGTCTTCGCCTGGCCGATGCCGAGTTTGCCCGGCAGATCGCTCGCGTGCGGGCTCAGGCGGGCGACATCACTTCGATCGAGGAAAACCGCATCGAGTTTCAGAGTCTTTCGGCGCGCAACAACCTGACCCGCACCCGGATGGCTTTGGAAACGGCGCTGACCACCTTGTCTTCCCTCTCGGGCTTGTCGCTGGAGGCGGATGTACAGATCGAGCCGATGCCCTTGCCGGCCTTGGCTCCGCTGGAGCAGGTGCTGGAGCAGGCTTATGCGGCCGATCCGGCTCTCTCCGCTGCTCGGGCAAGCGGACAGGCAGCACTGGCCGAACGCCGCCTGGCCGTTTCGCTGGCTTTGCCCAAATTCAGTGCGGGATACAAGTATTCGACTTCAGACGGGGCGAAATTTCATGGCGTGATGGCCGGGATGAGTATCCCTTTGTTTGAAAGCCGCAATACGGTGCGCCTGGCGCGGGCGCGCCAGGCGGAGGTCGAAGCGACGACCCTGGCCTTGGAAACGAACCTCACGGCCGACCTCACGGCGAAACATTCCCAGGCTTGCCGCCTGGAAGCGATGAGCCGGACGTATCAGGAGGGGGGCGACGGAGCCGGAAAGTCCGCCTTGTTGCGCAAGGCTCTCCAGGAGGGAAGCCTGACGATCCTCGAATACTTCACCGAACTCGATCCTGTGTACCGCCACATGGATGAGGTAAATGAATTGTTGTACAATTACCGCTCGCTGCTGCTCGAACTGAACAAATACACGCTTTGATCCTTCGGGGACATTTGTCGGCCGCTCCGCCCGATACGGGCGGAGCGGTTTTTTTGTGTGGAATCATCCGCACAGGAGTGGAAAGAGGGCTGCGATCCGGGGCCGTTTATATAATTGTATTGTGCGTTTGGAAAAATAGCGATGTTGTGGGGCGAATGATTTGCAGGGGTGTGGTTAGGAGAAAGAAGAAAGTAAAAAATTGTTAATTTTTTACCAGCTGGGCATAAAAAAATGGCAAGCGATCCACATCGCACCGCTACAACCATCGTGCCCTTGCTGCGTTCCCACCCTGGGGGATTGGACAGGAGCTGGTCGTGTGGGACTTGCCGGGACAAATGTACGAATATTTTCCATCATTCATCGAATATTTTTTGCTTTTTGTCGCAGTTTGCCCCGTTTTTTCTCCGGCAAAGTCGTACCTTTGGTAAAGGAAAAACCAGAAGAAAATCGCTATGAATCTGATACGCAACGTTCGGGTCGTTTCTCCCGACATCGATTATAAATACGCCAACATCATCCTCGACGGCGAATACATCAAGTCCGTTACCGAAAAGGAGGTCAATCCCGAGAACTTCGACCGCATCATCGAAGGTGAAGGCTTGATGGCCCTCCCGGGATTTATCGACGAACATACGCATGGAGCGGTCGGTTGTGATGTGTGCGACGGCACCTATGAAAGTGTCGACAAGATCGCCGAAGCCCGTTTGAAAGAAGGGGTGACGATGTTCCTGCCGACAACGCTTACCTTGCCTCAGGAGGTGTTGGTCAAAGCAGCCGAGGCGGTGGCTCAGTATCGTAAAAACGAGCGTTGGGCCGAGACGCCGGGAATGCACATCGAGGGTCCGTATATCAACTGTGCGTACAAGGGGGCGCAGAACCCCGACTATATCCGCCTGCCCAATACCGAGGAAATCCGCCAGCTCAACGAGATCGCTCCGGTGAAGATCGTGACGGTCGCTCCCGAGGTGGAAGGAGCCATGGAATTCATCTCCGATATGCGGGAGATGGGCATCGTTACCTCGGCGGGGCATTCGGGTGCCACGTATGCCGAGTTCCTCCAGGCCAAGGCCGCCGGGCTGACGCATCTGACGCATTTCTTCAACCAGATGTCCCCGTTGCACCACCGCGAGATCGGGCTGGTGGGAGCCGGATTTGCCGACAACGATATAAAGATCGAGCTGATCTGCGACAAACTGCACGTCAAGCCGGATATCATCAAGATCGTGTTCAATGTCAAGCCGGTTGGGCAGATCCTGTTGATCACCGATTCGCTCCTGGCTTCGGGGCTTCCCGACGGCAAGTACGTGATGGGTGGTCTGGAGATGATCCTCAAGAACCACGAGGCGCGGCTTCCCTCGGGCAACTTGATGGGAAGTACGCTGCCGTACCAGTATGGGTTGCGCAATGTGTACGAGATTACGGGGATTCCGCTCAAGGAATTGGTCAAGACGACTTCCTGGAATCAGGCGCAGAGTCTCGGACTTCACGAGGTGGGCAAGATCGAAAAGGGCTTCAAGGCCAATATTGCCCTGCTCTCGGACAAATTCGACGTAGCCGCTACCCTGGTCAAGGGGCGGATGGTTTATCACAACGAAGCATTCAAACTGTAAATAACAGGTTTTCTCCCCAAGCGGGCAGGGGCGCGGCCGCAGGCCGCGCCCCTGCCCGCTTGGGGAGTTTTGTGTCGTGTCTGCATTAAAAAAAGAACAGAAGGCTTTTTATCGGGCTGTCAGGAAGGTATCCCTCGGAAAGTCCAGGGGGAGGATGTGTGCCGGGAACACCATCGGGGGAATTTTCCCAAGATAAATTTTCGCAATACTAATACTTTCAGTAAATTTGCCGCGCCGGTGTGCAGACCGGAAAAAACGAGTAATAACCAATTTTGCTGAATAAACAATGAGTTTGAAAATCGTAGTACTGGCCAAGCAGGTCCCGGATACCCGGAATGTGGGCAAGGATGCCATGAAGGCCGACGGCACCATCAACCGTGCCGCCCTGCCGGCTATTTTCAACCCCGAAGACCTCAATGCGCTCGAACAGGCGCTCCGCATCAAGGACGCGCACCCCGGATCGACGGTTACCCTGCTGACCATGGGTCCGGCCCGTGCAGCCGACATCATCCGCGAAGGACTCTTCCGCGGTGCGGACGGAGGTTACCTGCTGACCGACCGCGCCTTTGCCGGCGCCGATACGCTGGCCACCTCCTACGCATTGGCCACCGCTATCCGCAAGATCAAGGATTTCGACCTGATCGTGGGCGGCCGTCAGGCCATCGACGGGGATACGGCTCAGGTAGGCCCGCAGGTGGCCGAGAAACTGGGCATCCCGCAGGTAACGTATGCCGAGGAAATCCTGAAAGTGGAAGACGGCCGGGCTACCATCAAGCGCCGTATCGACGGTGGAGTAGAGGTCGTGGTTGCCCCGCTGCCGCTGGTGGTAACGGTCAACGGATCGGCTGCTCCCTGCCGTCCGCGCAACGCCAGACTCGTTCAGAAATACAAACACGCCAAGACGGTTACCGAGAAACAGCAGGGTACCCTGGATTACACCGACCTGTACGACAAGCGCGACTACCTCAATCTGGCGGAATGGAGCGTGGCCGATGTCGAAGGCGACCTGCAACAGTGCGGTCTGGCCGGTTCGCCCACCAAGGTAAAGACGGTGGAGAACATCGTTTTCCAGGCGAAGGAAAGCAAGACCATCACGGCCTCCGACGCCGAGGTGGAAGCTCTGGTCAAGGAACTTTTGGCCAATCACACGATCGGTTAACCCTGCAAAAACAACGAGAAAGACATGAATAACTTATTTGTATATTGTGAGATAGAAGGCGGCACGGTGCGCGAGGTAAGTCTCGAACTGCTCACCAAAGGCCGTTCGCTGGCCGACCGTCTGGGTTGCAAACTGGAGGCCATCGTCATCGGGGAACACCTCGAAGGCATCGAAAAACAGGTCATGAAGTACGGAGTGGACGTCCTGCACGTGTTCGACGGCAAGGGATTGGCTCCTTACACTTCGCTGCCCCACACCTCGGCTCTGGTCAACTTGTTCAAGGAGGAAAAACCCCAGATCTGCCTGATGGGTGCCACCGTGATAGGCCGCGACCTCGGTCCGCGCGTATCTTCGGCCCTCAAGAGCGGTCTGACGGCCGATTGCACCGCACTGGAGATCGGCGACCACGAGGACAAGAAGGTCGGCAAGTCGTACAAAGACCTTCTTTACCAGATCCGTCCGGCCTTCGGCGGCAACATCGTCGCTACGATCGTCAACCCGGAAAACCGCCCGCAGATGGCCACCGTCCGCGAAGGCGTGATGAAGAAACAGGTGCTCTCCGAGAGCTACCAGGGCGAGATCAAACGCCACGACGTCAAGAAGTACATCCCCGATACGGACTTCGTGGTCGAGGTGATCGAACGCCACGTGGAAAAATCGAAGGTCAACATCAAAGGATCGCCCATCATCGTGGCCGGCGGTTACGGAATGGGTTCCAAGGAAAACTTCAAGATGCTCTTCGAATTGGCCGACGTGCTGAAAGCCGAAGTGGGTGCTTCGCGCGCTGCGGTGGATGCCGGTTTTTGCGAACACGACCGTCAGATCGGTCAGACGGGTGTTACGGTACGTCCCAAACTGTACATCGCGTGCGGTATCTCGGGACAGATCCAGCACATCGCAGGTATGCAGGAGAGTTCGATGGTCATCTCCATCAACAACGATCCCGCTGCGCCCATCAACGCCATCGCCGACTATGTGATCGTCGGTTCGGTCGAGGATGTGATCCCCAAATTGATCAAGTATTACAAACAAAATTCGAAGTAAGAAAATGGCAAACTTTTATACCGATACCCCGGAACTGAAATTCCAGCTCTCGCACCCTCTGATGAAGCGGGTGGTCGAGCTCAAAGAACGCGGATTCGCCGACAAGGATGCTTACGATTACGCCCCGGTGGATCATGAAGACGCCATCGACAGCTACGACAAGGTGCTGGAGATCGTCGGCGAGATCTGCGCCGAGGTCGTAGCGCCCAATGCCGAAGGGGTCGATCACGAAGGTCCGAAGGTAGTGGACGGACACGTGGAGTACGCTTCGGGCACGCAGGAAAACCTCAAGGCCACCATCGATGCCGGGTTGATGGGTCTCTCGATGCCCCGTCGTTACGGCGGATTGAATTTCCCGAATACTCCCTACCTGATGGCTGCCGATGTGGTTTCGCGTGCCGATGCCAGCTTCGAAAACCTGTGGGCATTGCAGGATTGCGCCGAGACGCTCTACGAATTCGGCAACGAAGACCAGCGTTCGCGTTTCCTGCCGCGCATCTGCGCCGGAGAAACGATGTCGATGGACCTGACCGAGCCGGATGCCGGTAGCGACCTGCAGTCCGTCATGCTGCGCGCCACGTACAGCGAGAAGGACGGTTGCTGGCTGCTCAACGGTGTAAAACGCTTTATCACCAACGGCGACTCCAACATCCACCTGGTGCTGGCCCGCAGCGAGGAAGGCACCAAGGACGGCCGCGGCCTTTCGATGTTCATCTACGACCGCAACCAGGGCGGGGTTACCGTACGCCGTATCGAAAACAAGATGGGTATCAAGGGTTCGCCCACCTGCGAACTGGTGTACAAGAACGCCAAAGCCGAACTTTGCGGCGAACGCCGTTTGGGTCTGATCAAGTACGTGATGGCGCTGATGAACGGTGCCCGTCTGGGTATTGCGGCTCAGTCCGTAGGTATCTCGCAGGCAGCCTACAACGAGGCTCTGGCTTATGCCAAGGATCGCAAGCAGTTCGGCAAGGCCATCATCGAATTCCCGGCCGTGTACGACATGCTTTCCACGATGAAAGCCAAACTCGACGCTTCGCGCGCCCTGCTGTACGAGACCTCGCGCTATGTGGACGTGTACAAATCGCTGGACGACATCGCCCGCGAGCGCAAGCTCACCCCCGAGGAAAAGGCCGAACAGAAGCAGTATTCCCGCTATGCGGATTCCTTCACGCCCCTTTCCAAGGGAATGGGCAGCGAATTTGCCAACCAGAATGCCTACGACTGCATTCAGGTGCACGGCGGTTCGGGCTTCATGAAGGACTACACGTGCGAGCGTCTGTACCGCGATGCGCGCATCACCTCGATCTACGAGGGTACCACCCAGTTGCAGGTGGTAGCCGCCATCCGCTACGTCACCACGCGTGCTTACCTGGCCCGCATGCGCGATTTCGAGCAGACCACGCAGGTAGCCCCCGAATTTGAAGGGCTGATGAACCGCATCAAAGCCATGACCGATCTTTATGAACGGACCATCGACAAGGTAACCGAAGCCAAGGATGGCGAGCAGATCGACTTCTTTGCCCGTCGTCTGGTGGAAATGTCGGCCTACATCATCATGGCACATCTGTTGGTACGCGATGCTTCGTGGAATGCCGAACTGTTCGGCGGATCGGCCAATGTGTTTACCCGTTGGGCCGAAGCCGAAGTGGAGAAGCATGCCAACTTCATCGGGAGCTTCTCTTCCGACGAGATCGCATTCTACCGCAAGTAATCCCGCTTCCGGGGGGGGGAGATGACCGCTTTCCGGAAGAGTTGAATATTCGAAAAAATCCCGCTTCCTTTTCTGGAAGCGGGATTTTTGTTTTTCCTCGGGGGGGGGGAGTTTGTGCTCTTTTCTTGGCCGGGATGGTCGAAGAGCGGCGTGCCGATGTGGAGCAGAAGTCGAGTGTCCGGAGCCGTTTCCTCGGAGGGAAAACCGTCAGGCAGCGGCTTTTTTTTGAGGCTTTGGCCCGAAAAATGAGGTTCGATAGAAACAGGTATCCTTTTCCGGAGAAGGGTGTCCCCCAGGGAAAAAAGTGGGCGTTGGACGGAGAGGAAATGTCAGTCCTTTTCCTGCTCGGAGCCTTCGGAATGCGACATCCGGCGTACCTTGGCGCGAGAGATCATGGCCAGGGCGATGCCGCCGGTGAAGATCTGCATGATCGTCTGCGTGGCGTGGTTCAAGGTGGCGAACGCCATCGCAAGGTTGGGGGTGATGGCGGCGATGCCCAGGATGGGGATACCGATCTTCATGGCCGAGTGGTAAGCCCCGATGCCGCCTTGTACAGGCACCAGTTGTGCCAGCCCTCCGACAGTCATCAGGTAGAGGATGTTGGCGGCCGAGAGCGCGGTGGTCTCCCGGAAAGCGTAACTCATAAAGAAGATCATCAGGTAGTACATCAGCCAGATCAGCACGGTGTACGCGATGAACATCCACTTGTGGGGCAGGCGGGTGATGCTTTTGATGCCGGCGAAGATTCCCGAGAGAAACTCGGCGATCTTGTGGTAAGCGGCCGTATGGCGGAGTTTGTGCCGCAGCAGGTAGAGGATCAGAGCCAGGGCCGCCAGGATGCCCAGCAGGATGTATTTGTAGTCCACGGCAGGTGGGGCGGCTTCAGAAGCCCCGCTGCGCAGGGTGAGCAGTTCGTAGAAGAAACGCTCGATGGGTTCGTATTGCAGCAGGATGGTCAGCAGGATGCTCAACCCGAGCATGACGACGTCGAGGGCGCGTTCCATGATCACGGTACCCAGGAGTTTGCTCACCGGGAGTCCTTCGGCCTGGTTGAGAGCCGTGCAGCGGGCGATCTCTCCGGCGCGGGGAATGACCAGGTTGGTGATGTAGGTGATGGTCACGGCGTTGATCGAATTGATTTTCGATACGTGGCGGTATCCCAACGCTTCCAGGGGGATGAGCCACCGCAGGCCGATGAGAACGAAGGCGACATATCCGGTCAGGAACGATAGTCCGACGTAAAAATAGTCAGCCCCTTTGATCGCCTGCCAAATACTCTGCAAGTCAAGTCCCGAGAAGGCGAAATAGAGCAGCAATAGCGCAATTGCCGGCAGCAGGATGAACTTGACCGAAATGGAGAGCAGTTTTTTTGTGCGGGGGCCGAGCGCCATGGCGTATTTTTTATAGGGGTTATTCTTCGGAGGTGAAATTTGGGGACAAAGATACAGAATGCCGAGCGTAAAGACGAGGGAAGAGGGCGAAGTTTTTCCTCGGAGGGTTTGCCGAGGCACCTCCTGTCTTATGAAAAATGGACGAAATCCGGGAACAGGGCGGGGGAAATATTCCAATTAAACGATCGGAAGAAAGAGGAAGCACGTCGTTTTTTTCCTTCGCTCGGGTAATTTTACTAAATTTGTCCCTCACCTGCAAATAGGGTCTCATGTTGTCCAAGATAGGATATTACCTGCTCAAAGGAATTTCGCGGATGCCGTTCTGGTTTATCTACGCGCTGTCGGATGTGGCGTCGTGGGTATTGTGCTATGTGGTGCGTTACCGGCGGAAGACCGTGCTGGACAATCTTCGGCTTTGTTTCCCGGAGCAGTCGCCGGCATGGCGTCGGCAGGTGGCCCGGCGGTTTTACCGGGGGTTTTCCGATACGATGCTCGAGGCCTTGAAGATGTTTACGCTTTCTCCCCAGAAGGCCAAGGAACGTCTGCGGTATGAAAATCCCCAGGAGTTTGAACAGATGCTCGCCTCGGGCCGAAACCATATCATGGTCTTCGGGCATTATGCCAACTGGGAGTGGCTGATGTTTACCAAGTTGCTCTATCCCCGGATGCGGACCATCGCCCTGTACCAGCGCATCGAAAATGCCTTTGTCAACAACTGTGCCCTTCATGCCCGCGAGCGTTTCGGGATGGAAGCTATGCAGGCCAAACACGCGTTGTTGGGGCTTGCCCGTTTGAAAAACGACGGGGGAACGATGGTGGCTTTCGTAGCCGACCAAAGTCCGGCCCGACCGTTGATAAAACATTGGACGAAGTTCTTCGGCGTGGAGACCCCGGTGCACATCGGGGTGCATTCGCTGGCCGTAGCCTTGAAATACGACGTGATCTTCCTCGATATGCGGCGCACATCCCGGGGACATTATTCAGTGCGGACTACGCGCATCTACACTCCGGGCGAGCAGGTCGCCCCGTACGACATCATCGACCGCTTCTTTGTCCGGCTCGAAGCCCAGATCCGGGAAAAGCCCGGGGATTGGCTCTGGTCGCATCGCCGTTGGAAGTATTGCCCCCGTGGGGAGGAAGAAAAAACACATCCGCAGGGAGATCTGCAGAGAAAGAACGATGGAGAAGGAAAATAAACCCTTGCGCGTAGCGGTGGTGGTGCTCAACTGGAACGGTCGGGCGCTTTTGGAGAAGTTCCTGCCCTCGCTGGTGGAGAACAACCACCCCCAGGCGCGGATCTACGTGGCGGACAATGCTTCCACGGACGATTCGCTGGCGTGGCTCGCAGAGCACTATCCCCAAGTGGGGATCATCCGCAACGACCGCAACTACGGCTTTGCCAAAGGATACAACGTCGCCCTCGAAGGCCTTGAGGAAGACCTCTTCGTGCTGGTCAACTCGGACATAGAGGTTACCCCCGGGTGGCTTGACCCGGCTATCCGCGCCTTTGAGAACGATCCGGGCATTACCGCCGCACAACCCCGTCTGCGGGATTACAAGGACAAGCGGATGTTCGAATATGCCGGTGCGGCGGGCGGTTTTATCGACAAACTGGGCTATCCCTATTGCCGGGGGCGTATCTTTACTGTCGTGGAAGAGGACCGCGGGCAGTACGACCGCGACACCGATATCTTTTGGGCCACGGGTGCTTGCCTGTTTGTCCGCCGGGATGCCTTCCGCGCGCTCGGGGGATTCGACGACGACTTTTTTGCGCATTTGGAGGAGATCGACCTCTGCTGGCGCATCCTCAATACCGGCGGAAGGATCCGTTATCTCGCTTCGTCCATCGTGTACCATGTAGGCGGGGCGACCCTTCAGAAATACGACGCGCGCAAGACCTTCCTCAATTTCCGCAACAGTCTCTTTACCCTGGTGAAAAACCTTCCGGCCTACCGCATCCCGTATGTGGTGCTGTGCCGCTTGTTGCTCGATGGAGTGCAGGGCGTACGCTTTCTCACCGAAAAGCGTCCCCGCCATACCTGGGCCTTGGTGCGGGCGCATTTCTCGTTTTACGGCGGGTTTTTGCGCATGTGGCGCAAACGCCGCCAGACCCCGTTCAAGACCCGCCGGTATTACCACACGGCGAGCATAGTTTTCAGCCATTTCGTTCTGGGAAAGAAATATTTTTCCGAACTTTAACCCGCTATGCGTACCGACAAGGACAACCTGCAGATCCTCTACGAGGACAATCACCTGCTGGCCGTAAACAAACGCTGCGGCGACCTGGTGCAGGGCGACCGTACGGGCGACGTGCCCTTGGTGGAACTCGTGCGGGAATACATCCGCCGGAAATACAACAAGCCCGGCAACGTGTTTTGCGGCCTCCCGCACCGCATCGACCGTCCCACCAGTGGAGTGGTGCTGCTGGCCAAAACCTCCAAGGCGCTTTCCCGCCTCTCGGAAATGTTCCGGCAGGGAAGCGTGCAGAAGACCTACCACGCCATCGTCCCGCGCCGGGATATTCCTTTGCAGGGTACTTGGCGGCATTATCTGGTGCACGACGGCGTGCGTAACCTTTCGCGGGCATTCGATATCCCCCGCAGCGGAGCCAAGGAGGCCGTTACCCACTACCGGGTGCTGTCCCGGGGCGAACGTTACCTGCTGCTGGAGCTGACCATCGAAACCGGAAGGCATCACCAGATCCGCTGTCAGGCATCGCACATGGGGCTGCCCATCAAGGGCGACCTGAAGTACGGCGCCCCGCGTTCCAATCCCGGTGGAGGCATCTGCCTGCATGCCCGTCGGGTGGTGTTGCGGCATCCGGTGCGCGGCGAGCAATGGGAGGTCGAGGCTCCTTACCCGGACGACGAGCCCTTGTGGGTGCTTCTTGCCCAAGGGGTTCCCTCGCAGGAAAAACGGCCGGATCAAGGATAAGCATGGAGTTCTCCCTCGCGGAAAGCACAACGCTCGTTGCGCCCCCCCGATTTCCCATAAAAGACAACGACAGAAACACCGACAGGTATCACGATAAAAACAGCGACGGACGATGGAACAGATCAGCGTATTCGATATTCTCAAGATAGGTGTAGGGCCTTCCAGTTCGCATACCCTGGGACCGTGGCGGGCTGCGCTGCGGTTTGTGGAGGCGCTGCGGAAAAAACGCGTGTTCGACCGCACCCAGCGCATTACGATCGACCTTTACGGGTCGCTTTCCCTTACCGGAAAGGGACACTATACCGATACGGCAGTCATGATGGGGCTTACCGGCGCCGATCCCCAGACGGTTCCGGTAGAGGACATTCGTCCTACGGTAGCCGCCATTGCTTTGCACAACCGCATCGTCCTCTCCGGGGGGCGGGAGATCGAGTTCCACCCCTCGACCGACATCCGTTTTTTGAGCGAATTCCTCCCGTTCCATTCCAACGGGATGCGTTTCTCGGCCTTCGACGAGCAAGGGGCTTTGCTGGCCGAGCGGGTGTACTACTCCATCGGGGGAGGTTTCATCGTGCGCGAAGGCGAGCGTCCCTCCAGCGGGGAAGGCGGCAAGAAATTTCCCTATCCCATTCAGCGGGCGGAGCAACTGCTGGCCTATACCGTCGAACAGAAATGCTCCATCGCCGACATCGTGCTGGAGAACGAGAAGACCCTTTGCAGCGAAGCCCAGATCCGTCGCAAGCTGCTCGTCATCTGGGACGTGATGTTGCGCAGCGTCTATACCGGCTGCCATACTTTGGGCGAATTGCCCGGAGGCTTGCACGTAAAACGCCGCGCAGCCTATGTCTATGACCGGATCAAACCTTACCTGATCTACGACGGATACCGGGATTGGGCCGTTCAGTTGCGCCGGGTGCGTGCCGATGCACAGAGCATCTTTACCTGGGTGAGTACCTTTGCCATTGCGGTCAATGAAGTCAATGCCTCGCTCGGGCGCATCGTGACTGCCCCCACCAACGGTTCTTCGGGCGTCATCCCGGCCGTGCTGCTCTATTACCTGACCTTTGTCAATCCCAAAGCGGGCGAGGATGAGATCGTGGAATTCCTGCTGGTGGCCGGGGAGATCGGCAGCATTTTCAAAAAGGAAGCCACCATTTCCGCCGCCCAAGGGGGCTGCCAGGCCGAGATCGGCGTTTCGAGTGCCATGGCCGCCGCCGCCTTGTGCCACGTCTCGGGCGGGAAGCCTTCGCAATGCCTCACCGCGGCCGAGATCACGATGGAACACCACTTGGGCCTCACGTGCGACCCGGTCGGCGGACTGGTGCAGGTGCCCTGCATCGAGCGCAATTCGATGGGGGCGATCAAGGCCATCACGGCGGCCAACTGGGCCATCAACAACGACCCCGATGTAGCGGTGGTCTCCTTGGACAAGGTGATAAAAACCATGTGGGAAACCGCCAAGGACATGGACTTCAAATACAAGGAAACAGCCCGCGGAGGCCTGGCGGCGGAAATCCCCGTCAGCCTGCCCGATTGCTGATCCGAGGGAGGGAGAAGGAAAGATACGGAAAAAGGCACGGGGAACACGCCAGGCAAACGCGGGGGACCAACGGAACGATCCTGCAAACGCGCGAACCATACGGGACAAACGCACGCAAAACGCAAAAAAAGCACACGAAACAACCAAGAAAAGCATGCAGATACAGGAAAACATATCACTGAAGCCGTACAATACTTTCGGCATGGAGGTGCGGGCGCGCTACTTCGCGCGTGCCGCCAGCGCGGACCAGGTCGCCTGGGCCGTCCGTTGGGCACGGGAGCACGCCTGCCCGCTGATGCCTCTTTCGGGCGGAAGCAACCTCCTGCTGCTCGAGGACCTCGATGCGCTGGTGCTGCACATGGATTCCCGGGGTATCGAAGTCCTCGATCGCCAGGGCGACTGTACGCTCGTGCGGGCCGCCGGAGGGGAAGTATGGCACGATTTTGTCCGCTGGGCGGTGGAGCATCGCCTGGGCGGGGTGGAGAACCTGGCATTTATTCCCGGTCGCGTCGGGGCAGCTCCGGTTCAGAATATCGGGGCATACGGAGCGGAAGCCCGCGATACCATCGAATGGGTCGAAGCGCTCGATGTCCGCACCGGAGAGCAGGTCGTCCTCCCGGCGGAGGAATGCCGGTTCGGTTATCGGGAGTCGGCCTTCAAACATGAGTTTCGCGGGCGTTACATCATCCTCTCGGTGGTTTTCCGTTTGTGCGATGCGGATCGCTACTCCCTCAAGCTGGATTACGGCCCCATCCGCCGTGCGCTCGCCCAGCAGGGCATCGCCTCGCCGGGGCTTGCCGACGTAGCCCGGACGGTCGAGGAGATCCGCCGTGCCAAATTGCCCGATCCGGCCCGGATCGGCAACAGCGGCAGTTTCTTCAAAAATCCGGTGGTCGATCGCGCTACTTTCGAGCGTCTGTCGGACCGGTATCCCGATCTGCCTTCTTTCGATCCGGAAGCTCCTTCGCCGCAGCATTACAAGAAGATCCCCGCCGCCTGGCTCATCGAACGGGCCGGTTGGAAAGGTTACCGCCGGGGCGACGCCGGGGTGCACACCGCCCAGGCACTCGTGCTGGTGAACTACGGGAAGGCCACAGGGAGTGAAATCCTGTCCCTGTGCCACGACATATGTACCGATGTCGGGGAGAAATTCGGCGTGGAGATACGTCCGGAGGTCAATATTGTCGATAACGCCTCGCTGGCCGCCTTGCGCCCTTGAAACCGAAGAAACGATGATGACAAATCCGATCCTTTTCTGGGTGTTCGCCCTCTCGGGGCTGTGTCTGGTGGTGTACTACGTGTTCGTCCTGCTGGCCTCGCGCGAGCATTCTTCCTCCGGGGAGCGTTCTACCTCTTCCCCGTCTGCAGAGCGGGAGGGCATTTCGGTAGTGGTGGTCAGCCGCAACGGCTTGGAGTCCCTGCGGGCGCTCGTCCCTTCGCTCCTGGCGCAGAAATACCCCAAGTTCGAGATCGTGGTGGTGAACGACCGCTCGTTCGACAATACCGATGTGTTCCTCAAATCCGTCCAGCGCAATTATCCCACGGTACTTCGCATCGTAACCGTGCCGCAGGATACGACGTATCCCTGGCCCGGACGGAAATTTGCGATCACCATGGGGGTCAAGGCGGCGCAATACGAACGGATCGTCCTGTTGGACAACACTGCAGTCCCGGCCGGTGAACATTGGCTGGATGCCCTTGCCGAGCGGATGAACCGTCCGCAGGTCGAGTTCCTCATCGGATGTACCGGCATGCGCGAAGGCGGTCTGTGGGCGGCGCTCGATTTTCGCCGTTCGGCCTGCGACGTCGCTTGGGCGGGGGCGGGGAGTCCTTTCCGGGCCCGCTCGTCCAACTTTGCCCTGCGCAAATCGACCTTCCTGGCGCGCAACGGCTACATGAAAGACATACGTGTCCCGGCCGGGGAAGCGGATTTCCTGCTTCAGGACGCGGCCCATCGGGGCAATACCGCGATCGTTTGTACGGCGGAAGCCCTCGTGAGGGACGATACCCGGTTTTCGGCCTCGGCCCGGCGCGAGCAGGACATCGCCCGTTGGGCTGCTTTTCGCCATTACCGCCCTTCGGCCCAGGTGAAAGCCCTGCTGCCTTATCTGCTCAAAGCGTTTTTCCTCGTTTCGGCTCTCTGGTGCGGGGTAATGATGGGCACTTACTGGCCGTATTGGGTGGGGGTAGTGCTGGTGTGGGGGGTATCTTCGGCCGCCGGTTGGGTCGAAGCCCGCAGGCTGGCTTACCCGCGCTGGATGTCTATCGGAATAGGGATTGATGTGTTGCTTTTGCCCTGGCGTTTGTGCCGGGTGGTGGTAGCACAAGCACTTTTGCCCAAAGGATGGAAGTAGAGAAGGTACGCAAACGGGTAGAGGAAGCCTTGGGCGGTTCGCAACCGGCCTTCAATGCGCTTTTGAGTGCGTATTGGCCGGATGTGTACGCATTTTTGTCCGCCTACAAACTCTGTCCGGAGGATACCGAGGACCTGTGCATCGAAACGTTCTCCAAGGCTTTTGAAAAACTGGACACCTACGACCCTTCGTACCGGTTCAAAACCTGGGTGCTGCACATCGCCCGCAACAATTACGTCGATTTCATCCGCCGCAATGCCCCGCTGTTCGCCCTTTTTTCGCGCAAGGTGCTCGGCGAATCCTCGGACGGCGAGACAGACTATGCCCCCGACGCTGTGGCGTACGACACGCCGGAGTCTGAACTGATCCACAGCCAGACGATGGAAAACGTGGCCTCGGCCATGGAATACCTCCGTCCCTCGTATCGGCAGGTATTGCAGTTGCGTTACGGGGAGGACATGACGGTGGCCGAGATTTCGCAGCGGCTGGGCATCTCGCCCTCGAATGTGAAAGTGATGTTGATGCGCGGGCGTCGCCTGTTGCTCAAAGGATTGGAATAAAAGAATATGGAGAAAGACCGAGAAAAAACGCCGCATCTGCGCAAACCCGACTGGCTCAAGGTCCGTCTGGGTGCCGGCCAGGGATATTCCGGGGTCAGCGGAGCGCTGGGCCGCGGCCATCTGCATACCATCTGCCAAAGCGGTTCGTGTCCCAACCTGGGAGAATGCTGGCGGGCAGGGACTGCCACGCTCATGATCCTGGGCGACATCTGTACCCGTTCGTGCCGTTTTTGCGCCGTAACTACCGGGCGGCCTCTTCCGCCCGATCCCGACGAACCGATGCGTGTAGCCCGCGCTGTACGGGAGATGAACCTGCGCCATGCGGTGATCACCTCGGTGGACCGCGACGATCTGCCGGACGGAGGAGCTTCGCTGTGGGCCGAAACCATTCGCGCTGTGCATGCCACCTCGCCCGGGACGACTATTGAAGTGCTCGTGCCCGATTTCAAAGGCTGTCGGGACGATCTCCGCACCGTGGTGGAAGCCTCTGCGGAGGTGCTTTCCCACAACATTGAAACCGTGCGCCGCCTTACCCCCCAGGTGCGCGTTCAGGCGCGTTACGAGCGCAGCCTGGAGGTGCTGCGCATGATGAAGGAACTGGGGGCTCCCCGTACCAAGTCCGGGTTGATGCTCGGTTTGGGCGAGACGGAGCAGGAGGTGCTCCAGACGCTTGCCGACTTGCGCGAGGCCGGCGTGGACATCGTTACCATCGGCCAGTACCTCCAGCCTACCCGCAAACACCTGCCCGTGCAGCAGTATGTCCATCCCGATATCTTTGCCCGTTACCGCCGGGATGCGCTCGCGATGGGTTTCCGCTATGTGCAGAGCGGGCCTTTGGTGCGTTCGTCGTACCATGCGGCCGAACAGGTCTTCCCGCTCGATCCTGCCGAATGATAAGCGAACGACCATGACGAAGATGCTCACTACCCCCAGTCAGGAAGGTCCCTACCGCATATCGGAAGGGAAGGCCGCTCCGCTCGGGGCTACCGTTACCGACGAAGGGGTCAATTTTTCCCTCTATACCCGCAAGGCTTTTTCGGTCGAACTCCTCTTGTTCGCCCATCCCGACGATGCGACCCCCTGTCAGATCATCCGCCTCGACCCGAAAAAAAACCGCTCGTACCACTATTGGCACGTGCTGGTGCATGGGGCAGGCGAGGGCTTGTACTACGGCTATCGGGTGTACGGCGACTACCTGCCCGGCGAAGGTTTGTATTTCGACGGTTCGAAATTGCTCACCGACCCCTTTGCCCGGGGCCTTTACGGGAAAAATTACAGCCGTGCGCAAGCCTCGTGCTACGGCCGGGACAATCTCGCTACCGCCATCAAAAGCGTGGTGGTGGGTAGCGGGGGATACGACTGGGAGGGCGACCGCCATCCCCGGATACCCCTTTCGCGCTCGGTGATCTACGAGATGCACATAAAGGGCTTTACGGCTCATCCCAATGCCGGGATCTCGGGCGTGCGCCCGGGGACGTTTTCGGCGGCGGTACAGAAGATCCCTTATCTGCAATCCCTCGGGGTAACGGCCGTGGAACTGATGCCGGTCTTTGCCTTCGATCCGCAGGATGCTCCTTCCGGCTTGGAAAACTACTGGGGCTATTCCCCCATCAATTTCTTCGCTCCGCATTGGGATTACGGGACGACGGACGACCCGCTGCAAACGGTGCGCGAATTTCGGGACATGGTCAAGGCTTTCCACCGCGCCGGGATGGAAGTGATCCTGGACGTGGTCTACAACCATACCGCCGAATCGGGCAAGGTAGGCCCCTGGCTCAATTTCAAAGGGCAGGCCGCTTCGGTGTACTACATCATGACGGCCGACCGGAGTGCTTTTGCCGACTATACCGGTTGCGGCAATACGGTCAATACCAATGATCCGATCCTGCGTCGGGTGTTGCGCGAATCGCTCCGTTACTGGGTGGACAGCATGCATGTGGACGGCTTCCGTTTCGATCTGGCAGCCATCCTCACCCGGGGCCCAGAGGGGAATGTGCTGGTCGATTCGCCCGCGCTTGGCTCGATCGAAGTGGATCCGGTGCTCTCCGACACCAAACTCATCGCCGAAGCGTGGGATGCAGCCGGACTGTACCAGTTGGGATTTTTTGCCGGACGGGGACGGGACAGCCGCTGGGCAGAGTGGAACGGGGCGTATCGCGACGATATTCGCCGTTTTGTGCGCGGCGACGAAGGAATGGTCCCCCGCTTGGCAGCACGGATCATCGGTTCGCCCGATATTTACGTCAATGCCACGCACGACATCAACCAGAGCATCCATTTCGTGAGCTGCCACGACGGTTTTACCCTGAACGATCTGGTCACGTACCGCATCAAGCACAATTTGGCCAACGGCGAAGACAACCGCGACGGACTGAACGAAAACTTCAGCGCCAACTATGGAGTTGAAGGTCCCAGCGACGACCCGGCGGTGGAAGCGCTTCGCGAGCGTCAGGTGCGGAACTTTTTTGCCCTGCTTCTCTTTACGCACGGCACGCCCATGATCGGCATGGGGGACGAGGTCCGTCGCACCCAGCAGGGTAACAACAATGCATATTGCCAGGACAATCCTCTCTCATGGTTCGACTGGGACGATCCCCTCCGCCATGCCGATACCTTGGACTTCGTACGTCGGCTCATCGGATACGTGCAGGGGTTGTCGCTCTACGAGCTCAACCGTTTGATTCAGGTCGGGTTCGACGAGCGCAAACCCTTCCTCCTTTGGCACGGGCCGCAGTTGAACAACGCCGATTGGCGTCCCATCTCGCATACGCTGGCCATGGAAATGTTCCATCCCGAGAAAGGCGAACACCTTTACCTCGCCTTCAACATGTATTGGGGAGACATCGACTTCGAGTTGCCTCCGCCCGTGCGGGGTAGCTGGCGCCTGGTGGCCGATACCAGCCTTCCGGTGAAGGACGATTTTTGTTTTACCCGCCTGCTGGATCAGCGCAAATACACCTTGAAAGCCCGTTCGGTGCTCATCGCAACAGACCTGCCCGACAAATAATTTTTGGGAATGCTCCGGAATTTTTTCAAATAAAAAGTATAAAAGAGGTCGGAGGATCGTTTTTCATTGGAAAAAAAACACCGGATTTTTGAAAAGGACGGGGAAAATTTTCTTTCTCCGAAGGGGCTTGTTTCTTTCTGAAGGGGTAGGGTGCGGCGAAGAAAAAATTTTTTTGAAAAAGGATTTGCGTCGATTTTTTTAGAGACTTTTTTTGTGGGGGTGGAAACTTTTTTTGCAAAAATTTTTGGGCAACAGGAGGCTTGGGCTCGGTCAGTTTATTCTCCGGAGGGGAGATCCACTCTTTCTGCGGCCAAAAGGTGAGGGCGGTTTCTGTCGTCGCGAAAGGCGATCAAGAACATCCGCTCGCTGTCCTTGAGGCGGAAATCCTTGGCCAGGCTTGCGGCGGCGGCCGGGTAATTGCGCGTTATGACCGAGGCGCGCCGCTGGGGGAAATATTCCTCGATGTTCTTTCGGTTCACGGTTCCCAGCGTGCGAAAAACCCGCCCCTGGAACCCTTCGATGTGCTGTGGGGAGGTGTAAAGGCCGGTGGAGGGATGGAGTTTGGACAGACCTGCGGACAGACCGTATGCATCGGCCAATCCCGCTTTGCGCAGAGCCGCCGAGGGGTCGTAGAGGTATGCTTCGGGCGCGGAAACCGGTGGCGCGGGGGAGGCGGCGGAGAGTTTTCCGGAAAAGATACGGTCTTCCCTCCCGGGGTAGAGGTCGGCGGCATAGCATACGGCCTGGCCGCAAAATCCGCGCTCGATCACCAGCAAGAGTTCTTTTACTTCGTTGCGCACGGCCACCACGTGCACTTGCGAAGTCTGGGGGAAGATCCGCAAGGTGGCGGCAATGTCCAGCATGGGCGATAGTTTGACCAGCAGGCGGCGGCTGCGCGAGAGCAGGAGTTCTTTGGCGGAGGCGATGTCCGGCGTGCAGTCCGTGACCGAAAATACCCGGTGGGCGTGGGTGTCCCGACGGGCAGGGTCGGTGTATATGAGATCGTACTCCTCTTGGGCGGCTTCCAGGGCGGAGAGACCGTCTTCGGAATGGACGGAGATGTTGTCGGCTTCGAGAACGGAGAAATTGTGCGCAGCGATCCGGGCGAGTTCCGCCTGCGTTTCGTAATAGTCCACTTGAGCGAAGCGTTCACTGAGAGCCAGGGTGTCGATGCCGAAACCTCCGGTGAGGTCGGCGCAGCGGCGGCCTTCGGAAAGTAGGGAGGCTTTGTACCGCGCGGTGGCTTCGCTCGAGCATTGTTCCATGGATAGGCCGGGGGGATAGACGATGCCCTGCCGTGCGGCCAAACGGGGGAGTTTTTCGAGGGCTTTGCGGTAGCCTTTTATCTGGGTGGCGAGTTCCTGGGGCGAGATTCCGTTAAAGGGGCTGGCAAACACTCCCCCCGACAGGAGTTCGCTGGCGCGGTCCGATCGGATAAAATCCTGAAATTCACGTGTTAATATCGAGGGGTTGAGGGCCATTTTCTTTAACCAAAATATAACTTTTCTTTTGTATTTTTTCAGAGAGGGGCGGAGTACCTTTGTGTCGTTAGGAAAGTGTTTTCATTTTTTATTGCGTTTCAAAGAGCAAAGCGTTTTTAGTGTTAATTGTTATGATTATTTGTTAGGAAAGAAGCGGACGGGGAGTCTTTTTCCCGTCCGCTTTTTCCTTTTGCCCCTTTAAGTGCAAAAATAACGAAAGCCGAGCGCAGCGGCAAAACGAAAACGCAAGTTTTTGGGTGAGACGCTGCCGAGGCGCATCCTGTTTTATCCAAAAATAGCGAAAGCCGGGCGCAGCGGCAAAACGAAAACGCAAGTTTTTGGGTGGACGCCGCCGAGGCGCATCCTGTTTTATCCAAAAATAGATAAAGCCGAGAGTTGCGACAAGTGAAAAAACGAAGTTTTCGTGCATGCGAGGACGGGATGCCTCTTTGTATATGAAAATCCAAGTACATACGAGCAAGCAAAAAGGGGCGGCCGCAGGCCGCCCCTTTTTGCTTGCTCGTATGGGGAGTATCAGGCTTTTTTGGATGTCCCCTCGGCGATCTTTTCCCGGACTTTGGTTTCGATTTCCTCGGCCAACTCCGGGTTGTCCTTCAGCAGTTCCTTGACCGCATCGCGTCCTTGTGCCAGTTTGCTTCCCGCGTAGGAGAACCACGAACCGCTCTTTTGGATCACTTCGTATTCCACTCCCAAATCGACGATCTCACCCGTGCGGGAGATACCCTCCCCGTACAGTACGTCGAATTCCGTGGAGCGGAAAGGAGGTGCCATCTTGTTCTTGACCACTTTGACTTTCGTGCGGTTGCCCAGGACCTTGTCGCCTTCCTTGATCTGGCTGCCGCGACGGATATCCAAGCGTACCGAAGCGTAAAACTTGAGCGCATTTCCTCCCGTGGTGGTCTCCGGATTGCCGAACATGACGCCGATCTTTTCACGCAACTGGTTGATGAAGATCGCTACGCATTTTGTCTTGGAGATCGTCCCGGTGAGTTTGCGCAGTGCCTGGGACATCAGGCGCGCCTGGAGTCCCATCTTGGAGTCGCCCATGTCGCCTTCGATCTCGCTCTTGGGGGTCAGGGCCGCTACCGAATCGACGACCACGATGTCGATCGCTCCGCTTCGGATGAGATTTTCCATGATCTCGAGAGCCTGCTCTCCGTTGTCCGGTTGGGAGATTACCAGGTTGTCCACGTCCACACCCAGTTTCTCGGCGTAGAAACGGTCAAAGGCATGTTCCGCATCGATAAAGGCTGCTATGCCGCCGGCTTTCTGCGCTTCGGCGATGGCGTGCAGGGTAAGGGTCGTCTTACCCGAGGATTCCGGACCGTAGATCTCCACGATGCGTCCCCGGGGGTAACCTCCCACGCCCAGTGCCAGATCCAGACCCAGCGAACCGGTAGGGATCACGTCCACGTGTTCCACTTCGCGCTCGCCCATGATCATCACAGCACCTTTGCCGTAGGTCTTGTCCATCTTTTCGAGAATGGTCTTCAGCGAGGCCATTTTCGCACTTTTATTGTTGTCTTCGCTCATGTTTTCGAGATTGTTTTACACAGCCAAATGTACGGATTTTCCGGGGATCGATCCGCATTGCGTTTACTTTTTACCCGGGAAAGGAGATTTGTTTTGCCGGGGGATCCCACCGGAGTGCTGTTTTTCAGGTCGGTTTGTCGTTTTGGATATCTGGAGATAAAAGTTCGTGTTCCTGAAAGTTTGTGGAGAGAGCCGGGAAAAGACCCGGAAAACGCGCGGGCAACCCTCCACCGGCGAGCTCCGCAGGAGCTCGCCGGTGGAGGGTTTTCTCGATGCATATCGAGCAATGGGACTGCGTTTTATTCTTCGGGAGCCGGAGGTGGCGTAGGCAAACCGGCTTTGGGAGTTTGCGTCGCAGCAAGCGGCTCGGGCGGAACAGGAGCCAACACACCCGGTCCCGCTTGGGGAGGGGGAGCAGGCACAGGCTTCCCCGGCCGATGTTTCGGCGGGCGAGGCGGTTTGCCGGGTTTGTGCGCTTTTTTGGGATGCGGCTTGTGCGGACGGTATGCGGGAGGTGGCGGTCCCGGGGTGGGATGTGGCGGACGAACCGCACAGGAGTCAAGGGGCAGCACCAATACGAGGGCGAGCAGTCCCCAAAGGAATCGTCGAGTTTTCATGGCAGCCAAAGGTATGATACTGTCCAAATGTAGGGAATTATCCGCTTGCCTTGCCAAAAATGGCCGAGGATTTTACTTGCCCGGCAAACGCATTCCCCCGATTCTGGCTTCCCAAAGGGGAGAAGTGTCTTTTATTCTTCCCTGGGAGTAGGTTCAGCGCCCGGCTTGTTGTAAAACAGGATCGAGCGGCGGATCGCTTCCGGGTCGAGGTAATGGTCGATCGAGGCCTCGCCGATGGCCTCCAGCAGGGTGAAGTTGATGCCCTTCCGCGAGTTTTTCTTGTCGTGGAGCATGATCTCCAGGATCTGCGGGATAGCCTGCACAGGCACCTCGACCGCGCCGTAAAGCCCCTTGACATAGTCACGGAAGGCCGGAGCGAATGCTTTGTCCAATGCGCAGAACTCGCCCGAGAGCCACGCTTCACACGCCATGCCGATGGCCACCGCATGGCCGTGGCTCAACGAAGTGGGTGTGCCCATGAAGTAGGTTTCAACCGCATGGCCGACCGTATGGCCGAAGTTGAGCGTCTTGCGCAGGCCTTTTTCTGTGGGGTCTTCCCGCACCACGTCGTATTTTATCTTGACCGAATCGTAGATGAGTTTTTCGGTCTTTTCAAACGAGAAATCCTTCGTCCCCGAGAGGTCTTCCCAATGCTTCCGGCTGCGGATCAGCCCGTGTTTGAGCATTTCGGCAAAGCCCGAGAGGATTTCCTCCTGGGGAAGGCTCGTCAGGAAACCGGCATGCACCACCACCATGCGCGGCAGGGAGAACAGTCCGATGATGTTTTTGATCCCACCCAGATCGACCCCCGTTTTTCCTCCCACCGAGGCATCCACCTGGGAGAGGAGCGTGGTGGGGATATTGACGAAGGGAATGCCTCGCATGTAGCACGAGGCAACGAAACCGCCGATATCGGTGATCACCCCCCCGCCCAGGTTGATCTGCAGGGTATGGCGGTCGGCTTTCAGGTCGCAGAGCGCTTCCCAGATCTGCCGGCTGGTATCCAGGTTTTTGTACGACTCGCCGGCGGGTATTTCCACGATCTCGTAGTCGGTGAGCGAGGGTACGTTTTCGGCCAGCATCGGCAGGCAGTGTTCGTGGGTGTTGGTGTCGCACAGCACGACGATCCGGGAGAACTCCTCCCGGTTTTCGCACAGGAATGTTTCGAGACGGGCAAAGCCGTCCGCGCCGAAAGCTACCTGGCAACCGTTTATTTCCAGCGGGGTCATGGCTTGTTTTTTCGTTGCGTTAAAGTTGTTCTAAACCTCGGGGATTCCCCCGGGCAGGGCGAGGTTATCTCGGGACAAAAGTATAAATTTGTTCGGTTAAAAACACGACAAAAAACACCCTCGATGGACATCACCACCCCTTTGGCCGAACGGATGCGCCCCGACGATTTCGACGGATACGTCTCGCAGCGATCCATCGTAGGCCCGGGTACGCCTCTGCGGAGGATCATCGAGTCGGGGTATGTCCCGTCGATGATTTTCTGGGGGCCTCCCGGCAGCGGAAAGACCACCTTGGCGCACATCCTAGCTAAAAAGATCGACCGGCCCTTTTACAACATCTCGGCCATCAACGCCGGGGTAAAGGACGTGCGGGACGTCATTGCCAAGGCGACCGAGGGGGCCAACCTGTTCCAGGCGGCCAAACCGATCCTGTTTATCGACGAAATCCACCGTTTTTCCAAGTCGCAGCAGGATTCGCTGCTCTCGGCCGTGGAGCGGGGGCAGGTAACCCTGATCGGCGCCACGACGGAAAATCCCAGTTTTGAGGTCATCCCGGCTTTGCTTTCCCGCTGCCAGGTGTACGTGTTGGAATCCCTTTCCAAGGACGACCTCATTGCCCTGCTGCACCGGGCGGCCGAACAGGACGAATACATGCGCAAGAAGGACATCGTCTTCCGCGAATACGACGCCTTGATCCGTATCTCGGGCGGGGACGCCCGCAAACTGCTCAATACCCTGGAACTGGTGGTGAGCTCCGAAACGGGGGGCAAGGTGGAGATCACCAACAAGATGGTGCTGGAAAAAGTGCAGCAAAACCCCGCGCGTTACGACAAGACGGGCGAGCAGCACTACGACATCATCTCGGCCTTCATCAAGTCCATCCGGGGCAGCGATCCCAACGGGGCGGTGTACTGGCTGGCGCGGATGATCGAGGGCGGCGAGGACCTCAAGTTCATCGCCCGACGGATGCTCATCCTGGCTTCGGAGGACGTGGGCAATGCCAATCCTACGGCCCTGATCCTGGCCAACAACACCTTTCAGGCGGTCTCGACCATCGGCTATCCCGAGAGCCGGATCATCCTCTCCCAGTGTGCGACGTACCTGGCCTCCAGCCCCAAGAGCAATGCGGCTTACAAGGCCATCGGCGCGGCGCAGGCCGAAGTCCGTCGCTCGGGCGACCTCTCCGTGCCGCTGCACCTGCGCAACGCCCCCACCCGGCTGATGAAAGACCTTCACTACGGGGCGGATTACGTCTATCCGCACGATCTTCCGGAGCATTTCGCCCTTCAGGAGTATCTTCCGGAGCAGATTGCGGGAACCAAGTTTTACGATCCCGGTCCCAATGATCGGGAAGAAGCCCTGCGCCGATACCTCAAATCCAGGTGGGGCGAGAAATACCATTATTGACCTTTCACACCGAACCGATTCCGACTACCCGAACCTCTCACAAAACCCAACACAGCGGACATGAATTTTTACGACGTCCATACCCACGGAAAGGCTTCGCCGACCGACATCAAAAATGTGATTTTCTCCTGGGACGACCCCGTCTCGCGCGGGTATTACTCCATAGGAGCGCATCCTTTGTTTTACGAATGGACCAAGGACCTGTATCCCCACTTGGAAAAGATGTGCCGTCCGAAATCCGCCCTGGCCGTCGGGGAATGCGGGTTCGACAAGCGCAGCCCGATGAGTTTTTCGGAGCAGTCCGACCTGTTCCTCACCCATGTCCGCATTGCGGAGCAACTCGGCAAACCGCTGATGATCCACTGTGTGGGTTACTTCAACGAATTGTCGGTCGTGCGGCGCGAGGTGGCTCCCACCCAGCCCTGGATCGTGCATGGATACCGGAAAAATCCCCAACTGGCCGAGTCGCTGGTGCAGCAGGGTTTTTACTTCTCCCTGGGCAAGGAAGGGGTGCGGCGCGAAGGCCTGCTGGCGGTTATTCCGCTCGATCGGCTGTTCTTCGAGACCGACGAGGATACCGAACTGACCATCGAACAGGTGTACCGCGAGTCGGCTGCAACCCTGGGGATCGATCCGGAACTGTTGGCTCAGCGGATCGAACAGAATTTCCAGACCGTTTTTCACCCTTCCCGGTAAGGACGTGAAAGAAACCCGAACCTCCGAACCGGGGTCTGGCGCAGATTGCCTACCTTTGCATCATAAGAACAAAGAAATGCCGAAACAGCTATGACCGATATTCGACAGTATCTCGATTCGACCTATCTCGAAACGCCTGCCACGGCGGGCATCACCCCCGAAGAATACGGGGAAAAAGCCCGGAAATACATCCAGGAGGCTATCGACGAACATTTCAAGCTCATTATGATCCGTCCCGACCAGGTGGCTGTTGCCCGGCGGATGATCGACGAAAGCCGCAGCGAGGTGCTGGTGGGTACGGTCATCGGATTTCCGGAAGGCACGTATTCGACCGAGAAAAAACTGGCCGAAGCTCGCCGTGCCTTGGCCGATGGAGCGGACGAACTGGATTTCGTGGTCGATTATCCCATGTACAAACGCGGCAAGGTGGAATACGTCGCCCAGCAGGTGTACGTGTGCACCGATCTGGTACTTCAGGCCGGAAAGACGGCCAAGTGGATTCTGGAAACGGCTGCTTTGCGTCCCGACGAGATCGAGGGACTCAGTGAGTTGATCCGCGATACGGTGTTGGACAACTTCGGGGAGGAAGCGGCTCCGCGTGTTTTCCTGAAGACTTCTACCGGATTTTTCAAGCCTGCCGACGGACGTCCCGGCGGGGCTACTCCCGAGGCGGTGCGCATCCTGGTCGAGGCCGGCGCCCCGTTGCCGGTAAAGGCAGCCGGCGGGGTACGCGATCTGAACGCAGCCGAGCAGATGATCGCTCTGGGAGTAACGCGTATCGGTACTTCTTCGGCCAAGAAACTGGTGCAGGGGGAGGCTTCCTCGGCACAATATTGAAAAAACATATGTATTTATGATACCTTCACGGCAAAAAATACTCCTTACCATGGTCAATGCCGCTACGGCGGCCGGGGCCGAGATCGTCAAGGTCAAGTCGGGGCAGTATTCGGTGCGGGAAAAGGCGGACCTTTCTCCGGTAACCGATGCCGACTATGCGGCGCAGAATACCATCGCTGCAGCACTCTTTCCGCTGGGGATTCCGATGATCAGCGAGGAGAGCGCAGCCGCCGATTTTTCGGTGCGGGGGCTTTGGGACCGGGTGTTCATCATCGATCCGCTGGACGGGACCAAGGAGTTTATCAACGGTTCGCACCAGTACGGGGTCAATATCGCTTTGGTGGAGCAGGGGGCTCCGGTGGCCGGGGTTATCTTTTTGCCCGAGGACGGCCTGCTGTATGTCGGGGCGACGGACTTTCCGGTCATGCGCATCGAGTGCGCAGCCGGGCAGCGGTTCGACTCGCTGGAACAGTTGCAAGGGGTAAAGCTCCCCTGCGGGCCGTATCCGGACCATTATGTGCTGTTGGTGAGCAAGTCGCGTCATACGCCGCAGATGGAGGAGTACATCGAGAATTTTGCCCGGCAACATCCCCAGGCGGAGATCCTTCCGATGGCCAGTTGCGTGAAGTACTGCGCGATCGCCGAGGGACGCGCCCATCGTTATACCCGTTACGGGAGTGTGATGGAGTGGGATACGGCTGCTGGCGATGCGCTGCTGCGCAGTTTGGGTTTGGCCCTGCGTTCCATTGCCGACGGGAAGCCGTTGGAATACAACAAGGCGGTGCTTCATAGCTCCGATTTTACTGTTTCGCGCGACGGGGAGGACCTCTGAAGTGTTCCACGCACAGGGGGCGGGCAAGCGGGGG
>CABSLV010000011.1 GCA_902478645.1 uncultured Flavobacteriales bacterium | reverse complement strand
GGGTGATGTCTCCCGTGATGATTTCGACGCTTTTCATATTTGGACAAAGTTACAAAAAGAAAGGCGCAAAGTCGAGAAAAAACGTGTTTTCTCCCTTGAGGCCGGGGTTCGGTTTATTTGTTTATTTTTGCTTTTTGTAGGAACTTAAAACTTCAGAAAGGACATGGAGACCGATCTCACCCTCCGGTACAATTACGCCCCGCCGACCTGTAGTCGGGCGGACGGGACGAATCCCTTGATCGTGATGGCCCACGGGTACGGTGCCGACGAGAACGATTTGTTTTCGATGGCGGGGGAATTTCCTCCGGTATTTCACGTGGTGGCTCCGAGGGCGCCCCTGGATTTGCTTTATGGAGGGGCGGCGTGGTATTCGTTGGATTTTCAGGGCGAGCGGATGGTTTCGGACATCCCGCAGGCGGTTGCCGCCCGGGAACGTCTGGCGGAATTTGTCGCCGAGGCCGCCCGCAAGTACGGTGTGGCACCGCACGATGTGTGGCTGCTGGGCTTCAGCCAGGGGGCGATCCTCAGCTACGGCATCCTGTCCAGGTATCCCGAGCGGGTGCGTTACTACCTGCCCTTGAGCGGGTACATCGAGCCGGGGATTGTCGGTCCCGAGGTTGCCCCCGGGGATCGCTCGGCCATAAAGGTGCTGGCGATGCACGGTACGCAGGATCCGGTGATCCCGATCGAGGCCGGGCGCGGGGTACAGACTTTTTTGAAAAGACTGGGGGTGGATTTTCGTTTCCATGAATTTCCGATCGGGCACGGCATCAGTTGGGAAGGGATGGGGCGCATCCGTTCGTGGGTGGACGAGCAGTTGAAGGGTTAGCGGCGATCCGTATGCCGGGAAGAAGCAGGGGCTTTAGTTAATGCCTGCGCGGGTGGGAAAGAGGTGTTTTGCTACATGCGTGAAAAAGCGTATCTTTGCCCTCGGTTTTTTCGTTGAAATCAAACATTACCAAAATAAAAGAACGGAAGCCGACATAAGGCTTCGCATAAAACAAAAATACCATGAGCCACAAGATCAAACCGGGAGTCGTAACAGGTGAGGCATTGGCCGAACTGTTCGCTTTTGCCAAGGAAAAAGGATTTGCCATGCCGGCCGTGAACTGCACGGGAACCGACACCATCAATGCCGTGATGGAAACGGCGCGGGAAGTCAATTCGCCCGTGATCGTTCAGTTCTCCAACGGCGGTGCGGCCTTTATCGCAGGAAAGGGTTTGGCCAACGATGCACAGCAGGCCTCCATTGCAGGTGCTATCTGCGGAGCACAGCATGTACACAACCTGGCCGAAATGTACGGAGTACCTGTCGTGCTGCATACCGACCACTGCGCCAAGAAACTCCTTCCCTGGGTGGACGGACTGTTGGATGCCGGTGAAAAATATTTTGCTCAGACCGGCAAACCGCTGTTCTCCTCGCACATGATCGACTTGTCCACCGAATCGCTCAAGGACAACATCGAGCTTTGCAAGAAGTACCTCACCCGCATGAGCAAGATGGGTATGACCCTGGAGATCGAACTCGGTATCACCGGTGGTGAGGAAGACGGTGTGGATCATTCCGGAGTGGACTCCAGCCGCCTCTACACCCAGCCCGAAGACGTGGCCTATGCTTACGAGGAGTTGATGAAGATCAGCCCCAACTTTACCATTGCTGCATCCTTCGGTAACGTACACGGTGTTTACAAACCGGGTAACGTGGTGCTCAAACCGACCATCCTGCGCGACTCGCAGGAGTACATCCAGAAGAAGTTCAACACGGCTGCCAAACCGGTCAACATGGTCTTCCACGGCGGTTCGGGTTCTTCGCTCGAAGAGATCCGCGAAGCCATCAGCTACGGCGTGGTCAAGATGAACATCGATACCGACACGCAGTTCGCTTTCATGGCTGGTGTACGCGACTACATGGAACAGAAAAAGGCATACCTGCAGACCCAGGTGGGCAACCCCGAGGGCGAGGATGCGCCGAACAAGAAATACTACGATCCGCGCGTATGGTTGCGCAAGGGCGAAGATACGCTTCGTGCCCGCATCCGGGTAGCCTTCGAGGACCTGCTGTGCGTGGACGTACTCAAGTAAGGCATTTTTTCCCTTTGTCGGAAAAGAAAGATCGTCCGCTTTTTTCGGCGGACGGTCTTTTTTCATTTGCACCGGGAATCCCGGTGTGCTACCTTTGTCAAATCATAGAGATCGGATCGATCGGAAAAAGAAGAGATGAACAAACGACATGCCCTGCTTTTTGGGGAAATCAAATCGGCGGTGGATTCGGACATGGACAGCGACGACGTGATCCGTTTCGTGTGCCAAATGTTGTTCGACGGAGTGCCGCATTTCGACTGGGTCGGCGTATATCGCTGCGTACCCGAACGGGAAACCCTCGTGCTGGGACCGTATTCGGGTGAGGAAACCGAACATGAGGAAATACCCTATGGCAGCGGAGTATGCGGCCGGGTAGCCCGCTCGGGACAGAAACTCGTCGTGCCGGATGTCTCGGCCGAGGAGAATTATATCGCATGCAGTCTGCAGGTGCGCAGTGAAGCTGTTGTGCCGGTGATACGCGCCGGGCAGACCATAGCGGTGCTGGATGTGGACTCTTTTACTCCCGACGGATTCTCCCGCGAGGATGTGGAACTTCTCGAAGGGGTCGCCGAGGAGATCGTCCCCTTCATTTGACCGTTTTTTGGGGTCAGAAAGAGGAAAAAGCGCGCCCGGAGGGTGTGCAGCTCCCCGGGAAATTGCTAATTTTGCAGATACCAAATCAATCGGAACAATGCTTGACAAGATAAAAGAATACATGGGGCGTGTGGAGGCTTTCCAGGCTTCCACGGCCGAGGAACTGGAAAACTTCCGGGTGAAATACCTGGGAAAGAAAGGGGTGCTCAACGATCTTTTCGAGGAATTCAAGAAAGCACCCGCCGAGAGCAAACGCGAGATCGGTCAGTTGCTCAACCAGTTGAAAAATAAAGCGACGGAACGCGTCAGCGCCCTGCGGGAGGAGTTTGAAGCGGCCCGTGAGCAGTCCGCAGCCAGCGAGGACCTTTCCCGTCCCGCCCTTATCGAACCCATCGGTTCGCGCCATCCCATCTCCGAGGTGCGCCGTCAGGTGGTGGATATCTTTTCCCGGATCGGCTTTACGGTAGCCGATGGCCCGGAGATCGAGGACGATTGGCACAATTTCACTGCGCTCAATCTCCCGCAACACCATCCGGCACGCGACATGCAGGATACGTTTTTCATTCAGACCAATCCGGATATCCTCCTGCGTACCCAGACCAGTTCCGTCCAGGCGCGCCACATGGAGGTGAACCGTCCTCCGATCCGGGTGATCTCGCCGGGACGCGTGTTCCGCAACGAGGCCATTTCGTACCGGGCACACTGCATGTTCCACCAGATCGAGGGACTGTACATCGACAAGAACGTTTCGTTTGCCGACTTGAAACAGGCTTTGACCTACTTTACGCACGAGATGTTCGGCAAGTCCAAGATCCGCCTGCGTCCGTCGTATTTCCCCTTTACCGAGCCTTCGGCCGAGGTCGATGTGTATTGGGGGCTGGAAACGGAAGCCGATTACCGCATTACCAAGGGGACCGGTTGGCTGGAGATCATGGGCTGCGGAATGGTCGATCCCAATGTGCTGCGCAATGTGAACATCGATCCGGATGTCTATACCGGCTATGCCTTTGGTATGGGGATCGAGCGGATGGCGATGTTGCTCTACCAGGTGAAGGACCTTCGCCTGTATTTCGAGAACGACGTGCGTTTCCTCGAACAGTTCCAGAGCGCTTTGTAATGTAAAAAAGAGGGAGGGAAGTATTCCATCTCCTACGACAAGAGCGGGCAAGCGGGGCGCCGAAGGCGCCCCGCTTGCCCGCTCTTATGGGTAGAGTAGAGGCTGTTTGACCCGACTATTCCCGGTCGAAGTCCCACGCGCAGCGGCGCATATCCACCCGGACCTCGTCGGAGAAACGCACCCCCTCGCCTTCGAGAAGTTCCCGTTGGTGGGCCCATCCCGGGACGATCCGCCCCCGGCTGTCGACCACCCGGTGGCAGGGGATACCCTCCGGAGCGTTCTTTAACGCTGTACCCACCGCCCGGGCGTGGGACGGATGGCCGATCAGGCGGGCGATCCCGCCGTAGGAGAGGACCCGTCCCCGGGGGATCGCCCGTACCACTTGGTAGACTTGTCGCCGGAAATCCTCGCGGTCGTATCGCGTGGGAGGGGTGTCGGGAGAAAACGGGCGTTTCATCGGAGAAAGGGAGGCAAGTGTTTCGTCAGCCGGCCACATCGAGGATCATCATGACAACAAAGCCGATGATCAGGCTCATCACCGCCGTATCGGCGTACTTGTCCCGCTGGGTTTCGGGGATCACTTCCTCCACCACCACGTAGATCATCGCTCCGGCGGCAAACGCCAGGATGTAGGGCAGGGCCGGTTGGAATACCATCACCGCCGCCGCTCCTATGACGGCCGAGATCGGTTCGACCACGGCGGAAAGCTGTCCGAAGAAAAAGCTGCGCCTCCGCCGCATGCCCAGTGCGCGCAGCGGCAGGGAAACGGCCGTCCCTTCCGGGAAATTCTGGATACCCATTCCGATGGCCAGGGCGATGGCTGCCGGGATGGTCGCCCCTTCGATGCCGACTCCCACCGCGCCGAAAGCTACCCCGACGGCCAGGCCTTCGGGAATGTTGTGCAGGGTGATGGCCAGGATGAGCAGCGTGGTGCGGTGCAGCGAGGATGGCGCCCCGTCCGGCGAACTGTCCGTCATGTTGGGGTGCAGGTGTGGGGTTAGCCGGTCGAGCGCATAGAGGAACAGGGCGCCCCCCAGGAATCCCACAGCCGGGGGAAGCCATGCGTAGGCGCTGAACAGGCGTGACATTTCCACTGCCGGGGAGAGTAGTGAAAAGAAAGCGGCGGCCAACATCACTCCGCCGGCAAATCCGAGCATGATGTCCATCGTGCGGCGTTTGACTTCGCGGAAGAAAAACACCAAAGTGGCTCCCAGAGCGGTCATGCCCCAGGTAAAGAGCGTAGCGAAGAGCGCCTGTACCGGCGCGGAAAACTGGGAGAGAAATTCGGTGAGCGTCTGGTACATAAGTGAAGGTTTGAGTCCGATTTTTTTCTTTTCCCGATGAGGGATGGGCTAAAGGTACGGCTTGCTCCGCGGACTGCCGTCCGGCTTTCGACCGATGTGCCGATTTGTTCGACGGGCGGATTTACAGCCCTCTTTCGGGCTTTATTGACCGTTTGAGGGACTGTCCGTTGCGCTGGAGGGAAAGTACAACTGATGTGCGGGTGGTGTCTTGGAGCAAGTGTTCGATTTGTTCTTTGGATATGTGCTTGACCTGTGTCGTGTCGATGGCCAGCAGCACATCGCCCAACAAGACTCCTGCTTCCTCGGCCGCGCTTTCGACGCGCAATCCGGTGATGACCACTCCTTCGCAGATGTCCGTACGGTCCGTACACAGAAGACCGCTGCCGTAGTTTTCATACGGTTGTGCGTAATACGCATTGGGGCGCAGGTACAGGTAATTGTCCTTCAAGTCGAGGATCACATCGAACCGGTTCAGGATCTTGTTGCCGATAAGACCTAGGTAATCCCTGCTGGAGAGTGCTCCGGCTGTGTCGGAAGAATACGCTACGGAGAGGTCTTTCAGACGGAAGGTATCGAGAACCGCTTCTTGGGCCAAGAGATTGGTTTGTTCCGAATAGCCTCCTATTCCGCCCGGATAGAAGCGATATCGGGCTTTTTCACATGGAAGTTGTTCCAGGGCGTACTGCTGGGCTGTGGATCGAGTCAAAATGATCGAGCCTCCGCATCCCGTATCCAACAGGAACGGACCTTCGATCTGTTTTCCGGAGATGGAAATGCGGGTATGGAGGAACAATTGTCCGTTGTGAAGTTCCAGGGCAATGCGGCGGTATCCGCTCGTGTCGGGCAGGGTGGAGGCTACGGCAAAGCACCCGTAGAGGTAGTCGATCGCGAGGTATTTTCCCGCTGCTGTGCTAAAGAAATCCTTGCCCACGATGCCGTCTGCCTTTCGTCCGAGAATTTCTTTTAACTCGATCAGAGGGGTGATCGAACTTTGATATTCCTCGGAGAGGGTGTCGATAGAAAAAGCCAGGGGGATTGCCACCAGAGGGGTTATCTTCTGTTCGACGCCGGCACCTTGGAGCAGGGCTTTTCCGAGGGGATAGGCCTGGGAGGAAAAGTTTTCGGCGTAGAACAAACTGTCCAAGTAGAAACCGGTCGCTCCCGTATCGAAAACGAATTGTCCGCGGATAGAGTCGGATATGGTTACCGGAAGGTAGATGTGGCTGTGGAAAGCCGGTCGCATGCAGGCATGGAAGGCCTCTTCCTCTTTCGGGGTAGAGTTGCAGGCTCCCGTCAGAAGTCCTATCGCAAGAAAGAAGTAGAGGAGTGTTTTTTTCATGGGATTACTCGCGGATCAGTTTTTTGTAGCGGATGCGGGTAGGGGTGGTATCGCCCAGGCGTTTTTTCTTGTTCTCCTCGTATTCCGAGAAGGAGCCTTCGAAGAAGTACACTTGCGAGTCGCCTTCGAAAGCCAGGATGTGCGTGCACACCCGGTCGAGGAACCAGCGGTCGTGCGAGATGATCACGGCACATCCGGCGAAGTTGTCCAAACCTTCTTCGAGGGCGCGGAGGGTGTTGACGTCCAGGTCGTTGGTGGGCTCGTCCAGCAGCAGTACGTTGCCTTCTTCCTTTAGGGTGATGGCCAGGTGCAGGCGGTTGCGCTCCCCGCCGGACATCTCTCCCACCAGTTTGTTCTGTTCGGTACCGGAGAAGTTGAAACGCGAGAGGTACGCCCGCGAATTGACTTGCCGCCCGCCCATCAGGATCAGTTCCTGGCCGCCGGAGAAGTTTTCCCAGATGCTCTTTTTCGGGTCGAGTCCGGCGTGGGTCTGGTCGACGTAGCCTATCTTGACCGTTTCCCCCACTTCGAAGGTGCCGCTGTCGGGTTGTTCCTCGCCCATAATCATGCGGAAGATGGTCGTTTTTCCCGCTCCGTTCGGCCCGATGATGCCCACGATGCCGTTCTGCGGCAGGCGGAAATTCAGGTCGTCGTACAGCAGTTTGTCGCCGAAAGCCTTCGATACGTGCAGGGCTTCGATGACGTTGGTCCCCAGACGCGGACCGTTCGGGATGTAGATCTCGAGTTTTTCTTCCTTTTCCTTCTGGTCTTCGTTCAACAGGCGTTCGTAGGAGGAGAGACGGGCTTTGGATTTCGCCTGACGGCCTTTGGGGTTTTGCCGTACCCAATCCAATTCGCGCTGGAGGGTCTTGGCGCGCTTGGAAGCCTGTTTTTCTTCCTTGGCCAGGCGCTGGGTCTTTTGCTCCAGCCACGAGGAGTAGTTGCCCTTCCAGGGAATGCCCTCGCCCCGGTCCAGTTCCAGGATCCATCCGGCTACGTTGTCCAGGAAGTAGCGGTCGTGGGTAACGGCGATGACCGTGCCCTTGTACTGCCGCAGGTGTTCCTCGAGCCAGAGGATGCTCTCGGCATCCAGGTGGTTGGTCGGCTCGTCCAGCAGTAGCACGTCCGGCTCCTGAAGCAGCAGGCGGCACAGGGCAACGCGGCGGCGTTCACCGCCCGAAAGGGTCGCTACGGGTGCGTCGCCGGGAGGAGTGCGCAGGGCGTCCATCGCGATGTTGAGCCGGGTGTCGAGTTCCCAGGCGTTCTTGGCATCGATCTCGTCCTGGAGTTCCCCCTGGCGGCGCATCAGGGCGTCCATCTTGTCGGGGTCGGAGTACACTTCCTCCAGGCCGAACTGCTCGTTGATCCGGTTGTATTCGTCCAGAATGGCCACGGTGTCGGCCACGCCTTCCTTGACAATGTCGAGCACCGTCTTGTCCGGGTCGAGCTGCGGGTCCTGCGGCAGGTAGCCTACGGTGTAGCCCGGAGCGAAGACCACTTCGCCCTGGTATTCCTTTTCGATGCCGGCGATGATGCGCAGCAGGGTGGACTTTCCGGCGCCGTTGAGTCCCAGGATGCCGATCTTGGCACCGTAGAAAAAGCTGAGGTATATGTCTTTCAGGACGGTTTTGCCTGTGCGGGAGTAGGTCTTGGTCACTCCCGTCATGGAAAAAATGACTTTGTTGTCGTCTGCCATGGCCAGTAAAGGTTTTGTCGGTTGGTTACAGGGGCAAAGATACTCTTTTGTCCGGTATTTCCGGGCAGGGAGGGAAGGGGAAATCCCCCGGAGCCTCCGGGAGGCTTACCGCACGAAAACGTCTTCGAATACCGAGCGGTTGCCCACGCCGTCGGTAACCTCCAGCCGCAGCGTGTGGCGTCCCGGAGGGATGTTTTCCCGTTGGGTGTCCAAGGTCAGCTCGCGCCGTTTGTATTCGTATTCCATCAGCACCCATCGGCCGTCTATGTATGCGTCGAAGGAAGCGATCCCGGTCTGTCCGTCGCGGATGTACATCCGCAGGTAACGTCCGGGCAGTTTTTCTCCCGAACGCCAGGAGCCTTTCTCGATGCTCGGGGGAATGGTGTCGAGCGCCACGGTGAAGGTGCCCGGGGTAGAAGTGCGCAGGGTGAGCCTCCCTTCGGAGACTTTTCCGCCCAGGAACCCGTAGGATACCGAGCCGTCCCGACGGGGGTAGGGCCGGGCTACGACCGCTTTTTGCTGCCACTGGAGCGGAAGGTGGCGGATGTCGAACTGTACGGTGAAGGGTTTTTGCAGGGGTACCGAGCGGTTGTGCAGGCGGAAGGTCATCGAGTCGATGGGTTCGAAGTCGAAATACAGGCTCTTGTAAAAAGTTCCGGCGGGGAAGTCGGCGCGGAACCGTCCGTACTGGATCCGGTTGTACCGCTGCGCGTCGAAATACACCAGTATGGAATGGTCCGTCGGGGTGGCCGTATGGCGCAGTTGGTATTCCTGCGGGGAGGTGCTGCCCATGACCGTTACCGAGCGGCGGGTAACGTTCCCGGCCAGGTCCCGGATCTCGATGCGCACTTCGTGCTGGCTGCCGGGGGTCATCTCCAGAATGGGCGAAGCGGTGCAAAGGGTGTCGTAGAGGGTCAGACGGTTGAAGGGTTCGACGTAGCACTTGACCAGTCGGACGCCTTTGCGGATGTAGTAGTCGTAGGCGATGTGCCGGTCGATGAGCCCGGTGTGCTCGAAGTAAAACCCGTCCATCCGCATGCCGTAGGCCTTCTGTCCGTCCACGTAGAGGTCGATGCCGTACACGCCGTTGTGGTTGGGGGCGTCGTCCATCGTGTCGTAGGCGTCCACCAGGAAGGCTACGCGGCCTGAGGCTTTCACCCGGGCGTGTTCACGCCCTTTTTCAAAGACGATGCGGCGTGGTTCGGAGAGGGTTTCCAGCGAGTCCGACCCTTCGAGGTTCATGAGATAGAGCCCGTTTAAGGTCGGGGCCCGGTGGTCGTCGACCGAAAAGCCGAAGAGCAGCGGGTTCATCGCCAGGTTGTCCCGCGTGCGGCGCACTTCGAAGTGTAGGTGCGGCCCCATCGACCCGCCGGTATTGCCCGACCAGGCGACGAGTTCGCCCTTTTTGACCGGGATTTCCCCTTCGGGGATTTCGATGTTCACGGCGTAGCTGCGTTCGGCGTATTGCCGGGTGTGAACGACCGAGTCGATCTTCGGGGCAAAACCGTTCAGGTGGCCGTACACGGTGGTGTAACCGTTGGGATGCCGCAGGTAAAGCGCCTTGCCGTACCCTCCGTGGCTCACGCTCACCCGTACCACCGAGCCGTCGGCGGGGGCGAGGATCTCCTTCCCGACGACGAACTGGGTCTTGAAGTCGTCTCCCGAGTGGAAATGTCCGTCGCGCAGTTCGCCGAAGGAGCCGGCCAGAACCCGTTTGTGTGCCATGGGGGCGGAAAAGTCGTGGTGGGGTGCTTCCGGGGGTTGTTGGGCGGAGCAGAAAAGCCCGCCGAGAGAGAAGATAGAGAGAAACAACGTACGGTTCATCGGGATGAGGTTCTGAAGTATTTCTAATGAAAAGCAAAGATAAGTATTAAAATGTGGGCGGATATTGTTGGTAAGTTCAAAATGTGTGCTTATATTTGCTGAATGCCGGATTTTTCGGCAACGACTGTTTTCTCACCTTATTTGTCAACTAAAAAACGATAGAATGACGCGATGAAAAGACTATTGCTACTCGTTTCGTGCTTTGTTTGCGCCGGTGCTTTCGCTCAGGATGCGGACAAGGCGATAGAAGCGGTCAAGGAAAAACTGTCGCTCGACGACCGTACGAGTGTGTTCGATGTAAAGGCTGTCCCGACCAACGGCCCGACGGTGCTCACCGGAGAGACTTCCGTCCCCCAGGCCAAGGAGGAACTGCTCAGGATGTTGGAAGATCAGGGCGTCGAGACCATCGATGCGATCACCTTGCTGCCCGATGAGAAGGCTTTGAATGGAAAGACTTATGGGGTGATCCGTATCCCGGTGGGGACCTTGCGTTACGGGCCTTCGTACGCTTCGGAACAAGCTACGCAGTTGCTCATGGGTACGCCGGTGCGCATTCTGAAAAAGGCCGGCTGGTATCTGGTGCAGACCCCCGAGGATTATGTTTCGTGGGTGTCCTCCAGTTCTGTTGAGCCGATGACCCGCCAGCAGTTCAACGAGTACCTTTCGCATAAAAAACTCATCTTCCTTTCAGATAAAGGTTGGATCTATGAAAAACCGGATGCATCTTCGCCTCGGGTAGCCTCTGCCGTTGTCGGGGCTTTGCTGCTCGACAAGGGAAGCAAGGGTAAATATGCCCATGTGGAACTTCCGGATGGCCGGAAAGGATATGTGCTCAAAAGCGACGTGACCGATTTCGACCAGTGGCGCAAGGAGACGCGCCCTACGGCTGAAAACGTCTTGAAGAATGCCTACCGCTTCATGGGTACACCATATCTGTGGGCCGGTACTTCGGCCGATATGCTGGATTGCAGTGGGTTTGCCAAAACGGTCTATATGATCAACGGGGTCGTTTTGGCTCGGGATGCCTCGCAGCAGTACCTTACGGGAGAGAGCGTCGATATTTCCCAAGGCTATGACAAGCTCCAGCCGGGCGATCTGGTGTTCTTCGGCAACCGCAATGCCGACGGGACTCCCAAGCGGGTATGGCACGTGGGTATCTACGTGGGCGACGGTCGTTTTATCCACGAGGCGGGCGATGTGCACGTGAATAGCTTCAACCCCGAACATCCTGAGTATTCCCAGTCCTATGTGGATATTCTGGTACATGCCTCGCGTATCATTGGCAACGAGGACAAGGGTTTGGGTATCACTTCTTATGAAAACAACCCGTATTTTGCACAGCAGTAACGAATTTTTACGAACAACAAAAAAAAGGAAAATACGATGGATAAGAATAGACGAGATTTTCTCAAAAAAGCAGCGATAGTAACCGGCGCCGGAATACTGGCCGGAGCAGCCAACCCCGTACTGGCTTCGGTGGTGGGCGGCTCGAAAGCCCCGGCGATCCAAAAAGGCGGTAGCAAAAAGATGAAACTGACATTCAAACCCTACGAAACCAAATTTCTCCACCAGTTTGCCGTATCGGGGTCTTCCCGGGCTTTCACCGAACTGGTGCAGGTGCAGATAGAATACGACGGAGTGGTGGGCTATGGCGAGGCTGTAACGCCCCCTTACCTGGGCGAATCGCAGGCCTCGGTGGTCGAATTCCTCAAACGGGTGGACCTCTCCCAGTTCTCCAATCCTTTCGAGTTGGACGACATCCTTACCTATGTCGATAACATCACCGCGTACAATGCGGCAGCCAAGGCATCCATCGACATCGCCCTGCACGACTTGGTGGGTAAACTCCTGGGGGCAAAATGGTGCGACATCTGGGGCTATACAGCTGCCAAAGCACCGGCTACGTCCTACACCATCGGCATCGACACGCCGGAGGTGGTCCGCCAGAAAACCCGTGAAGCGGCTCCGTACAGCATCATCAAGGTCAAACTCGGCGGCGAGGAAGACAAGGAACTGGTCAAGACCATCCGCGAAGTGGAGCCTACCAAACCGTTGTGTGTAGATGCCAACCAAGGATGGAAAGACAAGAGTTATGCTCTGGACATGATCTACTGGTGCAAGGAAAACGGCTTTATCTTCGTCGAGCAGCCCATCGGCCGTTACAATTTCGACGACATGGCCTGGATCACCGAACGCAGTCCCCTGCCTACCGTGGCCGACGAGTCGTGCCAGCGTCTGGTCGATGTCAAGAAACTCCACGGTGTCTTCTCGGCCATCAACATCAAACTGATGAAGTGTACCGGTATGCGCGAAGCCCACAAGATGGTCGAACTGGCCCGTGCACTGGACATGAAGATCATGTTGGGCTGCATGAGCGGCGAGACATCGTGCGGCATTTCGGCGGCTGCCCAGCTTTCCCCGGCCATCGATTGGGCCGACTTGGATGGCAACCTGCTGATAAACAACGATAACTTTACCGGTATGAAAATCGTAAACGGAAAAATAACCTTGGCCGACCTCCCCGGTGTGGGAGCCGTGCCCAAAAAAGCGTAAAATACAATGAAGAAACACTTTCTTACTACGGCAGCCGCTTCGGCAGCACTTTTGCTGGTAGCGGCTTGCGGCTCGAAAACTCCGGACGAACAACTGAGCGACAACCTGGCCGCCGGCGAATACACCAAGGCGGAAAAATTGCTCGATTCGCTCATCGCCGGTGCAGGCGATGACTTCGAGAAAGCGCTGGGATACATCCAGAAGAAGGATTCGCTTTACAAGCTCCGCAGCGATTTCCGTCGCACGAAGGATGAAATGATCACTTACGTGGAGCGTTACTACGGCGACAGTGCCCTGGTGAAGGTCAATGGCTGGATCAAGGACGGTACGCTCGAATACCGAGTGATCGACGGCGATACGCTCTTTTTCCGAAATGCCGCTCCCAATGTGTTCCGTGTGGACAAGGAAGCGATCGCACGCGCTTCGGTGGGCGACGACGGAGGCCGTTCGCAGGATTCGGTGCTCAATGCCAACCTGCCGGAGATCCTGGCTGCTCCCAGTGGTCAGATCGCGGCTCCCAAGAAGATGAAAGTACGCCACCACATTACCGTCAAGGCCGATGCGGTTCCGGCTGGCGACACGCTGCGGGTATGGATTCCGATGCCGCGTCCCGATGTGCCGCGTCAGACGGATGTACAACTCTTGGGTTCGTCCGATTCGGTAACCGTTTCCCCGCTGGAATACGGACATTACAGTGCATACATGGAACGGGTGGCCGAAGCCGGAAAACCGACCGAGTTTTACGTGGATTACCAGTACACGTGCTGGGGACAGCATTTCGATCTGGAAGGGGTTGAGATCGCTCCGTATGATACCACTTCGGCCGTGTACAAACAGTACACCGCTGTTCGCGCTCCCCATCTGTTGCAGAGCGAGTCGATGCGGCAGTTGGCCGCCGAGATCGTCGGTGACGAGACCCATCCGTATCTCAAACTCCGCAAGATCTTCGATTACGTCAAACAGTACCCTTGGGCTTCGGCGCTCAACTATTCGATCATCGACGACATTCCCCAGTATGTGCTGGACAACAAAAAAGGCGACTGCGGTCAGGTGGCCCTGCTGCTGATCAACTTGGCGCGTGCAGCCGGTATCCCTGCTCGTTGGCAGAGCGGTCTGATGATGCACCCCGGGGCTTGGAACATGCACGACTGGGCCGAGGTGTACTATGAAGGTATCGGCTGGACGCCGGTGGATGTTTCCTTCGGCCGCAACCAGACCTTGACCAACGAAGGCGGTGCGCAGTTCTTCGACAGCGGTATCGACTCCTACCGGATGGTAGCCAACAGCGACTATACGTGCGGTTTCTATCCGCCCAAGAAATATCCGGCCAGCGACACGGTCGATTTCCAGGCTGGAGAGGTCGAGACTTCCGACGGCAACTTGTTCTACGACAAGTGGTCGTGGGGTCTGGACATCGATTACCTGGATTGATCCTTTCCCTTTGAATCCACCCCTCCTCTCCCCGGTGCGGAAGCTTGTGCAAAGCGAAAAATCGCACCGGGAAGATGGAGGGGTGGATAGTTTTTAGTAGCTTTGCAAGTGTAAAAGCACCCGGGGCGACAGAGGAACGACTGAGAGGATAGAGGGGCTGGAGAGGCGGTCGCGGAACATCCCGTTGGATAGAATCCCCACGGATACGAAGCGGACAGCCAACCGGAAAAGCATGCGAAGAGATTTTAAAGATTAAGGAATATACAACAATTTGAACAAGCAAATGGCTGAATTCAAGTATCAAACACCAAAGCCGCTGGGCGAAGACACCACCGAGTATCGCCTGCTGACCAAAGATTACGTATCGGTCGTCGAATGCGGCGGAAGAAAAATCCTCAAAGTAGAACCCGAAGGACTTCGCCTGCTGGCACGTGAAGCCTTTGCCGACGTATCGTTCTACCTGCGCCCTGCGCATCTGAAAAAACTGGCCTCCATCCTGGACGACCCCGAAGCCTCGGACAATGACAAGTTCGTTGCTTACACCATGCTGCGTAACCAAGTCGTAGCTGCACAAGGAAAACTTCCCACCTGCCAGGACACCGGTACCGCCATCGTCATGGCCAAGAAAGGCGAGGATGTCTATACCGGGGTGGACGATGCCGAATGGCTCTCCCACGGTGCGTACGACACCTATCAGGAGCGCAACCTGCGCTATTCCCAGGTAGTGCCCTACACCATGCTCGAGGAAAAGAACTCCGGCACCAACATGCCCGCCCAGGTGGACATCTATTCCAAACCGGGCAACCATTACGACTTCCTGTTCGTTACCAAAGGCGGCGGTTCGGCCAACAAGACGTTCCTGTTCCAGCAGACCAAGGCTCTGCTCACGGAAGCCAACCTCGAAAAATTCCTCCGCGAAAAGATCCAGACCCTCGGCACGGCAGCCTGCCCGCCGTATCACCTGGCTATCGTCATCGGAGGCACCTCGGCCGAAACCAACCTCAAGACTGTCAAGGAAGCATCGACCGGTTATCTCGATGCCCTGCCCACGCATGGCAACGACGGAGGTCAGGCTTTCCGCGACCTCGAATGGGAAGCCAAGGCTTTGAAGATCTGTCAGGAATACGGCCTCGGCGCGCAGTTCGGCGGAAAATACTACGTACACGACGTCCGGGTCATTCGCATGCCGCGTCACGCGGCTTCGTGCCCGGTGGGCATCGGGGTAAGCTGCTCGGCCGACCGGAACATCAAGGCCAAGATCACCGAGGAGGGTATCTTCCTCGAACAGCTCGAAAAACATCCTGAAAAATACCTTCCCGCCCAGGAACCCAAACTGGCTCCGGCCGTGAAGATCGACCTGGATCGTCCGATGAAGGAAGTCCTGGCCGAACTGACCAAGTATCCCATCAAGACGCGTTTGAGCCTCTCCGGTACGCTTATCGTGGCGCGCGACATCGCTCACGCCCGCATCAAAGCCATGCTGGACGAAGGAAAACCGATGCCCGAGTACTTCAAGAACCACCCCATCTATTACGCCGGTCCGGCCAAAACGCCTGCCGGAATGCCTTCCGGTAGCTTCGGCCCGACCACGGCTGGCCGCATGGACCCCTATGTGGACGTATTCCAGAAGCATGGCGGCTCGATGATCATGGTGGCCAAGGGCAACCGTTCGCCCATCGTCCGCGATGCGTGCAAGGCCAACGGCGGCTTCTACCTTGGTTCCATCGGTGGTCCGGCTGCTATCCTGGCTGCCGAGAACATCAAGTCGGTCGAAGTGGTCGATTTCGAAGAATTGGGCATGGAGGCTGTCCGCAAGATCCGCGTGGAAGATTTCCCGGCCTTTATCATCTGCGATGACAAGGGCAACGATTTCTTCGAGCAGCTCTGCGGAGGCTGCAGCCATCACTGATCCGTCGGATCCGTTCCGACTTCGGGCACGGGGGCGCTGAAAGCGCCCCCGTGTTTTTTTGGTCCGCCAGGACTCTTTTGCAGGAAGGGGATCGGGGCAGGCGGAGGTGGTTTGTGAAGAAAGGACGGGAAAAAGATGTAAATTGCACCGGAAGCGGGACCAAAATTCGTTCAAGGATGAGAAGAATTGCATGGATCGCAGTGCTCCTGTCAGCGTGCGGGGCGCTGTGGGGGCAGGAGATCACCGAAGAGAATTTTCTGAAGGAAGAAAGTGCACTGGCGGCGCGTTTCGAGGCGCAGAGCGAGCACTTCTCCGGGCAATTTGCCGCTGCGCAGAGCCAGACGGAAAGAGACAGCCTGACGGTAGCCTACAACGCTCTTTTCCAGCAGTATCTTCACGCCATGGAGGCCTTGAGTGTGCAATACGCAGCGACCCCCAGTGGCCTGCAACGGTGTTTTGCGATGCGGCTCGGCCTGTCCAAGGATACGCTTCGCGCCGTAAGGAAGCGTTTGCCGAAGGAACTGCGTGGCAGCCTGTACGGCCGGGCGATGGCTCTTCATGGTCGGGCCAAGGAACTGCGTCCGGGCGGGAAAGTGTACAACCTCCGTGCGTGGGATGTGCAGGGGAGGCCTTTTCGGTTGCGTCAATGGCGGGGAACGCCGGTGCTGCTGCTCTACGGCGGTTTGGGGTGCATGGGAACTTCGGGACGGGAATACCTCGATGCACTGCACGCGAAAACCTCCCGGGAGGAGTTCCGGATCGTCGTGTTTTGGCCGGTTTCCTCCCCGGACGAATTGGCGGCTCTTGCCGAGGAATACCCGTCGGGATACCTTCAGGTGTCCGATTTCAAGGGCGACACCTCTCCCGTGAAGATCCGTTGCCAGGCGCAGGCGACCCCGACCTGTTTCCTGCTGGATAGCCGCGGCCGCCTGGTGTTCAAGACCATAGGTCTCTACCCGGGAAAGGTGGAAGAATACTTGTCGGCAAAAGACCGGTAGTGCTCCGGGAACGGGTTCGTGGCAAGACCTCCCCAAACACCGCGCGGGCATTCCTCGGAGAGGAATGCCCGCGCGGTGTTTGGGGAGGTGGTGGGAGCCGCTCAGAGAGGATACCCCTCGAAGTCGTACAGGGCCGTCGAGAGGTAACGTTCGCCCGTATCGGGCAGCAGCACCACGATATTCTTGCCGGCATAGGCTTCTTCTTGTGCCAGCAGGGATGCCGCATAGGCAGCTGCGCCCGAGGAAATACCCACCAGAAGTCCCTCGCAGGTGGCCAGTTCGCGGGAGGTGCGGATGGCATCCTGATCCTTGACCCGCACGATGCGATCGACCACGCGGGCATCGTAGTTGTCCGGGATGAATCCGGCGCCGATTCCTTGCAGGCCGTGCGGGCCGGGCTTTCCGCCCGAGAGTACCGGCGAACCGTCCGGTTCGACGGCTACGACTTCGATGTCGGCTCGGTAGGCTTTCAGGGCGCTTCCTACTCCGCTGATCGTCCCCCCGGTTCCCACTCCGGCGACGAAGACATCCACCTTTCCGTCGGTGTCGCGCCAGATCTCCGGTGCGGTTGTGCGGCGGTGTGCTTCCGGATTGGCCGGATTGGAAAACTGCTGGAGGATGGCCGAACCCGGGATTTCGGCTTGCAGTGCTTCGGCCTTTTTCACCGCTCCGGCCATTCCTTCGCTCCCCGGGGTGAGGACGATCTCGGCTCCCAATGCGGCGAGGAGTTTGCGGCGTTCGGCGCTCATCGTTTCGGGCATGGTCAGGATCAGGCGGTATCCGCGTACGGCGGCGACCATGGCCAGGCCTACGCCGGTGTTGCCGCTGGTGGGTTCGATCAGCACGGCTCCGGGAGCCAGGCGCCCCTGTTGCTCGGCGCAGCGGATCATTTCTACGGCAGCGCGGTCCTTGGTGCTGCCGGCGGGGTTGAAGTATTCCAGTTTGGCGATCAGGTGCGCGCGCAGATGATGCTGCTTTCCGAAGCGGGCGAGTTCCAACAGCGGGGTGTTGCCCACCAGGTCGGTTAGTGCTTGTGCGATTTTTGCCATGGTTTTCGTTTTTTTTCTCCCCTTAGAGTTTTGAGGTGTTCCCGGCGGGGAAAGCACCGGGAGGTTATTTTGTCGTTTTCTTTGTTTTGATGGCGATTTCGGGTTTGTGGTACACGCGCGAGTAGGGCGGCACGGATTCCGTCAGCCAGACGTTTCCTCCGATGATCGAGTCGTGCCCTACAACGGTATTCCCTCCCAGGATGGTGCTGCCGGCATAGATGATCACGTTGTCCTCGATGCTCGGGTGGCGGCGCACCCCGCGCAGTTCCTTGTCCACGTAGGAGGCCCCCAGGGTAACGCCTTGGTAGAGGCATACGTTGTCACCGATGACGGTCGTCTCGCCGATGACCACCCCCGTGCCGTGGTCGATGTAGAAGTGTTTTCCGATCGTGGCACCCGGATGGATGTCGATACCGGTGCGGCTATGGGCGTATTCGGCGATGACCCGGGGCAGCAGGGGGATGCCCAGCCGGTGGATCTCGTGGGCGATCCGGTGTACCATCACGGCGTAAAAACCGGGGTAGCACAGGATGACTTCCTCCACGCAACCCGAAGCCGGGTCGCTGTCCCGGTACATTTCCGCGTCCTCTACCAGGCTGGCGTGAAGCTCGGCGATCCGGGCGAAGAATTGTTCGGACAATATTTCACAGGCGACTTCGGGAGCGCAAAGCGGACAAATGATGGCGGCGAAGTCGCGGTGAAGGCCCTCCCAACGCTCTTCGATCTGAGCGAGGGAAAGCGGCTGGTCGCTGCGCACCGGGAACAGCAGGTCGGTGAGGCTGTCCACAAAGCGATAGACTACCGTATGCGAAGGCACATGTTGGGAGTATTGCGCCGAGGTACGGGCGAGGTATTGGGGAAAGGTTTCTTGGTCGGCTTTCGGATCCATCGGTTTGTTCAAAGGTTTTCGGACAGGAAGTGAAATAAAATGAAAAAACCCCAGCCCCCTTGCGCAGGCGGCTGAAGGCTTTCATGCGGTTTTCGGGGCGGAAGGTCAGCGGTTGTCCGGACAGCCCTTGAAATGTTTCAGGTAGGTCTCCATGTCCTTGTCGCCTCGTCCCGAGACGGTTACCACCACCACGGAGTCCTTGCGGAAAGAGTAGCGGGGCAGCACGGCCAGGGCATGAGCCGATTCGAGTGCCGGGATGATGCCTTCGGTACGGGTGAGTTCGTAGGCGGCTTCGAGCGCCTGATCGTCGTTGATGGCCAGCACGTCCGAGCGTCCCGAGGTGTAGAGGTTGGCATGGGCGGGACCTACTCCGGGGTAGTCCAGCCCGGCCGAGATGGAGTAAGGTTCGGCCGTGTCGCCGTTTTTGTCCAGCAGCACGAGCGTTTTGCTGCCGTGCAGGATGCTTTCCTTGCCCAGGGTCATGGTCGCGGCATTTTCGTCCGTATCCGTACCCATGCCACCGGCTTCGGCTTCGATCAGCTGGACGCGCGGATCGTCCAGATAGTGGTAGAACGTGCCGATGGCATTGCTTCCTCCGCCGACGCAGGCGATCAGGTAATCCGGATAGTCCCGGCCTTCTTTTTCGAGCAGTTGGGCTTTGATCTCCTTCGAGATGACCGACTGGAAGCGGGCGACCATGTCGGGATAGGGGTGCGGGCCGACGGCCGAACCGATCAGGTAGAAGGTTTCATCGGGGTGTTCGCACCAGTCCTTCAGTGCTTCGTCCACGGCTTCCTTGAGCGTCTTTCGGCCGGTTTCCACCGAAACGACTTTGGCGCCGAGCATTTGCATTTTCCGTACGTTGAGCATTTGCCGCTCGATGTCCACTGCTCCCATGTACACGTAGCACTCCATGCCCATCAAGGCGCAGACGGTAGCCGCTGCCACGCCGTGTTGGCCGGCACCTGTTTCGGCGATGATGCGGCGCTTGCCCATCCGACGGGCCAGCAGGATCTGTCCGATGGCATTGTTGATCTTGTGGGCTCCGGTGTGGTTGAGGTCCTCGCGTTTCAGATAGATGCGTGCTCCGTATCGGTCGGAGAGTTTCTGCGAAAAATACAGGGGCGAGGGCCGTCCGACGTAATCCCGCATCAGGGAGTCGAATTCCTGCTGGAAGGAGGGTTCTTCAATCGCCTTGAGGTATTCCCGTTGGAGGGTTTCGATGTTGGGACGGAGCATCTCCGGTATGTAAGCTCCGCCGAAGGGGCCGTAGTAGCCTTGGTCGTCTATATTGTATCCCATAGGTATTTTTATCTTGGTTGATGGCAAATGTAGCTATTTTTTTGAGAATCCGTATGGTGTTTTGTGTCTTTTTGTGAGGATCTTTTTGTCTTTGCGGGGAAGTCGTGGCAGATCGTAAAAACAGAAGGTCCTAAGCGGCTAAACAAGGATGGGTATGCGTTCTCCTTTTGCTATATTTGCACCTTCGCATATTTATCAGTTACTGTGATGAAAAGCACGAAACGTTTTCTTTTGGCGGCCGTATGGGTCTTGTTGTTTTTCGCTCCCCGGGCCTACGGACAGACGGAAGTGAAGGTCAATGGGGCGTATGCTCTGGCTGGAGTGATCGACCTCTCGGTCGAGGTGCCCATATCGCCGCGGCTTTCGCTCGCCAGCGAGTTTTTGTACTCTCCCTGGGAATCGGTCAAATTGGGCGGTCATTCCCGTCCTGAAAAATTCGGATATGTGCTGGGGGAACTCCGTTGGTACTTCAAGAAAACGGACCGGGACCATCATCGCGGTTGGTGGGTTTCCGGGGACCTCGGAGCGCTGGTGATGATGAAGATGTCGCGGCCTTATTTTTTCAAGGCGGATCAGTTCATCTACTGGGCCAACAAGTATGAGCGGGGGACAGGATTCCTGATAGGCCCTTCGGTAGGCTACAAATGGATCCTGGGAGAGCATTTTACCCTCGACGCTTATGTGGGAGGCCTGTTTGTGGTAGGGTGGTACAACGGCTATTTCCTGTACGACGTGTACGGCCCGGGCGGGGAGATCGTCCACAGCAAGGATGAGATCATCATGAAGCCCCACCGGCCCAACCAACCGGAGATCGACGACCCCTGGAACGGTTCGTCCAACTGGATCCCGCGCTTCGGGGTCAATGTGGCTTATAAGTTTCTGTAAATCTTCACAGGATTTTTTGCTGCAGCATACCGTACTTTTTTAGAAAGAAAGCAAGTCCTTGCCGGAGGAAGAACCTCTTTCGGAAAGGGGGCGTGTGTTCTTACGAGAGGGCTATCGGGAGGATGTCTTGCGGCGTTTCGGCCAGGTGGTCGGCACCCGAGGCTTCGAGTTCCGCGCGCGGTCGGAATCCCCAGCAAACCCCCACCGATTCGATGCCTGCGTGGGCGGCGGTGCGCATATCGACGTCGGAGTCGCCTGCGTACAGTGCATGCTCAGCCGAGACACCGGTCGCGGAGAGGATCTTGCGCACTACGGCCGGATCGGGTTTTACCGGGATGCCTTCCCGCTGTCCGAAGACGGCGGCAAACGGCACTTGGGGAAAGAAATGCTGCACCAGCGCCACGGTGCCTTCGTGGTATTTGTTGCTGGCTACGGCCAGCAGGATGCCCTGCCGGCAAAGGGCTTCCAGGAGAGTTTCGATGCCGGGGTAGGGATGGGAGTGTTCCCAGAGGTGTTCCCGATACCGGGCGATGAATTCGGGGCGCAGGGCGGCGGCTCTCTCCGGGGAGGACTCTCCGGACGGAAGGGCGCGTTCGATGAGTTTGTTGATGCCGTTGCCCACCATGTAGCGGTAGCGGTCCAAGGGATGGGTTGGGTAGCCGTGCTGTGCCATCAGGTAGTTGCACGAAGCGGCCAAGTCGCCCAGGGTGTTGAGCAGCGTGCCGTCCAAGTCGAAAATCACCAGTTTTTTCATCGTTTCCTTTGCCGGATTTTCTATCCGGACAAAGGTAGGGAGGAATCCCCGCCCGGGCAAATGTTCCTACGGGAAGGAAACGGACGGTTAAAAAATGAACGGATCGGAGGGATTGCGTGAAAAATGAAGCGTGGATGCGGCGCGAAAAGCGGATATGGCGTATCTTTACCCATTCAAATCCCGATGGGTACATCGGACAGCAAAAGAAAAACAGATGAAGATACGTATCCCCGATAGCATTTCCGGAGTTTTTTTTCATAAGGTTTTGTCCGTGTGTGTGGTAGCGGTGTTTGCCTTTTCGGCGTGCCACCGTCCCGAGCCGGCTCCCGACAGCCAGGTGTTCCGCTACAATGAAGCGGGCAATCTCTTGTCCCTCGACCCGGCTTTTGCCCGTTTGCAGTCCGGCGTGTGGGCTTGCCGGCAGGTCTTCTCCGGACTGGTCCGCCTGGACACCAATGCCCACGTGATCCCCGAGATCGCCAAACGCTGGGAGATATCCCCCGACGGGCGGGACTATACGTTCATCCTGCGCGACGATGTGCGTTTCCACAAGAGTGAGGCTTTCCTGCCCCAGTATCCGGACAGCACCCGTACGGTCAATGCCCACGATTTCGTGTATTCCCTCGGGCGGCTTACCGATACGCTGGTAACTTCGCCCGGTGCGTGGACGATGAATTACGTGGAGACGATCGATGCGCCGAACGACACCACGCTCCACATCCGCCTTCGGGAGCCTTTCCCGGCTTTTATGAGCCTGCTGACGATGCCGTATTGCATGGTCGTGCCCCGCGAGGCGGTGGAATACCTGGGCGAGGATTTCCGCACCCGTCCGGTGGGTACGGGCGCGTTTTACGTCAAGTATTGGAGCGAGGGCAACATGCTGGTCTTGCGGCGCAATCCCGACTTTTTCGAATACGACTCCGCGGGGGTGCGTCTGCCGTACCTGGAAGCGGTCAACATCACTTTTCTGCCGGACAAACAGTCCGCCTTCATGGAGTTCCTGATGGGCAACCTCGACTTTATCTCGGGGCTCGACCCCGGTTATGCCGACGAGGTGCTCACCTCCGACGGGCGGCTCAAGGAGAAATTCGAAGGTCAGATCTCCATGATGACCATGCCGTACCTCAATACCGAATACCTGGGCATCAAGATGGACTTGCCGCAGGACCATCCCCTGTCCGACCTTCGGATACGCCGTGCGCTCAACCACGGGTTCGATCGGCGCAAGATGATGCTCTACCTGCGCAAGAACATCGGCATTCCGGCTACCGGAGGCATGATCCCGTTGGGCTTGGACGGCACCTTGGCTTCGGATAGCGTCAATCTGTACGATCCGGAGCTGTCCCTGCGCCTGATCGAGGAGTACAAACGGGAAAAGGGTCCTATCAAACCCTTTGTCCTTCAGGTGAATTCCGACTACCGCGACCTGTGCGAATACATCCAGTCCGAGTGGCAGCGTTTGGGCATACCGGTGAGCGTGGAGGTCATCCAGACGGCCAGTCTCCGCCAGGCGATGGCTACCGGCAAGTCGGACTTTTTCCGGGCCAGCTGGGTGGGCGACTATCCCGATGGTGAGAACTACCTCTCGCTCTTCTACGGCCCGAACGAAAGCCCCAAGGGACCGAACTATACGCATTATTCCAATCCCGCTTTCGACCACCTGTACCTCGAGGCTGTCCATACGCTCGATCCCTCCCGGCGTGCCGCCTTGTATCGCCGTGCCGATTCGCTGGCAATGCTCGATGTGCCGGCCGTGGTGCTGTTTTACGACCAGGTGATCCGTTTCTACAATCCCGCCTTGCGGAATTTTACCAGCAACATCACCACCAACAACCTGGACCTGCGTGCGGTGAGCAAGGAATAAATCCTGCGGGAAGGACCGGGAGAATCCGGTATTTTGACTACATTTGTCCCGATAAAACAAAAACAAACAAGATACAAGAGCAGTACAGTTATGTGGAAGAAAACCATTGGAGCAGGATTTCTCGCCCTGATGTGTGGCACACTCCTGGTGGGGTGTTCGGGAGGTAAAACCTTTCGGGTGAAAGGAACGATAGAAGGAGCGAAGAACGGAACCTTGTACCTGCAATACGAACAGGACGGCCGGTATGTGAGTGTGGATTCGCTGGAGATGGGACGCGACGGGAGTTTCGACCTCACCGGCGATGCGAGCGAGCCGCGGATGTATTACCTGGCATTCGGGGAAACGGCTCCGGTGCTGTCCTTCTTTGCCGAAGGCGCTCCGGTAACGGTCCGTGCACACATCGACAGCCTGGATTGCGCGCAGATCACCGGCGGGGAGGGACAAGCGCTCTACAACGAATTCATGGACTATATGCGGGAATTTGCCGCACGCAAGGAAACGGCGTACCTCAATATCCTCCGGGCCAGCACCCAGGACGGACCTAAGGATTCGCTGGAGGCTTACACCGCCGCTTACGAACAGCTCGACCGCCGTCAGTTGCAGTACGTGGCCAATTTCGTAGCGACCCATCCCGACAGCCCTCTCTCGCCGCTGTTGGCCTATACGTTCCTCAACAAGGGGTATTCTCCCTTGCTGGATACCCTTCAAGCCAAGTTTACGCCCGAAGTGGCCGCCTCGCTCTACGGGAAGGAGTTTTCGCATTTCGTTACCCAGGCCAAAAACACTCTGGTCGGGATGTCGGTGCCGGAGTTCGAACTGCGCAGCGACAGCGTATCTTTCCACCGGGAGGATTTTGCCGGGAAAACGCTCTTTCTGGTCGCTTGGACGGCCGGCGATCCGGTAAACATCGACTACATGTCGGCCTTGAAGGAGGTTTACGAGCAGTGGCATCCGAAAGGCTTGGAAGTGCTCTCGTCCTGTATCGGAGGAAGCGACCAGGAGTACGGGTATGATATTTATTCGTTGAGCCTTCCGTGGAACGAGGTGCGCGATGCCCGGGGCGTGAAAAACGAATTGGTCGATAAGTTCGCTCTCACGGGAACGCTTCCCTCCGGAGTCCTCATCGGGGAAGACGGGACGATCCTGGCGCGGGGTATCTCGCCCGAGGCTTTGGAGGAAGTACTCGAATACCTTTCTCAGCAACAGAAATAATCATCAAATAGCATAACGATACCGATGAATAACCGAAAATTGAAAACCTCTTTGCTTGCCCTTGCCGCAGTGCTGTGCGTAACGGCGTGCAATAGCGACAAGTTCGTGATCGACGGCCATCTGGCCGGTATCCCCGATCAGGACGTATATCTGTGTTCCCAACCTCAGAGCGGGAATTATGTGGTCCTCGATACCGCACGGATGGAGAATGGTCATTTTCGCTTCAAAGGGAAAATGGAATACAACGACTATCGTTTCATCACGTTCCAGGATGTGGCCGGTGAGATACCTCTGTACATCGACAATTCCAAGATGGAGCTCGAGGGCGAATTTGCCCACTTGGACAGTGTGAAGGTAACGGGTTCCGACGCGATGGACTATTTCAATACCATCCTGGCGCAGGAAGCGGCCAATGGTCAGTATCGGGCCGACCAGATAAGGGCTTTCCGTACGGCTCAGCAGGCCGGAGATACGGCGGCTCTCAATGCAATTTACAAGGAAGCCATTGCACACGATGAGGCTTACGCGCAGAAAATCTTCGCAATGGCCGAAAAGCACCCGGAGGACCTCCTTTCCCTGGTGATGATGATCAACTGCATCGCGTACATCAATCCGGACAAGTTGGCTGCCTACTACGAGAAAGTCCCCTCCAATATCAAGACGCATCCCCGGATGGGTACATTCGATTCGTATTTGCACAAGAATGTGATCCAGATGTCCAAGGGTTACACCGCCCCCGCTTTTACGCTCTATCCGTTGCTCGATGGCGGCGATACGCTGACCTCGGCGGACATTAAGGACAAAGTAGCCGTCCTCTATGTAACCAATCCGGAAGAAGTCGAGTTGAACAACCGGATGTATGCCGAGTTGCACAAAGCCAAGGAAAAAGGAGTTGAGGTTGTCGCCGTCTTTGTTTTTCTCGATGGAAAAGTACCGGCAGGGATAAAGAAATATCTTGAAGAACGCGGTATCGCCGATTTCAAGACCGGACTGGCCGATCAGAAATTCTTCGAATCTTACGTTTGCCCCAGCACTCGGGCGATCTTCATAGGCAAGGACGGGAAATTCCTCGGTACGGCACTTACTGTCGAAGAAGCCCAAGCTATCATCTCGACGCTTTGATCCGATTGATAAGGAGTAAGAAAGAGCGCGGCGGGTTTGCCGCGCTCTTTTTTTTGTCCGCCCCCGGTGGCAAGCGTGTGTGCAGGGCGATCGGATACACCAGGCAGAGTAGTTCTTGGGGAGAGTGTTAAAGTTTGGGGAAACTCTTGCGTCGCTGCGGAAATGTCGTATATTTGTATTAACAAATTTGTTAGACAAAAATGTTAGTCGATAAAACGGAAAGGGAAACCCCATCGTGCAACAAGGAAAACGACATCCTTCGGGCGGCCGAGCGGGAGTTTCTCGCCAAGGGATTTTCCGGAGCGCGGACCGTTTCCATTGCTCAGGCAGCCGGGGTGACGCATGCGATGCTTCATTATTATTTTCGGACCAAGGAGCAGCTTTTCGAGCGCATTCTCGATGAAAAGATACAGGCAATGGGGCAATCGGTACTTGCTGCATTCGGTCAGCCGGGGCTTCCGCTGGTTGAAAGGATACGTGATGGGGTAGAACGCCATTTCGATTTCATAGCGGCCAATCCCGACCTGCCGCGCTTTGTGGTCAATGAGGTTTTTGCTCATCCGGAACGTTCCCTGATCATGCAGCAGCGGATATCCTTTGTGGCCGAACGGCTCATTGCCGATCTCCAGGTGGAAATGGACGCCGCCGCCCGCCGCGGCGAAGTCGAGCCGATCGACGTGCGGACGCTCTTGTTGGACATCGTGTCGCTCAATATATTTCCCTTTATTGCCTTTCCCATCATCGAGCCCATCTTTGGCGATCAGGCGGCCGACCGGGAGCAGTTTTTCGCCCGTCGCAAGCAGGAAAACGTCGAAGTGATCATGCGAAGGATAAAAAAACAGTGAGGATATGAAACGCATCTTTCTTTTGTTCGGATTTCTGGCGTTGGCCAGTGCGGTCGGCGCGCAAACTACCCTCGAGCAGTGTCGTCAGTGGGCCTGCGAGCGTTATCCGGAGATCCTCCGTTACCAGCTCATCGACCAAAGCGCCCGGTATGACCTTTCCAATGCCGCCCGTGCCTGGCTCCCCCGTTTTTCACTCTCGGGGCAGGCTACCTGGCAAAACGAAGTGCCGGAGTTTCCGGAATCGTTTTCGGGTATCCTCGACCAGTTGGGGGAGGACTTTCAGGGCTTGAGGAAAGACCAGTACAAGGTAGGGCTGGAACTTACCCAGACGCTTTGGGATGGAGGCACGTCCCATGCCGCCCGACAGGTGATCCAAGCCGATGCCGATGCACGCCGGCGGGAGATGGAGGTCAGCCTTTACGCCGTGCAGCAGCGGGTGGACGACTTGTACTTCGGCATCCTGCTGCTGGAGGAAACTCTCCGGCAGACCGACCAGACGATCGTCCTGCTGGACAGCAACCTGGCCAAGGTACGCTCGCTGCTGGACAACGGAGTGGCCATGCCTTCCGACGTCGATGCACTCCAGGCCGAACGGCTTTCGGTGGGACAGCAGCGTTTGCAGATCGAGGCTTCACGGGCCAGTTACCGGAGGATGCTGGAGCTGTTTATCGGTCGGCCCTTGTCTGAACACTTGGAGCGCCCCTCGGCCAGCGAGCCTGCGGATTTGCGTTCGGCCCGTCCCGAATTGACCCTTTTCCAAGCGCAGAAGGACCTTCTCGAGGCTCGGGAGCAGTCCGTAAAATCGGCCACCCGTCCGCGTTTGGGACTTTTTGCCCAAGGGTATTACGGGTATCCGGGCATGGACTTTTTTGCCGGGATGCTTTCTTCCGACTGGTCGTGGAACGCCATGGTCGGGGTGCAGTTTTCGTGGGATTTCGGCGCACTCTACACCCGGAAAAACGACTTGTCCAAACTCCGTACCGCCCGCCGCGAGATCGACGTACAGCAGGAGGTGTTCCAGTTCAATACCGATTTGCAGGTGGCCGGCCAGCAGGGGGAGATCGACCGCCTGCGCAAAGCCTTGGCCGACGATGACCGCATCGTCGCCTTGCGCCGTTCGGTACGTAGGGCCGCCGAATCGAAACTTCGCAACGGGGTGATCGACACCACGGACCTGCTGCAGAAGATCACCGACGAGGCCAATGCCCGTTCGGCGCGTTCGGCGCGGGAGATCGAACTGCTCAAAGCGATCTATCAACTCAAATATACGATCAACCGTTAAACAGAATCTCGCTATGATACGGAAAACGATTTACGGTATCTTTTCTCTGGCCATCCTTTGCTCCTGCGCTCGGGAGGACGATTTCGATGCGACCGGAACCTTCGAAGCGACCGAGGTAACCGTTTCGGCCGAGGCCAGCGGACGCATCCTGCGTTTCGACCTTCAGGAGGGCGACCGGGTCGAGGCCGGCGCTCAGGTGGGAGCCATCGACTCCCTGCAACTTTACCTGCAAAAATTGCAACTGGAGCGTCAGGCGGCTTCCACGCGCAGCAACCGTCCCGACATCGGGGCGCAGGCGGCTTCCTTGCGCCAGCAGATCGCTTACCAGCAGGGGGAACGCCGTCGGGTGGAAAGCCTGCTGAAGGACGGGGCGGCCACCGCCAAGCAACTGGACGACATCGATGCCCAGCTGAAGATCCTCGACGGGCAGTTGGAGGCTTTGCTCTCGACCCTGCGCAACAATACCCTCGCTTTGGACGAAAATACCTCGGCCATCGAACTGCAGGCCGCCCAGGTGGAAGACCGCCTGGCCAAGTGCCGCATCCTTTCGCCCATCGGCGGGACGGTGTTGGCCAAATATGCCGAAGCGGGCGAACTGGCTTCTCCCGGGCGTCCGCTGTTCAAGGTGGCGGACCTCGACCGGGTGTATCTGCGCGCGTACTTTACCTCGGAGCAGTTGGCCGGTCTGAAGTTGGGGCAGCAGGTGAAGGTAACGGCCGACTTCGGGGCCGACCAACGTTTCGAGTATCCGGGGCGCGTCGTCTGGATCGCCTCCGAGAGCGAGTTTACCCCGAAGAACATCCAGACGCGCAATTCCCGTGCCAACCTGGTGTATGCCGTCAAGATCGCCGTGGAGAACGACGGACGATTGAAACTCGGGCTTTACGGCGAGGTAAAACTGTAAGAGGGCGATGAATCCGAATCCAGCATCGTCGATAGAAGTCCGGGAATTGACCCGGCGTTACGGCACCCTCACGGCCTTGGACGGGGTGTCCTTCGAGGTGGGTCGGGGGGAACTCTTCGGGCTGATCGGTCCCGATGGAGCGGGGAAAACGACGCTTTTCCGCTTGCTGACTACGCTCATCGTTCCCGATCGGGGGACGGCGCGGGTGGACGGCTGGGATATCCGGGCCGACTACCGCCGTATCCGCCAGTGCGTGGGGTATATGCCGGGGCGTTTTTCGCTCTATCCCGACCTTACGGTCGAGGAAAACCTGTCGTTTTTTGCGGCGCTGTTCGGGGTTTCCGTGCAGGACAATTACGAACTGATCGCGCCGATATATCGCCAGATCGAACCTTTCCGTACCCGTCGCGCTGGGCAACTCTCCGGCGGGATGAAGCAGAAACTGGCCCTCTGCTGTGCGCTGGTCCACCGGCCGAGGGTCTTGTTTCTCGACGAGCCGACTACCGGGGTGGATGCCGTTTCGCGCAGCGAGTTTTGGGATATGCTCGCCCGGTTGAGGGAAATGGGTATTTCGATGCTCGTATCGACCCCTTACATGGACGAGGCGGGGCGTTGCGACCGGGTGGCGCTGATCAATGCCGGACGGATCCTGGAGATAAACACCCCGCAGGGAGTGGTCGAGGGTTTCGACGAGCCGTTGTACGCCCTCAGCGGCGAGGATGTGTTCGGACTTTTGCAGGCGGCGCGCTCCTACCCGGGGGTGCGCAAGGCGTATCCTTTCGGCGGGGCGCATCATTTGGTCGTGGGGCGGGATTTCGATCCGCAGGCCTTTGCTGCCTATCTGCACGCCGAAGGCTTCGGGGAAGTTTCGCTCTGTCGGGCGGATCCGGGGATAGAGGATGTATTCATAAAACGGATGGAAAATGCGTGACACGGTGATATCGGTCAAGGACCTTTGCAAGGATTTCGGCTCGTTCCATGCGGTCGATCACATCACATTCGAGGTGCGTCGGGGGGAGATATTCGGTTTCCTGGGTGCCAACGGTGCGGGCAAGACGACGGCCATGCGGATGCTTTGCGGGTTGAGCTACCCGACCTCGGGCAGCGGGACGGTCGCCGGCTTCGACGTAATGACCCAGGGGGAAGCCATCAAGCGCCACATCGGGTACATGAGCCAGCGATTTTCCCTGTACGAGGACCTGACCGTGTGGGAAAACATCCGGCTCTATGCCGGGATCTACGGTCTGACCCGCCGCCAGACCTTGCGTCGGGCGGCGGAGTTGCTCGCCCGGTTGCAATTCCGCTCGGAGATCCATACGCGGGTAGGGGCCTTGCCCTTGGGTTGGAAGCAGAAGTTGGCTTTTTCCGTAGCGACCCTGCACCGTCCCGAGGTCGTCTTTCTGGACGAACCTACCGGAGGGGTCGATCCGCTGACCCGGCGTCAGTTCTGGGAACTGATCTATCGGGCTGCTTCGGAGGGGACGACGGTTTTCGTTACCACGCACTACATGGACGAGGCCGAGTATTGTTCTCGGGTGTCCGTGATGGTGGACGGTCGGATCCGGGCTTTGGGTACGCCGGCCGAGTTGAAAAAACAATTCGATGCCCGGACGATGGACCAGGTGTTCCGTCGTCTGGCGCGCGAAGCAAAACGGGGGGAATAGCGTCATGGGAGGTTTCGGTTCGTTTGTCCGCAAAGAAGCGTTGCACATCCTGCGCGATCCTCGCACGATGCTCATCGTTTTGCTGATGCCGGTGGTACAGATGCTGCTCTTCGGCTTTGCCATTTCGACCGAGGTGAACAACATCGACTTTGCCGCCGTGGTTCCCAGGCATTCCGAGGAGATCCGCCGGCAGGTGGAGCGGATGTCGTCCAACGATTATTTTACTTTTCAGAGTTACATCTCCTCTGAAGACATCGACGCCGTACTGCGCCGCGGGGATGCCGATCTGGTGGTGGTCTTCGATCCGGATTACGACCGGCGGATAGCGGATACTTCCCGCTGGCAGGATGCTCCGGCGATCCAGCTCGTTTTCGATGCGTCCAACCCGAATATCGCGGCTTCGGGGGCCGGGTATGCACAGCGCATGTTGTCCGGAGTCGGCGCGGCGCCTCCTGTACAGATCGAGACCCACACGATGTACAATCCGCAGATGAAGAGCGCTTACAACTTCGTGCCGGGCATCATGGGGTTGGTCTTTCTGCTCATCTGTTCGATGATGACCTCCGTATCCATCGTGCGCGAAAAGGAAACCGGAACGATGGAGGTCCTGCTGGTGTCGCCCGTGCGGCCGTTGTGGATCGTACTGGCCAAGATGATCCCGTATTTCGTTCTCTCGTGCGTCAATCTGACCACGATCCTCCTGCTGGCGCATTTTGCGCTGGATGTCCCGTTGACCGGTTCGCTTGTCTCGGTGGTGGGAATCTCGCTGCTCTATATTGCGTTGGCGCTGGCTTTGGGCTTATTTATCTCGACCTTTGCCCGGACGCAGGTGGTGGCAATCCTTATCTCCGGAATGATGCTGATGATGCCGGTGATCATGCTTTCGGGGATGGTCTTCCCGATAGAAAACATGCCGGGAATACTTCAGGGGCTCTCGTGCATCATTCCGGCGCGGTGGTACATCGAGGCCATGCGCAAACTGATGATCGAGGGCGTGGCCTTCGGCGCAGTGCTTCGGGAATTCTTCATCCTTTTGGCCATGACGGTAGCGCTGGTTGCAGTTGCGCTCAGAAAGTTCAACGACAAACTCGAATAAGTATGCGAACCCTGCTTGTCCTGCTCGATAAGGAATTCCGACAACTCATCCGGCATTCGTTCCTGCCCCGGATGGTGGTGGTGTTTCCGGTAATGATCATGTTCGTCATGCCTTGGGTGGCGACGATGGACGTGCAGCATATCAACATCGCGGTGGTGGACCAGGACCGTTCGTCCCTTTCAGCACGGGTGGTGCAGAAGGTAGAGGCTTCGGATTATTTTACGTGTGTGGAGGTATCGGAAGCCTATCCCCAGGCTCTCGCCCGGCTGGAAGCGGGAGAAGTGGATGTCATTGTCGAATTGCCCGACGGTTTCGAACGTTCGCTCGGTGGGGATACTCCTGAAAAGCTCCGTATTACGGCCAACGGGGTGAATGCTCTCAAGGGAAGCCTTGGTGCGCAGTACACGGCACAGACCGTATGGCAGACCCTCTCCGAATGGACGGCCGAGCAGGGGGGCGAGATGCCGGGCGAAGCCTTCGTGATAGAAAACCGTTACAACCCTACCCTCGAATACCGCAATTACATGATCCCGGCGCTGATGATCATGCTGCTGATCCTGCTGTGTGGTTCGCTCCCGGCACTCAATCTAGTGGGTGAGAAGGAAGCCGGTACCATCGAACAGATCAATGCGACGCCGGTGGGGAGGTTTACCTTCACCTTGGCCAAGCTGATCCCTTACTGGATCATCGGACTGGTCGTCTTGTCGCTTTCGATGCTGCTCGGGTGGTGGGTTTACGGGCTGGTGCCCGTGGGAACACTCGGGGCGATTTATCTGGCGGCGATACTTTTTATTTTGGCCGTGTCGGGCCTGGGGGTGATCGTAGCCAATTATTCGACGACGGTGCAGCAGGCGATGTTCGTCCAGTTTTTCTTCATCATGGTTTTCGTGCTGATGAGCGGGTTGATCACCCCCATTGCTTCGATGCCTTCCTGGGCACAGGTGATTACTTATTTCCTGCCGCCGCGCTACTTTATCGACATCATGCAGGCCGTATACCTCAAGGGAACGACCATTCTCGAGTTGTGGCCCCGTTATGCAGCGCTGGCAACTTTTGCCCTCGTGTTGGATACCGTAGCAGCCATCACGTACAAGAAACAGGTGTAGGAACGCTGCGCTTTGAAGCGGTCGGGGCAGGGAAGAGGGAGAAAACTCCGGTAGTGCTTTTAGGTTTTTCGGGGAGGGATCTCCCTCGGGCAGCGGGTAAGATCGTGGAGATCAATCCCACAGGAAAACATTCAACACCAGAACAACCAGTACGGTGGTGATGCCGGCAATGCCGATGGTCAGCCCGCTGATGGCTCCCTGTTGTTCGCCCATTTCGATGGCTTTCGAAGTTCCGATGGCGTGCGAGGCCGAACCCAAACCGATGCCTTGTGCTACCGGATGCCGGATACCGGTGTAGCGGAATACTACCGGAGCGATGATCGCTCCGAAGATGCCCGAGAGGATGATGGCCAGGATGGTGATGCCTTCCACTCCTTCGATGGAGCGGGTGATCTCGATGCCGATAGGGGTGGTGATGGACTTGGAAACGAGTGAACGTTCCAGGACGCTGTCCAGTCCCATGAGCCGCGAGAAACCGATCACGCTGATCATCGCCGCCGCTACGCCGGCGGCGATGCCCGCTACGATAGCTTTCAGGTAGTGGTTGAGCAGGTTGCGGTGTTTGTACAGCGGAACGGCCAGGATGACGGTAATGGGCGAGAGGAAGAAATTGATGAACTGTCCTCCCTGGTTGAAGTCCTGGTAAGGGATACGGAAGATCAGCAACACGGTTACCACCAGGATGGCTGCGATCAGAAACGGGTTGGCAGCGACGCTGCCCGTAGCCCGGCGGATGCGGCAGGCGGCTACATAGGCCAGCAGGCACAACAGGATTCCGAACAGGGGCAGGGACGTCAAGGTGTGGAAAGCGCTCATTTTTTCTCCTCCTCCTTTTTTCCGTGGGACGATTGGGCGGCTGCGCGGGCGGCGACGCGTTTTTCACGCCGCCGGGCCAGAAATTCGGTAACGCCCCCCGATACTGCCATCACGATGACGGTCGTGATCAGGATCAGGGCGATGCCGGACAGGTAATGCCCTTCGAGGTATTTGTACGACACCATGATGCCTACGCCCACCGGGATGAAAAAGAAGTTGATGTGCGCCAGCAGAAAGTCGGACAGTTCGGCGATCTGTTCCACGCGGAGGATTTTCAACTTCAGCAGGACCAGCAGCAGGATCATTCCGACGATGCTGCCCGGTACCGGGATCCCCGAGAAGCGGGAAATACACTCCCCGGCGAAGGTGATCAGCAGGACGATCCCCAGTTGTTTGAACAGTTTTAGCGAGGAGGACATGGGATAATGCGTCGTTTTTTAGAATTCGGAAGTGAAATGCAGGTGTACCGACGGGTATTTTTCCTGCGCCATGGTGATGGAAAAGGCCGAGTCGGCCAGAAAGACCGGACGCCCGTCCTTGTCGTGCGCCATGAAACGGTTTTTTACCCGTTGGAATTCGCGGAACTCTTCTCCGGCGGGGTCTTCGGCCTCGATCCAGCAGGCTTTGTACACCGGGACGGCCTCGTAGGTGCACAGGGCGTTGTATTCGTGTTCGAGGCGGTATTGGATCACTTCGAACTGGAGCGCACCCACCGTTCCGATGATTTTCCGCCCGTTGAGATCGAGGGTGAAAAGCTGGGCCACGCCTTCGTCCATCAGTTGGTCGATGCCCTTGGAGAGCTGTTTGGCGCGCATCGGGTCGGCGTTGTTGATGTAGCGGAAGTGCTCGGGCGAGAAGGAGGGAATGCCCTTGAAGTTGAGTACCTCGCCTTCCGTGAGCGTATCGCCGATCTTGAAGTTACCCGTGTCGTGCAGCCCGACGATATCACCCGGATACGACTCGTCCACCACTTGTTTTTTCTCGGCGAAAAAGGCGTTCGGACTGGCGAATTTCATCATTTTTCCCATCCTTACGTGCAGGTAGTTGACATTGCGGCGGAAGGTCCCCGATACCACCTTGACAAAAGCCAGGCGGTCGCGGTGTTTGGGGTCCATGTTGGCGTGGATCTTGAAGACGAAGCCCGAGAACGTTTTTTCCGAAGGCTCCACCAGGCGGACGTCGGACATTTTGGCGCGCGGGGCGGGGGCGATTTCCACGAAGGTGTCCAACAGCTCCTGCACCCCGAAATTGTTCAGCGCCGAACCGAAGAAGACCGGCTGTTGCTCTCCGGCGAGGTATTTTTCGAGGGAAAATTCCGGATAGACCCCCTGGACCAGTTCCAGATCGTCCCGCAGACGGTTTGCAGCCGATGCACCTACCAGTGTGTCGAGTTGCGGGTCGTCGAGCCGGTCTATCTCCACGGCCTCTTCCACCTTTTGTTTCTGGGCGCCGGAGAACAGGCGGACGTTGCGGCGGTGGAGGTTGTAGATGCCTTTGAATTCGGCCCCCATTCCGATGGGGAAACTCATCGGGCACAGGTGAAGCCCCAGTTTCTGCTCCGCCTCGTCCATCACGTCGAATGCATCCCGGCCTTCGCGGTCCAGTTTGTTGACGAAGACGATCATCGGAATGTTGCGCATGCGGCACACCCCGACCAGTTTTTCGGTCTGTTCCTCCACGCCTTTGGCCACGTCGATCACCACGATCACACTGTCCACCGCGGTGAGCGTGCGGTAGGTGTCCTCTGCGAAATCCTTGTGTCCCGGGGTGTCGAGGATGTTGATCTTGTAGCCTTTGTATTCGAAAGCCATCACCGAAGTGGCTACCGAGATGCCTCGCTGGCGTTCGATCTCCATAAAGTCCGAAGCCGCGCCTTTTTTTATCTTGTTCGACTTGACTGCCCCTGCCTCCTGGATTGCTCCGGCAAAGAGCAACAGCTTTTCCGTCAGGGTGGTTTTACCCGCGTCGGGGTGCGAAATGATGCCGAAAGTGCGGCGGCGCGCCGTTTCCTCCTTGAATCCCATACTTTTGTCGAAAGTGTTACGGGGTGCAAATTTAGCAAAAATAGCCCGGACGGCGGCGTTTTTGCGCAAAGCGAAAGGGAAAATTTGCCTGCGTGGGGACAAAAGGATATTTTTGCCCCGGGAAAGAAAAAGCCCCGCTTGCCGTATGAAGATAGGTTTCGATGCCAAACGCCTGTTTAACAACCGATCCGGGTTGGGCAACTACAGCCGGACCCTGGTCGGCCAGTTGGTGCGGAATCACCCGCAGGATTCCATCGTGTTGTACACCCCCCGTGCCGGGATGGAGGTGGATTTTACCTCGGCGCCCAACGTGCGCACGGTCTTCCCGCAGGGCGCATGGCGGCGTATGGACAGTCTGTGGCGCACTTCGGCTCTGGCCGGAATCGCCGCCAAGGATGGGGTGGAGCTTTATCACGGATTGAGCCATGAACTTCCCGTGGGCATCGAACGTACCCCGGTGCGCAGTGTGGTCACCATCCACGACCTGATCTTCATGCGCCACCCGGAGTTCTACTCGGCTTTCGATGCGTGGATGCACGTCCGGAAAGTACGGTACGCCACCCGGGTAGCCGATGCGGTGGTGGCCATCAGCCGCCAGACGTGCAAGGATATTGTAGAACTCCTGGGGGTGCCCGAGGAAAAAATCCGGGTCGTGTACCAAAGCATCGCTCCGTTGTACACCGGTGGTCTGTCGGCCGATCGGGTGGAAGAGCAGCTCTCCGGCTTCGACTTGCCGAAGGATTTCGTACTCTGCGTGGGGACGATCGAGCGCCGTAAAAACCAGGGCGTGCTGCTGGAGGCTCTCCGGGCACTTCCCGAGGTGAACCTGGTGTTGGTCGGCCGTCGCAGCGGCCGCTACGGGCAGCAGTTGGACCGGTACATCGAGCGCCACGGGCTTTCCTCCCGGGTGCGGCTGCTCAGCGGGGTGTCTTCCCTCCAGTTGGCCTGCTTGTACCACAGGAGCCGTTTTGTGGCGTATCCCAGCATTTACGAAGGTTTCGGCCTGCCGATCGTCGAAGCGATGGGTTGCGGCAAGGCGGTGCTCACCTCCTCGGGCGGGTGTTTTTCCGAGGCGGGAGGCCAAGGGGCGCTCTACGTCCCGTGCCGCGACGTACGGGCCATTACGGAGGCGATGGATCGGCTGTGGCGGGACGGCGAACTGCGCGCGCGTCTGTGTGGCGAAGGCTTGCGGCAGGTGCAGCGTTTCTCCGACGGGGATACCTCGGAGCGCATGTATGCCTTGTATAGCGAACTTTTGGGGCGCAAGTAGGTGCTCCCGAGGCTTTTTTTTGCCCTCTTGCCCACAGGTGGAGGCAAAAATTTGTTTTTTTCGGGAAAACGCCGTACTTTTGCGCCTGTGAAAATGAGGTGAACAGATTTGGGGGGCGAGAGAGTCCCCCAAATTTTTTAAAAACCCCTCGGGGCAGACGTATGGGCCCGAGGAAAAAATACGAAGAGTAGACGATGGATGCGGAGTTTGTAAAAGGAATCATCGACCGGGCGTTGGAACAGTATCCCGAAGTGTTCGTGGTGGACTGGAGCCTTTCTCCCGACAACGATATTCAGGTGGTGGTCGATGGCGACCGGGGTGTGGACCTGGAGACCATCATCGCCCTTTCACGCGCCCTGGAGCACGACCCGCAGATGGACCGCGACCGCGAGGACTTTTCCATTTCGGTCTCTTCGCCCGGGGCGGATGCTCCGCTGAAGTTGCCCCGTCAGTATGCCAAGCACGTGGGACGGGAGTTGAAGGTTACCTTGCACGAAGGGGAACCGCTCGTAGGTACGCTTTCCCATTCCGACGACCAGGGGATCGTACTGGAGTGGACCACCCGCGAACCCAAGCCGGTGGGCAAGGGCAAACATACGGTGCTGCACACGCAAAGCATTCCTTACGGGGACATCCGCAAGGCTTGTGTGGTGCTGAAATTTTAAGCAGTCAAAAAAGGAAAAAAACAACAATACGAGTATCAAACAAAATCTACTGGTCAAAATGGACAATTCGGCACTGATAGATTCGTTTACGGAGTTCAAGGAGTTCAAGAAAATCGATCGCCTGACCCTTACCGCCATTCTGGAGGAGGTGTTCCGTACCGCGCTGAAGAAAAAATACGGCACCGACGACAATTTCAATATCGTGGTCAATCCCGACAAGGGCGACCTTCAGATATGGCGCAACCGTATCGTGGTCGAGGACGGCGAGGTGGAAGATCCCGCAGCGCAGATCCCTCTGTCGGAGGCCCGCAAGATCCAGGATGACTTCGAGGTGGGCGAGGAAGTGTCCGAGGAGGTCAAGATCATGGACCTGGGTCGCCGCGCTATCCTGGCCTTGCGTCAAAACCTGGTGGCCCGTATCTTCGAATACGACAATGCGACCATCTTCAAACGCTTCGAGGCACTCAAGGGTACCATCATCACCGGGGAAGTCCACCATGTGCGTCCCAAGATGACCATTGTCCACGACGAATACCAGAACGAACTCGTACTGCCCCGCGAGGAGCAGATCCCGTCCGACGTCTTCCGCAAGGGCGAACCGGTACGCGCCCTGGTCAAGGATGTGGAGGTTCGCGGTGCCAAACCCAATGTCATCCTTTCCCGGGTGGATCCGCTGTTCCTCGAGCGTCTCTTCGAGGCGGAAATCCCGGAGATTGCCGACGGGCTGATCATGATCAAGAAAGTAGTGCGCATCCCCGGCGAAAAGGCCAAGGTAGCGGTAGAATCCTACGACGACCGCATCGATCCGGTGGGAGCCTGCGTGGGTATGAAAGGTTCCCGTATCCATGGGATCGTGCGCGAGTTGGGCGGAGAGAACATCGACGTGATCAACTATACGACCAACCTTCAGCTGATGGTTGCCCGCTGCCTGTCCCCGGCCAAGCTTACCAGCATCGAGATCGACGAGCAGGCTCGCCGCATCAGCGTGTATGTCAAACCGGATGAGGTGTCCAAAGCCATCGGTAAGCAGGGTCAGAACATCCGTCTGGCTTCGCAGATGGTAGGTTACGAGATCGATATTTACCGCGATACCCCGGAGGAAGACGTCGACCTGAAGGAGTTTGCCGACGAGATCGAAGGCTGGGTCATCGAGGAATTCCAGCGCGTGGGTTGCGATACGGCCAAGAGCGTATTGGAATTGGGCAAGGAAGAACTCCTGCGCCGTACCGACCTCGAAGAGGAAACGGTGGACCACGTACTGGAGGTCCTCTCGAAAGAATTCGAGAATTAAGAGTATATTTGAACAAGTTTTTCGGGCCGTCTGGGGCCGCACACAAAACGGGAGAAGAAAAAAAAAGGAATCAATATGGCTGAAGTAGTAAAGAAACGCCTGAACAAAGTACTCACCGAGCTCAACATATCGATGGATCGGGCGGTGGAATATCTGGCAAAGAAAGGCATCAAGATAGACCCCGACCCCAATGCCAAGATTGCGCCCGACGTGTACCAGGTGCTGGCACAGGGCTTCGAGCAGGACAAGAGCAAGAAGCAGATGATCGAGGAGGTAAACCAGGCCAAGCGCGAAGAAAAGGAAAAGCAGCGCATCGCCAAGGAGCTCCAGATGGCAGCCCAGGCGCAGAAGGAAGAACAGCAGCGTACCCTCGCTGCCGAGAAACAGCCCCAACCCGCCACCCCGGCTCAACCCGCTCCCGCACCGTCCGCTTCGCCGGCCGAACCGGAAGTGATCAAAGCCCGGGCCGAACACACCGTTCATCTCAAAACGGTGGGCAAGATAGACTTGGATGCTATCGGGAAACCGGCTAAAAAAGTGGAGAAAACTCCGGAAGCCCCGGAAAAAGAGCAAAAGCCCGTTGCCCCGGCTGAGGAAAAAACCGCACCTGCGCCTGCAGCGCCGCAGCCGGTCGCTGTTCCCGACGTTCCTGAAATCAAGGAGGTTTCGGAACCTGAAGCCCAGCCGAAAGCCCCAGCTCCGGTAGCTCCGGCCCCGGAGAAAAAGGAGCCGGTTCGGACGATCGAAAAGATCGAGACGCAGTATCAAAAACTGGAAGGTCCCAAGACGGTGGGTAAGATCGACTTGAGCGTGTTCGAGAAGCCCGCCTCGTCCGATTCCCGCAAGAATGCGGCCGCAGGAGATGCCAACCGCAAAAAACGCAAGCGCAAACGCGGGGAAAAGGTCAGTGGAAACGACATCCAGTCGAACAACCCTTCCTCCGGATCGTCCGCTTCGTCCCGTCCGGGCAGTGGCCCTTCGCGTTTTCAGGGGCAGGGCGGCAATGCCGGCCGGAATCGTCCCGCCGGTGCTCATGGACGTGCCAAAGTGGAGCATGTCGAACCGACCGAGGAGGAAATCTCCCGCCAGATCAAGGAAACGCTCGACAAACTCACCTCGCAGCATTCCAAGAACAAAGCGGCCAAGTACCGCAAGGAAAAACGAATCTCCCGCCGCGACGAAGCCCAGCGCGAGGCGCAGCGCGAAGCCGAGGAGAGCAAGATCATCAAGGTAACCGAATACGTAACCGTTTCCGAACTGGCGTCCATGATGAACGTCCCGGTGACCCAGGTCATCGGTTCGTGCATGCAGTTGGGGATCATGGCTGCCATGAACCAACGTTTGGATGCCGATACGCTGAGTGTGGTGGCCGACGAGTTCGGTTTCCAGGTGCAGTTCGTGGATGCAGACCTCGAGGAAGCTGTCCTGGAAGGAGCTCCCGACGATGAGAAAGACCTTCGCCGCCGCGCGCCCATCGTTACCGTGATGGGACACGTGGACCACGGTAAAACCTCTTTGCTGGACTACATCCGTCGCTCGAACGTCATAGCCGGTGAAGCGGGAGGTATCACCCAGCACATTGCCGCGTATTCCGTCAAGTTGGAATCCGGCGAGCAGATCACCTTCCTCGATACGCCCGGTCACGAGGCCTTTACCGCCATGCGCGCCCGCGGAGCTCAGGTAACCGACATCGCCATCATCGTCATCGCGGCCGACAGCGACGTGATGCCCCAGACGCGCGAAGCCATTTCCCATGCCCAGGCAGCCGGCGTGCCGATGGTCATCGCCATCAACAAGGTCGACCTGCCTACGGCTAATCCCGACAAGATCCGCGAGAGCCTTTCCAACATGAACATCCTCGTGGAGGAGTGGGGAGGAAAGGTGCAGAGCCAGGAAATCTCGGCCAAGAAGGGTATCGGTGTCAAGGATCTGTTGGAAAAGGTGTTGCTCGAAGCCGAGATGCTGGACCTGAAGGCCAACCCCGACCGCAATGCCGTCGGCACGGTCATCGAAGCTTCTCTGGACAAAGGCCGTGGATACGTCGCTACCGTACTGGTGCAGAACGGTACGCTCAAGGTGGGCGACTATGCCCTCTCGGGGCAGTATAGCGGCAAGGTGCGTGCCATGTTCGACGAGCGCGGTAACAAGGTGGACCGCGCCCTTCCCTCGCAGCCGGTATTGGTGCTGGGACTGGACGGATCGCCGCAGGCCGGAGACAAGTTTATCGTGATGGACGACGAGAAGGAAGCCAAACAGATCGCTGCCCGTCGCATGCAGCTAAAACGCGAACAGACGGTGCGGGCATCCAAGCACATTACCTTGGACGAGATCGGGCGCCGGATCGCTATCGGCGACTTCAAGGAACTCAACATCATCGTCAAGGGCGACGTGGACGGTTCGGTCGAGGCCCTTACCGAGGCTCTGGAACGCCTTTCCACCGACAAGATCCATATCAACATCATCCACCATGCCGTAGGTGCCGTTACCGAATCCGACGTGCTGCTCGCTTCGGCTTCCGAGGCCATCATCATCGGTTTCAACGTCCGTCCTACGGTCAATGCCCGTCGTCTCTCGGAACAGGAACAGATCGAGATCCGCACCTATTCCATCATTTACGACGCGATCAACGAGGTCAAGGATGCCATGGAAGGCATGTTGGCTCCCGAATACAAGGAAGAAGTGGTGGCCAACCTCGAAGTGCGTCAAGTGTACCACATCTCCAAAGTCGGCACCATTGCCGGTTGTATGGTACTCGACGGAAAGATCACCCGCAATACCAAAGTCCGTGTGGTACGCGACGGGGTGGTGGTCTTCACCGGCGAACTCGAGTCGCTCAAACGCTACAAGGACGACGTGAAGGAAGTATCCAAAGGCTTCGAGTGCGGTTTGAGCATTGCCAAGTTCAACGACATCCAGGAGGGCGACCAGATCGAAGGTTATCAGATGGTCGAGGTCAAGCCCAAATTGTGATCCCGTTTTCCCTGCTTTCCGGGTCTTTGGGAAAAAGGACGATTCCGGACAAAGAACGGGCAGGAGAAGAAGAGAAAGAAACCGTATTTCAAAAAACGCCGCAGAGCATCTGCGGCGTTTTTTTTTCGGGGAGGAAGGGGCGAGGGGATTTTCGCCTCCAGCCTTGGGTCATTTCAGTGCTTTTTCCACATAGGGCAGCAGTTCACCGATCGCGTGCTCGTCCCGTGCGGTGAACAACGGCCCATCGACCTCGACGGCTTGGTCTGTCGCGCAGCCTTTGACGATGGCCGGTTTTGCCATCGGGTGAAGCGTTACACGCCGCCCCTCGGTAGCTCCGGCTTTCTCGAAGACCAGCGCGGCGGCGCAATGTCCTATCAGGATCTTTCCGGCCTGGGCAAATTCGCGTACCACTTCCAGCAGATCGACGTTGTACGGTTTGTCGGCGTTGGCGGCAAAGACCGGCATGGCGTCTCCGCAGGCAAACACCAGGGCATCGTATTCTCCGCTGTGTCCTTTGAGGGAGTCGATCGTTCCGTCTACCGTCAGGGCAACGCCGGAATTGGTTCTGATGTTTTTCGATGCTGCCACGGCGAATACCTCGTACGGAATGTGGTTTTCATAAAAGTCTTCCAGGTACTGAAACAGGCCGCTCCCGTTGACGGGGTCTACGGCCAATACGGCTACTTTTTTTTCCATGTCTTATTGGTTATGATAGATAAGTTGCTTACTTTTGGTAAGCAAAAGTAGGGCAATTATCTTCCCTTGTCAAGAAGGCACTTGGAGATAAGTTACTTACAAAAAGGGAAGATTTGCACCAAAAGGATCTTGAGAAAGGGAGGATGCGTATGAAAAATTTTCATCATACCGGAGTTTGTCCCGTCCGGGATTTTCTGGGACGTCTTGGGAACAAGTGGTCGCTCCTGGTGTTGATTACACTCAAAGCCAACGGGACGCTCCGTTTCGGGGAGATCCATCGCAGTCTGGGGGATGTCTCCCAGCGGATGCTTACTGTTACCCTTCGTGATTTGGAGGCTGACGGATTGGTCGTTCGGGAAGTTTTTCCACAGGTACCCCCTCGGGTAGAATACCGTCTCTCCTGGCGCGGAGAAAGTCTGATGCCCCATATTGAAGAATTGGTCGATTGGGCGCTGCGGAATCTTCCGGACATCCTGCAGGATCGGGATCGGTACACCGGCAAGTCGTGCGAATAAAACGTCGTCCTCCTTTCTTCCCGCTACACTCGCATGGACTGTCTTTTCATAAGAAAAGGATGCGGCCGGCTGCGTGTTAAAGCGGAAAACTTCGTTCTCCCTTCTTCCCGCTGCGCCCGCCTTTGCTTATCTTTGCATTGTCGAAAACAACGAAAACAATATGGACAGACTCGAACAATTCAAACGATACCAAGCCCAGACCACGCCCTACCCGCTGGGGCTGGACATCGACCGGGCAGAAGGTTCGTGGATATACGACAAATCCGGCCGGGCTTATCTCGACCTGGAGGCCGGCGTATCGGCCAACGTCATCGGCCACTCCAACCCGCGGGTGATCCGTGCCATCAAGGATCAGGTAGATCGCTACATGCATGTGATGGTTTACGGGGAATTCATCCAGGATGCGCCGCTGGAATACTCCCGGATGCTCACCGAGATGCTGGAGCCGGGACTGGACTGCCTCTACATGGTCAATTCCGGAACGGAGGCCATCGAAGCGAGCATCAAACTGGCCAAGCGTGTTACCGGGCGCACGGAAATGATCGGTGCGCGGTGGGCCTATCACGGCAATACACAAGGCTCGCTCAGTATGCTCGGAGTGGAGGAGCAAAAACGGGCGTTCCGTCCCTTGATACCCGATGTCCGTTTCTTGGAGTTCAACAACTTCGATGACATCGAGATGATCACCGAGCGTACGGCAGGTGTCCTGTTGGAATCCATCCAGGGCGGAGCGGGCTTCGTCGTGCCGAAAGACGGTTGGTTGAAAGCCGTCCGGGAGCGTTGCACCCAGACCGGTACACAGTTGATCATCGATGAGATCCAGCCGGGATTCGGCCGCACGGGTCGTTTGTTCGGCTATCAGAATTTCGACATCGTGCCGGATATCCTGGCCATCGGCAAGGCGATGGGCGGAGGACTTCCGGTGGGAGGGTTCGTTTCCTCGCTCGAAAAGATGCAGATGCTGCTCGACCATCCCAAGATGGGGCATGTAACGACTTTCGGAGGCAACCCGGTCATCGCAGCTTCGTGCCTGGAGACGCTCCGTATCCTCACCGAAGGGGACATCATCCCCCGCACTTTGGAAAAAGAAAAACTGTTCCGTTCGCTGCTGGTACATCCGGCTATCCAAGAGATCCGGGGCATGGGTCTGATGCTGGCTCCGATGTTTGAGCGGGACGATGTGGCTCCGAAGCTGGTAACCCGTTTGCTGAAGAAGGGTGTGATCACCTTCCTGCTGCTGTACGAACACCGGGCTTTGCGCCTGTCTCCGCCGCTGACCATTTCGGAGGACGAGATAGCTTTCGGTTGCAAAAAAATCCTGGAAACCTTGGATGAGATGCAGGCCGAGGGGGAATTGTGAGTTAAAGAATACTTAAGACAAATATTGTTTTAGGTGTTTTTTCAGATAAACAATTTATCAAAAAAGCCCTCATACAGAGATATACACAATAATTATCGTTTGCTTAAAAAATATCGTATTTAACATACATCTAACAAAATATATTTTATATCTTTGTCGGGTCAAAAGGAACAATGTTCCTTTTGGGCGAAAGTCGTTTGAATATCAGGTATTATAAACAATTTTAAGTCGTTAGCAAAATGAAAAAAGTAGTTGTTCTTATGTCGTTTGCAGTAGTAGCTCTGTTTGCTGCTTGCAAATCTTCCGAAGCAGAGGCTCCTGTAGAGGTTGAGGCTACGGTTGAAGAGGCTGTCGTTGTTGACTCTGCAGCTGTTGATTCCGCTGCTGTTGACACGGTTGCTGTTGACACCGCTGCTGCTGAATAAGCAAAGGAGAACAAGGATCCCGAAGGGATCTGAAGAAAAAATATTGCCGGCCTTTAGGTCGGCAATATTTTTCTTTTTCAGTCACGACATCCATTATTTTTCTGATATGAAACTTGAGGAACAGCATACGGACAACATCCGTGAGCGGAAAATATACCGGGTAACCCTCATAGGCAGTGCGGTAAACCTGTTGCTGGTTGTCTTCAAATTCGCAGCCGGTATCCTGGGGCACAGTGCCGCCATGATCGCCGACGCCGTGCATTCTCTCTCGGACTTTGCCACCGACATCGTCGTGCTGGCCTTCGTGCGCGTCTCGGGCAAACCTCGGGACGACGACCACGACTACGGACACGGAAAATACGAAACCCTCGCTACGGCCATCATCGGTATCGTCCTGTTGGTGGTCGGTGTCGGGATCTTTTACAACGGGTGCCTTTCGATCGTTGACTTCCTCCAAGGCGAGCCGCTCAAGCGGCCGGATCGTCTGGCGCTCATGGCAGCCTTGATCTCGATCGTGGTCAAAGAAGCGCTTTATCGTTATACGGTAGCCGAAGGTCGCAAACTCGATTCGCAAGCCGTCATGGCCAATGCCTGGCACCACCGCAGCGACGCCCTCTCCTCGATCGGAACGGCCGTGGGCATCGGCGGAGCTGTTCTGCTGGGAGAACGATGGGTTATTCTCGATCCTTTGGCCGCCATTCTGGTGAGCTACTTCATCGTCCGGGTAGCGATCAAACTATCGCTGCCCAGTATCGGGGAACTGCTGGAAAAATCCCTGCCGGAGGAAACGGAAAAGGAAATCGAAAGCATCGTCCTGGGATTCGACGGTGTGTCCGACCTGCACAACCTGCGCACCCGCAAGATAGGCAATTACTTCGCCATCGAGATGCATATCCGGATGGACGGCAAACTCTCTCTGGAATATACGCACCATACTACTACCGAGATCGAGCATGCGCTCAAAAACCGTTTCGGCGCACAAACATTTGTCAATATCCACGTCGAGCCATTGAAAGGTATCTGCTGTAAGCAGGTTTAGGAAAAAGCGTATGTCCCCAAGCGAGCAAGGCGCGGTCCCGGAAGGGACCACGCCTTGCTCGCTTGGGGACATACGCCGGTTACAGCGCAAATGCGTAAACGTTCCCCGCAAAATCGGCCACGAAGATCACCCCGTCCACCCCGGCCGGAGTGGTAAACACCGGGGTGGCAAAGTCGTAATGCCACAAAACCTCCCCGTTATCGATCCGCGCCAAACGCAACAGCCCGTCCGAAGCCCCGAAGAGCAGCGCATCCTGTCCTACCTGCACCGCCGAAGCATCGACCGTGCGGGCCTCGTGCCACGAATAAGGGGCGGTATAGAAAATAGCCGGATCGGTGCGCAGCTGCCAGCGCAGGTCGAAATTTTCCCGATCGAAGGCCAGCAGCCCCTCGGTAGAAGTCCCGATGATAAACAAACTATCGGTCAGCAGCGGGCAGGAAGCCCCCTGGAAGATATGCCCCGTGTGGCGCAGATGGCGGAAATCGCCCTGAGGCGTGATCTCGTACAGTTTCCGGTTGGAGGCCACGAAGATCATCCCGTCGTACACCGACGGCGAACCGTCTCGGAAACGCAGGTCGGGTCCCCCCAGGCTCCAGCGCAACTTCCCGGTCTTGATGTCCGTCCCGTAGAGTGCGGACCACTGCTGCGAGCTGAGCAGCGTATTCCCCGCCAGGGTCATGCTGACCGTCGTACCGGTAGCCTGTGAAAAGTCCGTATTGCGCCAGTAGCGTCCCCCGTCGGCCACGTTAAGTGCCGAAAGGCCCTGCCCTTCGCCCGCATACAAGGTATCGCCCCGTACCACCAGCCCCGCTCCGGCAGCCGGAAGGAGCCCCACTTCGAGAGTTTTCTTCCATACAACCTGCCCCGTATCGGCATCCAAGGCATAGACCGTCCCTTCGGTATCCATCGCAAAGACTTTTCCCGAGGCGTAAACAATGGTGTTCTTCACGCTGTTGGCCGTAGGATGCGACCATACTTTCGCTCCGGTAGCGGCATCGAAAGCCACCACAGCCGAACGTCCGGCCAGGTTGTTGTCCATCGTGGCGACGAACACTTTCCCCTGTGCCACGATGGGCGAAGTCATGAAGATGTTCCCTCCGGCGTTGGCCGTCCAGAGGAGTTGCAGGGCGCGTACCGGATGGTCGGTGCCGATCGTATCGTTGTGCATCTCGTTGCCCCGTAGCTGTGCCCACTGCCCTGAGATGTTCACCGAAGGAAGGGTGCCGAAGGCAAAACGGCGTTCCATGGTGCGGCTCGTCCCGTCGGAGCAGGTGGCCGTTACCTTAAGGGTGAGCGTATCGCCCTGCGGGGCCTTGGACAGGTCGACGTCCGTGCTGTAATTCCAGTCGGTGTTCGGTGCGAGCGTGCCTTTGGCCCAGTTTTTCCCGGCGGCGTCCGTTACGGTGTAGTCCACCCGGCGAACCGAAGCGGCGGTGTTGTAGGCATTGACCGATATGCGCAGCGGAGCCCCTGCGCGAGCGGTGCGCGAAGGACTGACGATGGCCATGTTCATCCGGGAATACGAGTAGATGTTCTCGGACGAGATGTTTCCTTTGCGGTCGATGGAGATCACGCGGAAGGCCGAGGGAGAATGGTCCTTGCCTCCCTTGTTCGAGGGCGAGGTAACGATGTAGCGGATCCGCCCGTCGATCAGCCGCTGGTGGTTGATGTGCCAGTGCCCGAGGATGTGAGCGATGAAGCGATCATCGTCCTTGAAACGGATCGATCCCTCTTTGGATTTGAAGACGAGCTGTTCCCCCAGGGTGTTGTTGTAGTGCGTTACCACGACGATGTTCTGGTCGGGATCCACGTGGGCCAGGTCGTTCTTGAGCCAGCGGTAGTTCTGCTCGGCGGTGTAGGTGGGTTTTCCGTCGCCGATGTACATCGGCAGGACGATGAAGTGGGTGTTCCCCGCCTCGAAGCTGTACCACACCGGTCCGAAATTCTCCTGGTAGAGGTATTCCGGCACGGGTACTTTCTTCATCAGGTCGTGGTTGCCCATCGTGTAGTACACCGGCACGCCCATCGTAGCGGTGGTTACGCTGTCACCATGAAAGCGGATACCGGGTTCGTAGCAGATGTCGCCCGAATGCAGGATGAAATCCAAGTGCTCGTTGCGGGCATAGTCCTTGAGTGCCTGCACCCAACGCCAGGATTCGGGGGTTTCGTTGTCGGCGATTTGGGCAAAACGGATCACTTCGCCCTCTTTTCTGGGTTGGAGGGCAAAATCGTAGCTCTGGGCGCTTCCGGCCGGAATCCACGGGTGCAGGGCGAAATACCCCGAAGGAACGGTCACGAAGATGAAACGCGTGTCGTCGTATCCCGGCAAGGTAAATGCTCCGTCTTTGTCCGTCCGGGTTACGTTTATCCCGTCCGATACTTTTACCCCGGCGATGGGCCGGTCGCCCCGGGAGAAAGTCCCGTCGCCGTCCGTATCGCGGTACACGCGCCCGGAGTAAGGCTGGGCAAAGGCAGCACACCCCGCCAGCGCGAAAATCGAAATCAAAAGGTTTCTGAACATGGCTTTATTTCGTATTGGTTTCTCTCACGTAGGGGATCAGCAATTCGCGCCACAGACGGTATCCCTCGCCCGTGAGGTGAAGGCCGTCGTTGGTGTAGCGAGGATCCAGGTAGCCGTCCGCATCGACAAAACGGCTGTGCAGGTCGATGAACACATAGCCGTTGGCGGTGGCTTCCTCGGCCAGGCGGCGGTTGATCTCGACGATCTCCCGACTGAATACCGTGTGTGAGCGGAAGGTCGGGAAGGTGGGGTTGACCGGCAGGATGCTCTGCAGGTACACCTGCGTTTCGGGCGAAAGGCGATGGATGTCGCGCACCGTTTCCAGGATATTGTTCAGGGTGTATTCCGGCGTTTTTTGAGGAGGATTCCCCAGGTCGTTGATCCCCGCCATGAGGAACACTTTCCGGGGCTGTCCGCGCAGCATCCTGGGCAGGCGCGCACGGATGCCGTCGGTAACGTCGGAACTGATCCCCCGGTTTTTCACCCGGGGATCGTCGAAGAGTTCGTCCCATTCCCCTCCCTGGGTAATGCTGTTGCCGATCATCAGGATGTCGTCCGGGGAAGCCGGCAGGTACTGTACGAATGAATTGCGTTCCCGTATATAGCCGCGCAGGGAATCCGGCGGGAAAACTCCAAGGATATCCAGCACGCTGGCTCCCAAGTAAGGTTGCAGGGCTTCCACCGCGGTTTTGTAGCCTTGACCGTTGAGCCGCAGGGACGAGCCGTAGTAGAATTCGGGACGCAGCGCCCCTTTCCGGTCGGTCATCACCGGCCACAGGTCGATGTATTGCGTACGGGGTATCTGCGACGAAAGGCGGTTGTATTCCCGGTAGCGGGCTATGTCGGTCGAATCGGACGCCACGTCGGGAAGGATGCCGATGATGTACACCCGGGTACGGTCCGAGGCCCGGTGGATTCGCGCGACGATCTCTCCCAGGCGGTCGGAGGCCAGGCGAGGGCTCACCCCGGCGTTGAGGTCGCGTTTGCCGATGGAGAGGAATATCTTTGCCGGTTTTCCGGCAGTTACATCGTCCAGACGGTAGTCCAGTCCCGAGAGGTTGTCCCCGTCCACGCCCCGGTTTTTTATCCGAGGGTCGCCGAACGATTCGGCCCATACACCCCGGTCGGCAAAATCGCCCCCAAGCATGACGATGTCGTCCTGGTCGGTGCCCAGCAGAGCGTACAGGGTGCGTCTTTGGTCATAGTACGTCGTGTAGCCGAGTCCTGTGGGATAGCTCCGCAGGGAAGATTGCGCCGAAGCCGGCAGAGTGGCTCCGCCCAGCGCTGTGCAAAAGGCGATCGCCAGAAATGCGTTTCGGGGGAAAAGAAGTCTCGTCATTTTTATGTGGTTTTTGTGCTTTCCGATACAGGGGAAAACGCTCCGTCCCTCTTTCCGAAAAGAGGTAAGGATGTCGGAGTGTAAAGATAGTGAAAGCCGGGCGCAAAGACGAGGGGGAAGACGAAGTTTTTCCCCGAGGGATTTTCCCTGGCGGATACTGTCTTATCCAGAGATACGAAAAGGCTGTCGTAATGCCGGGAGGAAAACGGAGTTTTGTTGCTCGGGCAGCGGATAGCCTTCCGTTGTTTTATCGGAAAAACCACTTGATCCACCGCAGGCGATTGCGATAAGGGGCGCACTTCGGGTTGAATCGCAGGTGTGTCGTGGTATGCATGACGGGTTTGGCGTGGCTGAACAGTTCGAAACTGTATCGCCCGTGGTAAGCCCCCAGGCCGCTTTGTCCCACTCCCCCGAAAGGCAGGCAGTGGTTGGCCACGTGTACTACCGTATCGTTGATGCACACTCCGCCCGAACTCGTGTGGTTTATCACATAACGGGCCCGTTTCCGGCTCGAGGTGAAGTAATAGAGGGCCAACGGAGTGGGGCACTCCCGGATGTATCCGAGGCATGAGTCGATCCGTTCGAAGGGAACGATCGGGAGGATGGGACCGAATATCTCGTCGGTCATCAGGGGCGAATCGGTCGGTGCGTTTTCTATCAAGGTGGGCTCGATGTACAACCGGTCGCGGTCGGTGGATCCCCCGTGCAACGTGTTGCCGTATGGTAAAAGGGCGACGAGCCGATCGAAGTGACGGGTGTTGACGATGCGCGGGTAGTCGGGGCTGAGGCTGGGGTCGGAGCCGTATTGCGCCTTGATCTCGTTTACGAGTGCTTTTACAAGGGAGTCTTTTACCTCCTTGTGTACGAAGAGGGTATCGGGTGCTACGCAAGTTTGACCGGCATTGAGCAGTTTGCCCCATACGATGCGTTGGGCGGCGATGCGCAGGTCGGCGTCGTCATCGACGATACAGGGGCTCTTTCCGCCCAGTTCGAGTGTAAGGGGGGTAAGGTGGCGGCTGGCTGCCTCCATCACGCGACGGCCGTATGTTTGGCTGCCGGTATAGAAGATGTAATCCCAGGGGAGCGACAACAAGGCGTCGGTTGCCTCCCTGTCGGATTCCGTTACAGCGATGTAGGAGTCTTCGAAACATTCCCCGATCAGTTGTTGCAGGCAGGCTGCGGTGTGCGGGGCTTCGCCCGAGGGTTTTACCACGGCGCAATTTCCCGCGGCGATGGCCCCTACCAGCGGCATCAGGGAGAGGTTGAGCGGGTAGTTCCACGGGGCGATGATCAGTACCGCTCCGCGCGGCTCGTAATGGAGGCGGCTGCGCGACCCCAACAGCAGCAGCGGCGTTCCGCAATGGCGGTCGGCAGCCCATCGTGCAAGGTGTCTTTGGTGATGGCCGATCTCTTTCAGCACCAGGCCGATCTCCGAGGCGTAACTCTCAAACGGAGCTTTCCCCAGGTCGGCATGCAGGGCTCGGGTGAGGTCCGCTTCGTGTTTTTCAATGCCTTCGCGCAAACGGCGTAAGGCGGCAAGGCGGTAAGGGATCTCGCGGGTGAGGTGTTTGTCGAAAAATGCTCGTTGCCTTTGGCGGAGTTCGGTATATTTTTCCGGGGCGATCATGGTGTGGGCTACTCTTGTGGGTTTATGAAACAGTTTTCATACTTCATGGGTATGGGGTAAAAACAAAAGTACGAAAAGTAAGGGGGCTGCGAAGCGAAAGCAAAGTTTTCTTTCGAAAAAGCAGGGCGTTTCGTATCCTGTTCAAAAAAAGAGGAACGTTTTTGTATTTTGGTTTTTGTCTGTTTTGAAAATGGGAGTGTGTGGTGGGAGAAAAGACGGGGCTTTGCTTGAAAAAATATTCCGGAAAGAAAAAATAAAAGGTTGTTTTATTTTTGGAAAAAATTTTTTTTGTCAGGACGAAAGTTTTTTCTTGCTTTTTGGCTTATTTATTTGTTTCCCAATAGTTTGTGCAAAATACAAATGTTAATTTTTTGGAAATTTTTAAAAAAGAATACAAGCAAATGGAAAAGGTATTACATTTGTCCAAGCGGAACGACAGGCGTTTTTCTCCTTTCCGCGGCCGCCTTTTTTCGAGACAGGTAAAGGTAGGCAATTGTTACAGCAAAACAAAGACCATAAATAAATTTCGGAAACGGTCCGTTGAAAATCCGATCAGCCGGCGGGCCTCAAAAAACTATCTGTGTGATGAAAAACTCGACAGGGGAGGCGGGCGCGCCTTCGGAAAAAAAGAAAACGTATCCGTACGAGGAGGTTTTGGAAGAAGCCTTGAAGTACTTCGACGGAGATGAACTGGCGGCAACCACTTGGGCGAAGAAGTACGCGCTCAAGGATTTGGACGGCAGTATCCTCGAGAAAACGCCGGCCGACATGCACCATCGGATGGCCAGCGAATTTGCCCGGATCGAAAAGAAATACCCGGCCAAGAACAAAGCCCGCCTTTCGGCCTATGGACAGGCGCGCTCCGAAATGGGCGAGAAGGAGATTTTCGATCTGTTCGACCGCTTCCGTTATATCGTTCCCCAAGGGAGCGTGATGACGGCTCTGGGCAACAAGGAGATCATTGCCTCCTTGTCCAACTGCGTGGTAGTGCCTTCGGTGATCGATTCCTACGGAGGTATCTTCCACACCGACGAACAACTGGCCCAACTGTTCAAGCGCCGTTGCGGGGTAGGGGTGGATATTTCCGGGTTGCGTCCCAAGAATTCCATCGTATCCAACGCTGCCGGAACCACAACGGGTGCGGTGTCCTTCATGGAACGTTTTTCCAACACCACGCGCGAGGTGGCACAGAACGGCCGCCGGGGAGCGTTGATGCTCACCATGGATGTGGCTCATCCCGATGTGGAGGACTTTATCACGATCAAACAGGATCTGTCCAAGGTAACAGGGGCCAATGTGTCGGTGCGTATTTCCGACGAATTCATGCAGGCTGTCGAACGCGACGCGGAGTATGTGCAGCACTGGCCGCTGGACAACCCCGATCCGAAGTACAACAAGACGATCAAAGCACGCGAGTTGTGGAACAAGATCATTGCTTCGGCACACAATACGGCCGAACCGGGCATCATCTTCTGGGACCGCCAGCATCGGTATTCCACCTCGTCGGTCTACCCCGGTTACCGCAACGAATCGACCAATCCTTGCTCCGAGATCGCCATGCAGGGTGGCGACTCGTGCCGTCTGATCGCCATCAACATGTATTCGTTCGTCAAGAATCCTTTTGCGGACAAGGCCGAATTCGACTTCGACACCTTTTACAAGGTAGCTTACGAGGGGCAGCGGCTCAACGACGACTTGGTGGACCTCGAATTGGAATGCGTGGACCGTATTCTGGCGAAAGTCGATGCCGACCCGGAGCCCGATACGATCAAACGGAACGAACGCGAGTTGTGGGAACTGCTGTACAATACGGGAAAGAAGGGGCGTCGTACCGGTTTGGGCTTTACAGGGCTGGCCGATACGTTGGCTGCCTTGAACTTGAAGTTCGACTCGGTAGAAGCACTCGAGGTGGTGGATCGGATCATGCGCACCAAATTGCGCGGAGAGTTCGATTCGTCGATCGACATGGCAGTTACACGTGGGGCATTCGAGGGTTTTGATCCCAAGTGGGAAAACACCTCCGAATTTGTCCAGATGCTCGAAAAGGAGTTCCCCGAGATTTACCAGCGGATGATGAAGGAAGGCCGCCGCAATATTTCGCTTTCGACGGTAGCACCTACGGGTTCCATCAGTTTGCTTACCCGCACTTCTTCGGGCATCGAACCGGTATTCATGCTTTCGTACAAACGTCGTCGGAAGATCGTCGGAGGAAGCAGCGAAGGAAAGGCCGACTATGTGGACAACATGGGCGACGCATTCGAGGAGTTCGAGGTATTCCATCCGGGACTGGCCAAGTGGAAACAGGTGTCGGGACTGGACGATATTTCCCTCTCGCCGTATGCCGGATCCACCGCCGGGGAGATCGATTGGTTCAAACGGGTGCAGATGCAGGCCCTGGTACAGAAATACACCACGCACTCCATCTCATCGACCATCAACCTGCCTTCGGACGTAAGTGTAGAACGTGTAGGTGAGATTTATCTCGAAAGCTGGAAACAAGGTCTTAAGGGCATTACCGTTTATCGCGACGGTTCGCGCTCGGGTGTGCTGGTAGCCTCCGACTCGAAAGACAAGAAGGATGCCGAAGCCAAAACGATAAAGGGAGCCGGTCAGATGGAGCGCGACCTGATCCGCCGTCCGAAACGCCTGGAGGCCGACGTGGTGCGTTTCCAGAACGAGTACGAAAAATGGTTGGCTGTGATCGGTATGATGGACGGGCGTCCTTACGAGATCTTTACCGGCCGGATGGAGGACGCGTTCAACCTGCCTTCGTACGTGGAGAAAGGTGTGATCATCAAGGAAAAGGACGAAGAAGGCAATTCGCGCTACGACTTCCAGTATACCGACAAGGAAGGCTACCGTACGACCATCGAGGGTCTCTCCCGTTCGTTCAACAAAGAGTACTGGAACTACGCCATCCTGATCTCCGGAGTGCTTCGCCACGGGATGCCGCTCAATTATGCGGTAGAACTCATCGGCAACCTGCACCTCTACGACGAGAACCTCAACACGTGGAAGAACGGCGTGTTGCGCGCCTTGAAACGTTACATCCCCAACGGGACGGCCGCAGCGGACAAGAAATGTCCCGAGTGCGGAGACCCGAACGGATTGATCTACGAGAATGGCTGTCTGATCTGCAAGAGCTGCGGCCATTCCAAATGCGGCTGATGCGTCGTTTATCGGCTCGTGTGAAGATCGCTTCGCAGGGCGGCCGTCAGCGCGGGCAAGCAAAAGCCCCGGCTCCTCAGGAGCCGGGGCTTTTGCTTGCCCGCGCTGACGAAAAAAATTACCACTTGCAGAAGAATGTCACCAGAAAGGGCACCGACAGGTCGGTCAGAAAACCATGGAGGATGGAAGTCAATGCCCAGGAAGGCCCGCTGGCGGCTACGATCGTCGGCAAAGTAGAATCCATCGTAGTGGCTCCTCCGGCATTGATAGGGGCCAGCGGGCCGAAAGTTCGGGCCAGCCAAGGCGCCCCCAGAAAAGTAAACAGTTCCCGCAGGATATTGCTCATCAAGGCAACCGTTCCCAAAGCGGCAGCCGATTGAACCCCCAGTTCAGCGGCTTTCAAGTCGGCAATGAGTAGGGAAGAAAGGGAATAATACCCCATCCCGCTGCCTACCGCCATACACTCGGCAACGCTCCAACGGGACAGCAGCAGGCTGACCAAGGCTGTGGCTATCAGGGTCCCTCCGATGGTGGACAGAGGCACCAACAGACTCCGAAGCCCGATGCTGCGCACGATCTCTTTCACGCGCGGGTTGCTCCCGATGCTCATTCCGACCAAACCCATCAGCAGGAAGAGCACCGCTGTACTCCACCGGCCTTCGCCCAGGCTTTGCGGCAGCCACTGTGCGTAACCGACCAAACATCCCAGCAGGAAACATCCGATGATCACCAGGCTGGATTTCATGCGTTCAAACGGTTTTTAAAGGTTTTCCGATAGACCCAAGCCCCGGCCAGTACGCTTCCCAGAGTGCCGGCTGCGGCCAGTACGAGTGCATCGACCCCCAGCGAAGACAGCCCGGCGAGCAGACTTCGGTTACCGCCGACCGACACCCCCATCAGGAACAGCAGCAGAGCTACTGTCCCGAGGATCGCCCGGTCCAGATATTTTGTCCAACGGCGGTGGCGCAGGGCATATCCCGCCGCCACTCCTACTGCCATAGCGGCAATGATCGACAGCATGTTTCGAGGTGGATTGGTTCGATGGGCAAAGATAGAGAAAGCCGAGTGCAAACCCTCGGGGGGAAACGAAGTTTTTCCCCGAGGGATTTGCCGAGGCGCATCCTATCTTATCTAAAGATAGCGAAAGCCGGTTGCAAAGGCGAGTGGGAAAATGAAGTTTTTCCCCGAGGGTTTGCCGAGGCGCATCCTATCTTATCCAAAGATAGA
>CABSLV010000010.1 GCA_902478645.1 uncultured Flavobacteriales bacterium | reverse complement strand
GGGACAACCGGATAGTGTTGGTCGGTTCGCCGATCGACAATGCGCAGATGTTGGCACTCTACAAACAGCAGATCCGTAAATTGATGGACAAAGACTGATTTTTTTATAATACCGGATCGGGAAAAGCTTCTTATGATTACATTTGTAAAGATAAGAGGCTTTTTGTCTTTCCCAATGAAACACCTTTGGACAGAATACATCGTGCCGATCCTTTGGGGAATGGGGATCTTTCTCGCTTTGGTAGCACTCTGGGCGGGAATGAAGATCCTGGTGCTGGGCTATTTCCCGGTCCCGACCAGTTCGATGCGTCCTTCGATCGTTCCGGGGGATGTCGTGTTTGTGAACAAACTACGTTTGGGCCCGCGTACCTTCAGAAATCTCGATTTCCTGGACAGCGATACGATCCCGGTAGAAAACATCCGCTTGCCCGGTTATGGCGAGATAGAGCGCAATGATGTGATCGTGTTCAACTATCCGTATGCCGATTCGTGGAGCAAGGCTCGGTTTAACTACAAGGCGTTTTATGTCAAACGCTGCCTCGGTCTGCCGGGGGATACGCTTTCCATCGTAAACGGGTTTTACAAGGTGGCAGGCTGCGACCTCCCCTTGGGCAATCTTCGGGATCAGAAGCGGCTTTCCCGGACTCCTCTCGAAAACCTTCCGTTGTCCATTTCCCGGGCCGACCGGCCCAATGGGTGGACCATCAAGGATTTCGGGCCTTTGTACATTCCCCGGGAAGGGGATACGATCGTTGTGGACGAGCGGAATTATGAATTTTACAAGCGTCTCATTGAGTGGGAAACCGGCGGGGAAATGGCGGCTTCGCAGGGGAAATATTGCCTCGACGGGCATCCGGTGGATCGCTATGTGGTGAAGAACGACTATTATTTCGTGGCGGGGGACAATCTGTTCGATTCGCGCGATTCGCGTTACTGGGGGCTGTTGCAGCAAGAGTACATCGTCGGGGTCGTCCCGTTCGTCCTCTACTCCAAGGACCGGAATGACGGTGGGGTACGCTGGGATCGTTTCTTTAAAAGTCTCGACTTATGACGGTGAGAAAAATAGCGAGTGTCCTTCTGTCGGCATGCTGGAGTCTTTCGGCCTTGGCGGTGGTGGCTACGGTATTTGTCGTGGCTCCCGAGTTGTGGAACGGGATGGTGAGCGGGAAATATTTCTGGTTTTTTGCCGCACAGGGTGCTTTTGCCGCCATGACTTGGCTGGGGGTGTTGGCCGGCAGGGGAAAGGGATACGCGGTCTGCCTTCTCGATCTGCTCGTTGTTTTGTTCGTGGGGTATGTGGCGGTCAATTACCTGGTTCGTGGGCACGGTTTTGAGATCAAGTTGTACTTGCTGTTGCTCTTGGGGGCGTTTTATGTCTGCCTGCGGATATGGCTTCAGGCGATGCCGGTGGCGCGCAGGCTGTTGCCTGTAGCGTTGGTCGTGGCTGCAGGGGTGGAGGCCTTCGTGGGGCTGATGCAGTTGTACGGCTGGGAGCGTTCCCACCATGCGCTGTATCGGATCACCGGGCATTTTTTCAATCCGGGCCCGTTTTCCGGATACGTAGCACTGGCTGTCCCCTTGGCGGTGTATGCTGTTTTGAGTTTGTGGCCGCAGGCGGAAACGCGGTGGAAGAACATCGGAGCGATACTCTGCGGGGGCAAGGCTGACCTTCCTCGGAGGAGGTCCCGATGGGGACAGGTGGCGGAGAAGGCAAAGCGGATCCTGTTCGGGGAGGGGAGCGGTGCGCTCCTGATGGTGGCCGTTTCGGGAGGGGCTTTGGTGGCGGCCATGTTGGTGATCCCGGCGGCGATGAGCCGTTCGGCTTGGCTGGCGATCCTGGCGGGCGTGGCCGTGGTGGTCGCATGGCAGTACGATGTGTTGGGACGGGCAAGGGAGTATTTTCGCAAGAACCGGAAAAAGGGTTTTGTCCTGCTGGCGGTGTTCGTTGTGCTGACCGGGGCGGCTATGGCGGGTGTTTACAATCTCAAACGGGGATCGGCCGAGGGGCGGCTGTTTCTTTGGAAGGTTGCGGCGGAGGCGATGGCGCAGCAGCCGGTCTTTGGTGTAGGATTGGGCAATTTTGCCGGGGCGTACGGCGAGGCTCAATACGAATATTTCCGCCGGGGTGTTGATCCGCAGGAGGCAATGGCGGCCGACAGCCCGGCTTACGCCTTCAATGAATATCTCCAGGTGGGGGTCGAGGAGGGGCTGGTGGGAGGGTTGCTGCTGCTGACCTTGGTGGGAGTGGCGGTGAGGTATTGCCTTCGGGACAGGGGTAAGGCGGGGGTGTTGGGGGCGATCGTGGCGATGCTCGTCTTTTCCCTGACGTCCTATCCGCTGAGCGTGCTGCCGATCTGCATCTCTTCGGTGGCTTTGCTGGCCTTGGCGGCTCCATGGGAAACGCGTTGGCGGGTGGGACGTTGGCGTGTCGGGGTGCTGGCGCTGGGTCTGCTGGTGGGTTGCGGGATGGTCTGCCGGGAGGCGCAAGGGTGGAAGAGGGCGTATGTTTCCTGGCGGCAACTTTCGTTTGTGGGGAGCTATGCGTATGGGGATTACGGCGAAGATTTTGAAAAGCTGATGCCGTATTTCCGGCGCAACGACCGTTTTCTGTTCGCCTATGGAAAGGCTTTGGCGGCTCGGGAACACTATGAGGCGAGTACGGAGGTCTTGTCGGAAGGGGCTGCCCGCAGCAGCGACCCGATGTTTTACAACCTGATGGGCAATAACTATTTGGCACAGGGACAGGTGGAAAAAGCCGAGGAGTGTTATCGGAGGGCTTATTACATCCTGCCCAACCGGCACTATCCGCTCTATCTGCTCACAAAACTGTACAATGAAACGGGGCAGGTGGAAAAGGCCCGGGCAATGGCTCGGTGCCTGCTCGACAAAAAGCCCAAGGTAATGTCTACCGCTATCCGGGAGATGCAGGAATATGCTGAAAAAATATTGGCTGGCGGAACTGTGCGGTGATGGAACGGTTAGGAAAGGGGGGGCTTGTCTTGAGTCTTATCTGAAAAAGAGAGGGGGTAAATGAAAAAAGCACTTGCGAAGAGTTTCACAAGTGCTTGATTTTGTTGGCGCTTCAGGCTGGGCTTGAACCAGCGACCCCATGATTAACAGTCATGTGCTCTAACCAACTGAGCTACTGAAGCAGTCTCTTTCGGTCTGCTGTTACGCAGTGAAAAGCGGTGCAAATATAGGAATTTATTTTCTTCTGCAAAAAAATAATGAAAAAATATTGATTTTTCTCCTGTGCGATGTTTTCGGGAAAAAAACTGCGGCGTATCGATATTTTAAGTAACTTGCAAGCCTTAAAATACATCACGAGATTAATTACTAAAAACAACACAATCAATCATGAGCAAAGAATGTTTCTATTCCTCGTCGTTGGGTCGTAAGGTGTTTATGGCCATCACGGGAGCATTTCTTGTCATTTTTATGTTGCTGCACCTCACGCTGAACCTTTTCGTGTTGGGCGGTGAAGAGAGCTACAATGCCATGACGCATTTTATGGCTCTTCCGTTCATCAAGTACGGGTTGCAACCGGTGCTGGCTCTGGGATTCATCATTCACATCATTTACGGGTTGTACCTGGCCGTGAAGAATTCCGCATCGCGTCCCGTCGGTTACAAAAAGGCCGATTACGGTGCTGCCTCTTCCTGGGCTTCGCGTTACATGTGGCTTACCGGTACCGTGATCCTGTTGGGTATCGTCCTGCACATGGTGAACTTCTGGGTGAAGATCCAGATCACCGGTCTGCCGGACGGAGTGGAAAACGACTACCAGTTGGTGGTCGGCCTGTTCCAGAACAGCGCTCTGTACACCGTATTGTACATCGTGTGGTTTATCATCTTGGGGGTACACCTGGCTCATGGTTTCTGGTCCATGTTCCAGACCACCGGACAGGCCTATGTCAATTGGCTGCCGTGCCTGCAGAAACTCGCACTGGTGTATTGCGCTGTGATCTCCCTCGGTTTTATCTTCGTGGCCCTGTGGAGCCGTTACGTAGCCGTATTGTAAGCTGAATTTCAACCAAAAGAAAGAAAAGACAATGAGCGAAAACATACTCGATCCGAAGATCCCTCAGGGACCTCTGGCGCAGAAGTGGGAAAACTACAAGAACCATGTGCGCCTGGTCAATCCGGCCAACAAACGCAAGATAGACATCATCGTGGTAGGTACCGGTCTGGCCGGCGGTTCGGCAGCGGCTACCTTGGCCGAGTTGGGATACAATGTAAAGGCATTCTTCTATCAGGACTCCGCCCGCCGTGCGCACTCCATCGCAGCCCAGGGTGGTATCAATGCCAATAAGAACTATACGAACGACGGCGACTCCACCTATCGCCTGTACTACGATACGATCAAGGGCGGCGACTACCGTTCCCGCGAAGCCAACGTTTACCGCTTGGCAGAAGTATCGGGACACATCATCGACCAGTGCGTGGCTCAGGGCGTACCCTTTGCCCGGGATTACGGTGGAAAACTGGACAACCGTTCCTTCGGTGGTGCGCAGGTTTCCCGTACGTTCTATGCCGCCGGTCAGACGGGTCAGCAGTTGCTGCTGGGTTGCTATTCCGCTTTCCAGCGTCAGGTGGGCAAGGGTAAGATCACCCCGTACGACCGCCACGACATGCTCGACCTGGTAGTTGTGGACGGCAAGGCGCGCGGTATCATCGTGCGTAACATGGTAACCGGTGAGATCGAGCGTCACTCGGCTCACGCCGTGGTATTGGCTACGGGTGGTTACGGTAACGTGTTCTTCCTCTCGACCAATGCAATGGGATCGAACGGTTCGGCAGCTTGGGCAGCCTTCAAGCGCGGTGCTTATTTTGCCAACCCGGCCTTTACCCAGATCCACCCCACGTGTATCCCGGTAACGGGCGACCACCAGTCGAAACTGACCCTGATGTCCGAGTCGTTGCGCAACGACGGTCGTATCTGGGTTCCGGCCAAGAAGGAAGATGCCGAAGCAATCCGCGCCGGCAAGAAGAAACCGACCGATATTCCGGACGAAGACCGCGACTTTTACCTGGAGCGCCGTTATCCGGCTTTCGGTAACCTGGTGCCCCGTGACGTGGCTTCCCGCGCTGCGAAAGAGCGTTGCGATGCAGGTTTCGGTGTCAATGCACCTGGCAAGGCGGTTTATCTGGACTTCAAGTATGCCATCAACCGTTACGGTGCTGTAGAAGCTCACCAGCAGGGTATCGAGAACCCGACGGCCGAGCAGCTCTACGACCTGGGTAAGAAAGTGGTGGAGCAGAAGTACGGAAACCTTTTCCAGATGTACCAGATGATCACCGACGACGATCCGTATGTAACCCCGATGATGATCTATCCGGCGGTTCACTACACGATGGGTGGTCTGTGGGTCGATTACGAATTGATGACCACGATCAAGGGTTGCTATGCGATCGGCGAGTGCAACTTCTCGGATCACGGTGCCAACCGTCTGGGTGCTTCGGCCCTCATGCAGGGTTTGGCTGACGGGTATTTCGTACTGCCCAATACGATCAGCAACTACTTGGCCGACGAGATCCACACGGGTACGATCCCGACCAACCTTCCGGAATTCGATCAGGCCGAGCAGAATGTACGCAACAAACTCTCGAAACTCTTCGCTGTCAAGGGTAACCAGACGGTCGATACGTTTGCCAAACGCTTGGGCCACATCATGTGGGAGAAGGTCGGCATGGCACGCGACAAGAAAGGTTTGGAAGAGGCTATCGTGGAGATCCGCGCTCTGCGCAAGGAATTCTGGCAGGATGTATTCGTGCCGGGTACCGAGGATATGCTCAATCCGGAACTCGAAAAGGCCAGCCGTGTGGCTGACTTCATGGAGTTGGGTCAGTTGATGGCCATGGATGCTCTCCAGCGCGAGGAGTCCTGCGGTGGACACTTCCGTGTGGAACACCAGACCGAAGACGGCGAGGCCAAGCGCGACGATCAGGACTATTTCTTCGTTTCGGCGTGGGAGTGGACCGGAGATATCGACAACGCGGTGCTGCACAAGGAACCGCTGGTGTACGAGGAAACCAAGGTTCAGCAGCGTTCCTACAAGTAATGGTCGTGTTTAACGGATTAAAAAGAAAAAAGCTATGTCTGAAAATATGAATTTGACCCTCAAGATATGGCGTCAGGCCGGCCCCGACGCCAAAGGCGAACTCAAAGAGTACAAGATGACCGGTGTTTCGCCCGACATGTCTTTTCTGGAGATGCTCGACGTGCTCAACCAGCAGCTGGTGGAAAAGAAAGAAGAGCCGGTGGTATTCGACCATGACTGCCGTGAAGGTATCTGCGGTGCTTGCTCGTTGGTGATCAACGGTCAGCCGCACGGTCCGGTACGTCGGGTGACGACCTGCCAGCTCCACATGCGTAAGTTCAAGGACGGCGACACGATCTACATCGAGCCGTTCCGCGCGAAGGCTTTCCCGGTGATCAAGGACTTGATGGTCGATCGTAAGGCTTACGACCGTATCCAGGCTGCCGGAGGTTTTATTTCGGTCAATACAACCGGTACCCAGACCGACGCCAATGTGATCCTGATCAAGAAGGAGAACGCAGACCGGGCTTTTGCTGCTGCTTCGTGCATCGGTTGCGGTGCTTGTGCGGCTGCTTGTCCGAATGCTTCGGCCATGCTGTTCGTCAGTGCCAAGGTATCGCAGTTTGCACTGCTGCCCCAGGGCCGTGTCGAGGCTACGCGTCGTGTGAAGAGCATGGTGGCGCAGATGGACCACGAGGGCTTCGGAAACTGCTCCAACACCGGTGCTTGCGAGGTGGAATGCCCCAAGGGTGTTTCGCTGGAGAACATTGCCCGGATGAACCGCGAATATCTAGCGGCTACGCTCACTCCCGAGTCGTAGTCGTTGGCATCATTTGCACAAAAAAAGCGGCGAGGCAGTGGCCTCGCCGCTTTTTTTGTGCAAATGATGGGCGGTTGGATGGGAGAAACGGGGGCGCTGGGAGGGAACTTCGGCCTGTTGTAGGGCTGTTTGTAAAACCAATAATGTTAATATCAAAAAAAAATGATTTTCGGGATGTTTTATGTTGTATCTTTCTTACGAAAAGGAACGACTTATATCCGGTGGAAAATCATGCAGGAAGAGTTGCCCCTGGAAAAAGAGGAAAGTAAAATGAAAAAGCTAAAAAAGAGTTCTGTTTTTTTGTCCTTTGGGCTGCTTTTGATGCTGTTGTCTGCGTGTCAAAAGGAGGATCGGCCTTTGGCTGGGGATGGGTTTCGTTTGACGGTGTCCACCCCCAAGACCCGTTTGGCTCTCGAAGGAGACCATTCTACGATCGAATGGTCGCAGAGCGATTGTCTGTTCTTGTTGCCCAGGAATCCGCAATCCGCTTGGGAATACCCTTATACGTTGAATCTCGACCCGCAGTCCTTGTCGGATCACAATACGCAGGCGGATTTTGTGTACAACAAGGATTATCGGGCTTCCGGGTGGAACATGGGGCGGGATCTGCCGGCCGGAGAGTACGATGTGGTGTATGTCAATCCGAAACTGGATATGATGACAATGATGTCTACGGTGGATTCGTTGGTGTTTTCGGTTTCGTTGATCTCGCAGGTCAGTCAGTTTGATCCTACGGGGTTGCAGTCGGCTTCGATGTATTCCCCCGGAACGCTTTACATCGAGCAGGGGAGTGCGGAAGGATCGATCTCGTTGGTGCATACCAGTGCCATGGTGGGGATACCGATCCAGTTGGGCACCAATACGACAGGACAGGAAGTCTATTTGGATAGCGTGAAGGTAGTGGCGGCAAACGGTGCAACTCCGTTTTCGGCGATGATGTATATCGATCGGGATGACAAATCGAAGATCAATTGTTATTCACCGGCATCGGAACTCAAGCGTTCGTGGCAGACTCCGGTGTTGCTGCAGAGTGGGGAAAGCGTCTATGCACATCTGCTGGTCTTTCCGGCTGTTACGGGAGATGTGTCGGTGGATGTTTATGTGCATTTGGCCGACGGAACCTTGCTTTCGTTCGATTTTCCCCGTCCGGGAAGAACCTTGGAAGCCGGGTATCACTATGACGTGGATACCAAGGTGTTGGATGTTCATTAGCGGATGTCTGATAAAACATCCTGTTTTATCTCGAAAAAAAATCCCGCCTGGTGAAGCCAGGCGGGATTTCTTATCGGATTGCGTGGGGATCAGAGCCCGAAAGCGGCTTTGACCTTGTCCACGTAGTCGAGTTTTTCCCAGGTGAAAAGTTCTACTTCGAGGTCCTTGTCGCCGAAATAGTCCGAGTGGAAATGTTTGGTGACCACCATCGGTTCGCGGCCGACATGTCCGTAGGAAGCGGTTTCCTGGTAGATGGGGTTGCGCAGTTTCAGGCGGCGTTCGATGGCCGAGGGACGCATGTCGAAGATGCCTTTGACGATCTTGGCGATCTCTCCATCCGAGAAGTCCACGTGCGAAGTCCCGTAGGTGTTTACGCAGATAGAGGTGGGCTCCACCACGCCGATGGCGTAGGATACCTGCACCAGTACCTCGTCGGCTACTCCGGCGGCTACCAGGTTTTTGGCAATGTGACGGGCGGCATAAGCGGCCGAACGGTCCACCTTCGAGGGGTCTTTCCCGGAGAAAGCTCCGCCGCCGTGTGCGCCTTTTCCACCGTAGGTGTCCACGATGATCTTACGCCCGGTCAGACCAGTATCCCCGTGCGGACCGCCGATGACGAACTTGCCGGTAGGGTTGACGTGGTAGGTGATGTGATCGGTGAACAAGCGCTGGATCTCGGGTTCGCACTTGGCTTTTACGCGCGGGATGAGTTTTTCGATGATGTCCGATTTGATCTTGGCAAGCATCCGCTGGTCGTCCGTATCGAATTCGTCGTGCTGGGTCGATACGACGATCGTGTCGATACGCTGGGGAATGTTGTCGTCGGAGTATTCGATGGTTACCTGGCTTTTAGCATCGGGCCGCAGGTAAGGGATCTCGGTCCCTTCGCGACGCATGAGCGAGAGCTCCTTGAGGATGCGGTGGGAGAGTTCGAGCGGGAGCGGCATGTAGTTGCTCGTCTCACGGCTGGCGTAGCCGAACATCATGCCCTGGTCGCCGGCACCCTGTTCCTTGTTTTCGTTCTTTGCGTTTTGTGCATCCACGCCGCGGTTGATGTCGTCCGACTGTTCGTGGATCATGGAGATCACACCGCAGGAGTCGCCGTCGAAACGGTATTCGGCTTTGGTGTAACCGATGCGGTTGATCACATCGCGGGCTACGCTTTGCAGGTCGATGTACGTGTCGGATTTGACTTCACCGGCCATAACGACCTGGCCGGTTGTTACCAGCGTCTCGCAGGCTACTTTGGATTGGGGATCATACGCCAGGAAATTGTCCAGCAGCGCGTCGGAGATCTGGTCGGCGATCTTGTCGGGATGCCCTTCGGAAACCGATTCCGATGTGAATAAATAAGCCATTCTTTTTTCAGAATAAAAATTCGACGGTAAACTGTTTTTGCTCGGTTTCGCGGGTGGGGAAGAAAAAACAGGGGAGAAGATCAAACCGTGAAAAAAACGAAGCAGCCAACGCTGTTTTAGCATTTTTTTTCAGAGGTCGCAATCAGCCAAATTTTTCCTCCTCGGCGAAATTTTCGCGGTGCAAAGGTAGGGTAAAAATCAAGGCTTTCCGTTCTTTTCGCTTCTTTTAACATTTATGGCCTCCCAGATGTCTGCCGGGTCGTAGCCCCGGGCGAGCAGATACCGGTACACTTTGGCCACTTGTGCAGTGGAAGACAGCCCTCCGACGGCTTCGACGCGCTGGAGGAAGAGGCGCTCGAAGTTCCGGTCGTACTCCTGGGGTTCGATTTCTTCGAGAGCCGAGGCGATGAGTGCCTCGGGTATGTCCCGGGCGCGGAGTTCGCGTTCGATGCGCAGGCGCCCCCATTGTTTGAGGCGGTGTTTGCCCCGGGCGAAAGATTGTGCGAAGCGGGCCTGATCGACGAAGCGTTCCTCGGTCAGGCGGGTGAGGATGGCCTGCTGCTGCGAGGGGGTGAGGGAGTATTGTTGCAACTTGGTGCGCACTTCGCGCAGGCAGCGGTCCTGGTAGGCGCAGTAGCGCTCCATCCGGGCGAGGATTTCCTCGGGGGTGAGGGGACGGGCAGGTTTTATCGTTCCCATCGGAAAGCGTGGAAAGAGCCGTCTATCCAGCCTTTGCCTTGCAGGGCGGTAAAGCGCAGCAGACAGTATTGAGGATCGGAGGCTCCTTGCGGGAAGTACCGGCGGAAGCCTTCCTGCCAGAAGGATTCGAGCAGCGAGGGTTCGCGTAGCACTTCGACCTCGCCGGTGAGTGAAACGCTGCCCCGTTCGGTGTAGAAGCACAGGCCGGCGCGGGGATCGCGGAGGAAGTGTCGGGCTTTTTCCCCGCCATATTCCGTGGTCATCCATACGGTGCGCAGCCCTTGGTGGGACAGGCGGTTCATGGGAACGGGCCGGGGGAAGCCTCCCTGGTCGAGGGAAGCCAGTGTGATGTTTTCCGTCCGGGCGAGCATGTCGGCGGCGATGTCTTCCCAAGAGGTGTCAATCATCGTGGCGGAGTTTCTGGAGGATGAATACGGTGGGACGGCGGTCGATACCCTCGGGCGGTTGGCTGCGCCAACGGGCGATGCTGCGGGTGTGGATGTACTGCTGGGGCGAAGTCAGATCGCACGCAACGGTGAGCAGGGTGGTGGGGGAGCAAGCGCTGAGGATGGCTTGCAGCATTTGCCCGTTGCGGAACGGGGTCTCGATAAACAGTTGGGCGGAGGATTCCGCTTCGGACCGTTTTTCCAACTGGCGCAGGCGGTTGGCTCGTGCGGTGGGGTCGATGGGCAGGTAGCCGTTGAAAGCGAAGTTCTGTCCGGAGAGCCCGGAGGCCATCAGGGCCATTAGCAGCGAAGAGGGACCGCTAAGGGGCACCACGGGGATGTCCAAGCGGTGCGCTTCGCGTACCACGCGTGCTCCGGGGTCGGCGACGGCCGGGACACCGGCTTCGGAGATGACCCCCAGGTCGAATCCTTGCAGGCAGGGAGCAAGCGCTTCCCGCGCGACGGCACGATCCGACCGTTTCCCGATGTCGTAGAAGGTCAAGGGGTCGATCGGCTTGTCGGGCAGGATGCGACGGATAAACCGCCGGGCGGAGCGGATGTTTTCTACGGCAAAGTATTGCAGCGGGGCGACGACTTCGCGTATTTTTTCCGGCAATACTTCCCGATAGTCCGTTTCGGCGATGAAACAGGGGATCAGGTACAGGGTGCCTTTGGCGGGAGCGGACTCCATGCGGGATCAGAACGGCAGGTCGTCCTCTTCAGGAGTGGGAGCAGCGGGAGCGGGGTTCTGGGGTGCTTGGGGCGCGGCAGCCGGTGCGCTCTGTGCGGCAAAAGGATTGGCAGGGGCGGGAGCGCCTTGTGCGGCGCCGGGAGTGGCGGCTTCGATGCGCCATCCGCCTACCGTGGTGAAGTAGCGGACTTCTCCGGTCCGGGGATCGGTCCATTCACGGCCGCGCAGGTTGATGGAGACGCGTACGTATTGTCCTTCGGTAAACCCGTCCAGCAGTGCGGCGCGGCTTTGGGCAAATTCTACCAGGATGGTTTGCGGATACATTTCGTCGGTGAGCAGGACGCATTCGCGTTTGGAAAACGTCGGGGTGATCTGCTGAACGGGCGATATTTTCTTGATCGTGCCTATTAGTTCCATGATGGGGTGTAAGTGTTTGTTTTACGGTTTGTTTTTTTTCAAAGACCGGGCGTTCGATTTTCCCGGACCTCTTGCAACAAAGGTAAGAAATGCCGGGCGTAGTGACAAGTCGGAGGCCAAGTTTTCGGGCTTGACAGCGCCGGGAAATTCTTCGTGGGTGTTCCCCGATGTGTGCGGGCAAGCAAAAAGCCGGTTTATTCCCGAGCGGGTGTTTGCGGGGCGGCATCGCGTCGGGATTTGCCGCACAAGTAGTCGGTAACTACGGCGCAGGCGGCATCGCCCGTGATGTTGAGCACGGTGCGGATCATGTCGAAGATCCGGTCCAGGGCAAAGAGCAGGGGAAGACCCGAGAGGGGAATCCCTGCCGAAGCCAGTACCGCTACCACCATGAGCGTGGGGCCGGGGACGCCGGCCTGTCCGACCGAACCCAGCGATGCGGTGATGGAGATGGCGATGTAGTGCCCCAGGTTGAGGTCGATGCCGTACAACTGGGCGAAGAACAAAGCCACCAGGGTGTAGTAGATGGCATTGCCGGTCATGTTGATGGTCGCTCCCAAGGGAATGACGAAGGAGGTAACCTGCTTGGATACGCCGAGTTTCTTTTCAACCGTCTCCATGTTCACCGGCAGGGTGGCCATGGACGAAGAGGTGGAAAAGGCGACGATCTGCGGCTCGGCCATCGAGCGGAAAAAGTGGGTGACCGGTGTGCGCGAGAACAAAGCGATGGTCAGCGGGTAGATGCCCAGACCCATGGCCAGTACCACGATGATGTCCACCCACAGGAGGTTGGCTACCGAGAGCAGGATGTCGAAGCCGAAGGTGCCGGTAGCGTCGGCCATCAGACCGAAGACGCCCAGCGGAGCGACGAGCATCACTTTGTTGATGCACCAGATCAGGGCTTCGAGCAGGTAGTTCACTCCCCGGATGACGGGTTCTTTCTTGCCGGCGGCCAGCGTCGAGATGCCGAATCCGAGGAAAAGTCCGAAGACGATGATCTGCAGGATGTTCCCTTCGGTGAGGGCGCGGACGGGGTTGGCCGGGATCATGCCGATGATCGTCCCCCAGAAGGTGAGCGAAGGCGGCGCACTCATGTCGGTGGTGTTTTGCGAGGCGAGCAGGTCGATGCTGCTGGCATCCAGCCCGCTGCCGGGAGCAAGCCACGATCCGATCAGGATGGCCAGGACGGTCGATATGAGGGTGGTGACCAGGATGTAACCGATGCTCGTTACCCCGATGCGGCCGGCGGAGCGGCTTCCGCCCAGGGTGGCTGCGCCGCTGACAATGGATATGAAGACCAGCGGGACGACCAGCATCTGAATCAGTTGCATGAAGAGGGTGCCCAAAGGCGCCAGCACGTGAGCCGAGGGTCCCATCAGATAGCCTACGAGGATGCCCAGGATCATTGCGGCAAAGACCCAGAAACTCAGGTTGCGGAGTAGTTTTTTCATTTTTTATGGCGTTTTTTCGTGAATTTCGCTCGGAGGAATCCGCTTTCGAGCGGATGTTTTCCCCACGGGGAAAGCCGTGGGCAGGTAGGAAATGTGAGCAGTCTGCTGCGGAAGACTTTTTGGAAAGCCTGCCTTGGACAGATGTGGTGTCGGTACGGGAAAATCAATTTCGGCCGGGAGGATTCCCGGCCGAAACGGATCCCGATAGGGATTTACTGGATGAAGCCCCGGCTGCGCAACAGCGGCTCGACCGAGGGTTCGCGGCCTTTGAAGTCGCGGAACAGCACCATGGCATCTTCGGTGTCGCCCTTGGAGAGCATCTTGTAGCGGAAGTCGTGGGCCGTTTGCGGGTCGAAGATGCCGTTGCGGGCAAACGAGTCGAAAGCGTCGGCATCCAGCACTTCTGCCCACAGGTAGGCGTAATATCCGGCCGAATATCCTCCGGAGAAGATGTGGCTGTAGTACGGGCTGCGGTAGCGGGGATAGATTTCGGAGATCAGTCCGATGCGATCCATCGAGGCTTTTTCAAAGGCGTTCACGTCGCGTTTTTCCACCTTGTCGAGCGTGTGCCAGTCCATGTCCAGAATACCGGCTGCCAGGAATTCGGTCGTGGCGAAACCTTGCCCGTAGGTGTCGGCCTGACGGATTTTGTTTACCAGCGAGTCGGGGATGACTTCGCCCGTCTGGTAGTGCGTGGCGTAGAGTTGGAGTACTTCGGGGTGCATGGCCCAGCGTTCCATGATCTGGGAGAAGAGTTCCACGAAGTCGTGCTGTACGTTGGTACCGGCCAGGCTTTCGTATTGGACGTCGGTGAGCAGGCTGTGCAGACAGTGACCGAACTCATGGAAGTAGGTCTTCACGTCGTCGATGGACAGCATCGGCGGGGTGTCTCCCACCGGTTTGGGGAAGTTGGTGGTGAGCGATACCACCGGAATGCGGCGTACTCCGTCCACGTATTTCTCGCTGCGGTAGTCCGTCATCCAGGCTCCGGGGCGTTTGCTGGCGCGTACGTAATAGTCGCAGTAGAGGATGCCCATCAGGGTGTCGCGGTCGTCGTACACTTCGAAGACCCGTACATCGGGATGGAACACCGGCATGTCATCGCGCTGGCGGAAGGTCAGTCCGTAGAGTTTGTTGCAGACGGTGAAGATGCCTTTGGTGACGTTATCGACCGTGAAGTAGGGTTTGGTGTCCTCCTCGGAGAGGTTGTACTTTTCGGAGCGGATCTTGTCGGCGTAGTACCACCAGTCCCACGGCTCGGCACGGAAATCGCCGCCTTCCCGGTCGATGTAGGCCTGGATCTCGGCGAGTTCTTCCTTGGCCTTTTTCAGGGCGGGCTTCCACACCTGGTACATCAGCTGGTAAGCAGCCTGGGGGGTCTTGGCCATGTTCTCGTCCAGCATGTAGGCTCCCCAGTTGTCAAAGCCCAGCAGTTGGGCTTTTTCCACCCGGAGGTTGACCATCGAGTCGACGATCGCTTTGTTGTCGGCGTCGTTGTTGCGGTCGCAGCGCTGTACGTAGCCTTCGATCACCTTTTCCCGCAGGTCGCGGCGGGTGGAGTAGGTAACGAAGGGAATCCAACTGGGTTTTTGCATCGTAACCACGTAGCCTTCCTCGCCCAGTGCCTTGGCATCGGCGGCCATCGAGGCTTTTACGGCTTCCGGCAGGCCGTCGAGGTCGTTTTCACCCAGGCGGATGACGATGTCGTTGGTCTCCTTGAGCACGTTGTTGCCGAAGGTGAGCGAAAGGGAGGCCAGAGCGGAGTTGATCTCGCGCAGGCGGGCTTTCTTGTCCTCGGGCAGGTTGATGCCGGAACGCTCGAAGCCTTTGTACAGTTTTTCCGTCAGGCGGGCTTTCTCACCCGTCAGACCGAGCGAGTCGCGGTGGTCGTACACGTATTTGATGCGCTGGAACAGCCCCTCGTTGAGGGCGATGTTGTCGTAGTGGGCGGTGAGCAGCGGGGTAACTTCCTCGGCAATGGCATCCAGGGTGTCGTTGGTATTGGCTTCGGTGATGTTGAAGAAGACCATCGATACCCGGGAGAGCAGGTCGCCGGAGTTTTCGTAGGCCAGCACCGTGTTTTCAAAGGTGGGCGTTTCGGGGTTGGCCACGATCGAGTCGATCTCGGCACTGTGCTGTTGGATGCCTTCCAGGAAAGCCGGCTTGTAGTCTTCGTTGGTGATCCGGTCGAAGGGAGGCACTTGGTACGGAGTGTCGTACGCGGAGAAAAATGGATTCATGTGTTCCTGTTGTTTGGTCGCGCAGCTCGCCAGCAAAGCGCAGACGGCTGCTGCGATGAGGATTCGTTTTCTTTTCATATATCCGTTTTTTTTGTGTGTTGTATTTACAATTCCTTTTCCCGAAGGGTCCCCCGGTGCGTGCGGTCGGTGCAGAAGCCAACGGGACGGAACCCGCGGGCGGAGTAGTACTCGTTCAGTGCCTGGTTGTCGGCCCGGCAGTCCAGGCGGAGGACTTGGTAGCCATGTTCCTGGGCCCACTGTTGGCAATAGTCCAACAGGGCCGCTCCGGCGCCCCGCGCTCCGGGGGCGGAAGCCAGGTTGTGCAGGTAAAGGGCGCCGGGGCGTTCCTTGCCCACCCAGTAGGGGTCCTGGTCGGCCAGGGCGATCAGTCCGCAGACCGTGCCCGAGGTGTCGCGGGCTACGAGGAGTTTCCCTTCGGCCAGTTTCCCTTCGAAGTAACTGCGGGGGAAGAAATTTTCGTAGCCTTCCCATTGGACGATGTGGCGTTCGGAGAGCCACTGCTGACGCAGACGGAGGATCTCCAGGATCGCTTCCAGGTCGGTGGGCAAGGCGGCGGATACGGTATAGTCGTGGTTCATGGTCGGAAAATCAACGGTTTTGGCCCAGCCAGCCTTCGCGGTCCAGACTGCGGTACTGGATGGCTTCGGCTACGTCCTGGGGGGCGATGTCCTGCCGTTCGGCCAAGTCGGCGATGGTGCGGGATACCTTCAGGATACGGTCGTAGGCGCGGGCGGAAAGCGAGAGGCGTTCCATGGCGGTCTTGAGCAGTGCGCGGGAGCGGTCGTCCAGGCGGCAGAACTCGTCGAGGGAGCGGGTGTCCATCTGGGCGTTGCAGGTGATGCCCGGCCGGTCGGCAAAGCGGCGTTGCTGGGTCTGGCGCGCGCGGACCACCCGGGCCCGGATGGCCGAGGAGGGTTCTCCGCGACGTTCGTCGGAGAGCTGGTCGAAATTGACCGGTTCGACTTCGATGTGCAGGTCGATCCGGTCGAGCAGCGGCCCGGAGATCTTGCTGAGGTAGCGCTGGATTTCGGCCGGCGACGAAGAGAAGGCCTTCGTCGGGTCGGCAAAGCCGCCCGAAGGGCTGGGGTTCATCGAGGCGATGAGCATGAACGAGGCCGGGAAGCAGACCGACTGCCGCGCCCGGGAGATGGTCACGATGCGGTCTTCGAGCGGTTGGCGCAAGACCTCGAGCACGGATTTTTGAAATTCGGGCAGTTCGTCCAGAAACAGCACGCCGTTGTGTGCCAGGGAGATTTCGCCCGGCTGGGGGTATTGGCCGCCCCCGACCATCGCTACGTTGGAGATGGTGTGGTGCGGGCTGCGGAAAGGCCGTACGGTCATCAGTCCGCTGTGGGCGGAGATCTTGCCGGCGACCGAATGGATCTTGGTGGTCTCCAGCGCTTCGGAAAGGGTCATAGGCGGCAGGATGGTTGCGATGCGTTTGGCCAGCATCGTCTTTCCGCTGCCGGGAGGCCCGACCATGATGACGTTGTGCCCGCCGGCGGCCGCGATCTCCAGGGCGCGCTTGATGTTTTCCTGGCCTTTCACATCGGCAAAGTCCAGCCCAGAGCGGTTTTCGTTTTCGTAAAACAGGGCCTGGAGGTCTACGTGTTCGGCTTCGGGTTCGTAGGTGCCTTTGAAAAAGGAGGTAACCTCTTCGAGGGTGTCCATGCCGTACACTTCCAGGCCTTCCACCACGGCGGCTTCGCGGGCGTTCTCGCGGGGGAGGATGATGCCCCGGAAGCCTTTCTCCTGCGCTTGGATGGCGATGGGGAGCGCTCCCCGGATGCCTTTGAGCGAGCCGTCGAGTGAGAGTTCGCCCATGATCATGTAGTGGGCGGCGGGTTCGTCCGGGATCTGTCCCGAGGCGGCCAGGATGCCGATGGCGATCGGCAGGTCGAACGATGCGCCTTCCTTGCGCATGTCGGCCGGTGCCATGTTGACCGTGATCTTTTTGCCCGGCCAGCGGAAGCCGTTGGTCTCGAAGGCGGCGTTGATGCGGTGCGAGGACTCCTTGACGGCATTGTCCGGCAGACCGACCAGGTTGTATCCCACTCCCTGCGAGATATTGACCTCGACGGTAACGGTAACGGCCGAGATGCCTTCGACGGCGCTTCCGTACGTTTTTACCAACATGGCGTATGCGTGTGTTTTTTTTCTATCCTTGCAAAGATAACGGTTTATGCGTTAGCAGGCCGTTTTTTTTTGAATGAATAAAAATAGGTGGCCCCGGGCGTGATTTTGCGCGCAAAAGTTAGTAATTTTGACCCGCGAAAGAAAATGACCCGGCCCTGGGGCGGGATGCCGCGTGCGGCGAAAACCCGGCCGTGTCTTTAAGACAAAAATAAGGTATGCTACAAGTCAATTTCATCCGGGAAAACAAGCAGCGGGTGCTCGACGGGTTGGCCAAGCGCAATCTGGAGAAAGCACCGGAAATGATAGAAAAGGTCCTCGAGTTGGACGACCGCAGAAAAGCGACCCAGACGTCGCTCGATGCGAATCTGGCCGAGCAAAACGCCATTGCCAAGCAGATCGGGGGACTCTTCCGCCAGGGACGCGGCGCGGAGGCCGAAGCGCTCAAGGAAAAGACAACGGCACTCAAGGCTGAGTCCAAGACCCTGGAGGAGCGTTTGTCCGGGGTGGAAAAAGAGCTTCGCGAATTGCTGTATCTGATCCCGAATGTGCCTTGCGAACAGGTGATCCAGGGGTTCGGTGCGGAAGACAACCAGGTGGTGTTCGAAGAAGGAAATATGCCCGAGTTGTACGAAGGAGCGGTGCCGCACTGGGATTTGGCCGAGAAGTACGACATCATCGACTTCAAACTTGGTGTGAAGATCACCGGAGCCGGTTTCCCGGTGTACAAGGGCAAAGGTGCACGTCTGCAGCGTGCGCTGATCAATTTCTTCCTGGATCACAACACGGCAGCCGGTTATCTGGAAATAGAACCTCCGCACATGGTTAACGAAGCCTCCGGTTACGGTACGGGGCAGTTGCCGGACAAGGAGGGGCAGATGTACCATAACATGCCGGACAACCTCTACATGATCCCTACGGCAGAAGTACCGGTAACCAATATTTTCCGGGAAGAGACTCTCGCCGAGGCCGACCTTCCGGTCAAATGCACGGCCTATACGCCCTGCTTCCGCCGCGAGGCCGGTTCGTACGGTAAGGATGTGCGCGGGCTGAACCGTCTTCACCAGTTCGACAAGGTGGAGATCGTCCGGGTGGAACGCCAGGAGGATTCTTATGCGGCACTCGACCAGATGCTGGAACACGTCAAGGGCTTGATGCGCAAGTTGGAACTTCCGTACCATATCCTGCGCCTTTGCGGAGGCGACATGGGCTTTACCTCGGCCATTACGTACGACTTCGAGGTGTTTTCCGCCGCACAGAAACGTTGGCTGGAGGTAAGTTCGGTATCCAATTTCGAAACGTTCCAGGCTACGCGCCTGCATCTGCGTTACAAGACGGCCGACGGACAGCGGAAGTTGGCCCATACGCTCAACGGTTCTTCGCTGGCCTTGCCGCGTATCGTGGCCGCTTTGCTGGAGAACAACCAGACTCCGCAGGGGATCCGTATCCCGAAGGCGCTGGTGCCTTATACCGGTTTCGAGTGGATCGACTAAACTGCGCAAGGTCGATCCTTTTCCGGACCCGGGAGTGCAAAGAGAGGCTCTGTGGGGCTTGTGGAGAGGGGAGAATGTTAAATGTGCGGGAAATAGCGAAATTTAACCATCGGACTATTGACAAGTATGGGTGTTTTGCCGTACCTTTGTCATGTACAAGTAGAAAGTAGTTAGTAGTAGTTTCATAGTTGTAGTTTTTTAGTATAGGTTAGTTTTTAGGACTTGACAGGCTTTTTGTCAAGTTCTTTTTTTTATGCCCTTTTTCAAAAGGTGTTTTTAGAAGTAAATGGTTGTTTGTCAGCTGGTATTATCCTGTTTTTTTGTAAAAAAGAACGCTCGAATGTGTGAGCGGGTGTTTGGCGTGGAAGAACTTTTAGGAGGAGGCTGCCTGAGGCGGATTGGGGGAGTGATTACTGGATCTTGTGCAAAATTTCCGGGAAAAGGGGATGCCGGGCGCGCGGGTCGGGGTGTTTTTCCGAGGGGTAGGTGCGGGTGTCAGGAGATGACGAGGTAGTCCACCACCAGGTAGAGGTACCAGACGATCAGGGCAAACTTGAACCCGACGGTCAGGAAAAATCCCAGCAGGGATCCCATTGCTCCGCCGAGGGCTTTCGAGAAGTCGCCCTGGTCGGCGACCAATTCGGCGATGAAAGCTCCGATGATGGGGAAGACGAGAATGGCCAGAAAGCCCGGAAACAGGAAGGTGAACGGGGTGAAGGACCACACGGAGGCTACGATAAGCCCGATGGTGGCTCCGCGGACGCCTTTCTTGGTGCCGCCGAATATCTTCACGCCCCAGAGCGGAAGGATGAAATCCAACAGTTGCACCACTACGGCTGCTGCGGTAACCCAGATCATGGTTTGTCCCGAAAGCGCATCGTCCGAGATGAGGTAGAGGATCAGCATGGCGATCCATCCGATGGTCGTACTGGGCAGCACGGGGATGAACGTCCCCAATAGCCCCACGACGAGCATGGCGATGACGATGATGATCCAAAAGATTTCCATCTTTATTTTTAGACGGGTTGTCCCGTTTAAGGGTTTTTCGGTTTCAAAGATAGGAAAAGGCGAACGTCGCGGCAAGGGGGAGAACGAAGTTTTCGCACCATGCAGCTGCCGAAAGGTCATACGGTTTTATAAAATCCGGACATTTGTCGTCGGCTGGAATTATTTGTAAGGGTCTTCCCGGTAGGGACCGTCGTCTTCCGAGAGGATGCCGAGGTAACTCGTGTAGCGCGAGGGGGCGATGCGGCCCTGCTCGACGGCGCGTACGACGGCACAATCCGGTTCGTCGGTGTGCAGGCAGTCGTGGAAGCGGCAATCGCCCTTTAAGGCAAATATTTCGGGAAAATAGTCCCCGACTTCATGGGGATCCATGTCCACCAGTCCGAATCCGCGGATGCCGGGGGTGTCGACCACGTATCCGCCGAAGGACAAGGGGAACATCTGAGCGAAGGTGGTGGTGTGCTGCCCTTGGTGGTGTACGGTCGAGATTTCGGCTGTTTTGAGGTTCAGGGTGCTTTCGACGGCATTGACCAGACTGCTTTTTCCCGAGCCGGAATGTCCGGAAAACATCGTGGTGCGATGTTGCATCTTCTCGCGAAGCTGGTCGATGTTTTCCCCGGTGCGGGCACTGGTGCGAAGGGAGGGGTAGCCGATGTTCCGGTAGAGGGTTTCGAGTTCTTCGACGCGGGACAGGGCGTCGTCGTCGTAGAGGTCTATCTTGTTGAACAGCAATACGGCGTCGATGCGGTAGGCGCGTGCCGTGGCCAGAAAACGGTCGATGAACGTGGTGGAAGTGGGAGGGAAATCGAGAGTAACGACCAGAAATGCGGTGTCGATGTTGGCAGCCAGGATGTGGGTGCGCTTGGATAGCTTGACTGAACGGCGGACGATGAAGTTTTTGCGCGGGGCGATCTCCTGCACGAGTCCGTCCTGTCCGTCTGCCCTGACGGTATATTCCACCCGGTCGCCTACGGCGACCGGATTGGTGCTTTTGATGCCGCGCAGGCGCAGGTTGCCCCGGATCCGGCATTCGTAGGTCTGTCGGGTGGTTTCATCCATTACGGTGCACCAAAGGCCGGTGGTGCGCATCACGATACCTTTCATTGGGCAGAGGGACTTTCGTTTTGCGGCAAAGGTCGGTATTTTCCGGGAGAGTTTGCGTTTGGATGTTTTTTTTATGTGAAGTTCGCGTTTGTGGAGGAAAAACGAGACCCTCTCGAACCTGAAAACTTCGCCCCTCCCCTTGCTGCAGCGCCTGCCTTTGCCTATTTTTACCTTGTGATTGGCCAAAAAATAACAAAACCATCAAGGCTTATGAAAACAATACGGATGATCGCCGCTTCGGCGGCGCTGTTGGCAGTAGCTTCGTGTGGCGATGCCCGCACCGGCGCTGCGGCTACCGATACCGGCATCGAGCAGCAGACCCCCGAAGGAGTAACGGTACAAAAGGTCGATCGCTCACTTTGGTAACCTTGAAGGACAGCGAGGGCGAGAAGCGTATGCCCAACAAACTTTTCTACGGACAGGCCGATTCGGCAAAGGTGGAGTGTCTTTCACCCGAAGGTTCGGTGCCTTCGTCGATCAGTTGCTTTGTAGTCCGCACGCAGGGGAAGAACATTCTCTTCGATACGGGCAACGGCGCTGCACGGGGTGGCAAGATGCTCGAACGCTTGAAGGCCGCAGGTATCGAACCGGAAGAGATCGACCTTGTCATGCTGACGCACTTTCATGGCGACCATATAGGAGGGGTGGTCGATGGCGACAGCGCGGTGTTCCCCCGGGCTCAAGTGTATGCTCCCGAGGAGGAATATGCGGCGTGGTCGGCGATGGAGGGCGAAGGAGCGGAGATGGCGATGCAGGCTCTGGCGGCCTACGAAGGGCGTCTGCACCGGTTTCTCTATGCCGACGAATTGCCGCTCGGGGTCAAGGCTCTGGCGGCCCCGGGACATACGCCCGGACATACGGTCTATCAGATAGGACGGATCTTCGTGGCGGGCGACCTGATCCACGGTTTTGACCTGCAAATACAGGACCTCGACATCTGTCCGAGCTACGACAGCGATCCGAAGCAAGCGGCCGAGACCCGAAAGCGATACATCGACTACATAAGACAGAACGAGCTCACAACGGCCGGCATGCACTTTCCGGGCAACGGGGTCAAGGATCGTTTGTAGTCGTCCGAGCTATCCCTTGCCCGGGTGGGGCGGGGGAAACGGTTCTCTTGAGGCTGTCTTTCCGGCGGGAAAGGCGGCCTTTTTTTCGCATCAGCGGATGTTTCGGCCTGTTTGGACGAGAAAACTTTGCGTACTTCCTCGTCGGTGTGGCGGCTTTTCACTACATTTGCTTTCATGGATCAAAACGACCGGAAAGACATTCGAACCCTCACCCGGGAGCAACTCCGTGCGTTCTTTGCCGAAAGGGGCTGGGGCGCTTACCGAGGGGGACAGGTGCACCGCTGGCTGTGGCAGAAGGGGGCGACGGATTTTGCGCAGATGACCGACCTTCCGGCTTCGGTGCGGGAGGCGCTCGGGCAGGAATTTTACATCAGACGTATCGCCGCGGTAACTTCGCAGGTGTCCGAAGACGGCACGCTAAAAAATGCGATCCGCCTCGATGACGGCGCGGTGGTGGAAAGCGTGTTGATCCCGGCCGAAGACCGTACGACGGTTTGTGTGTCGTGCCAAAGCGGTTGCCGGATGGGGTGTGCGTTTTGCGCTACGGCGCGCATGGGTGGTGTGCGGGATCTTTCGGCCGGAGAGATCTACGACCAGGTAACCTTGGCCGAGGCCCAAAGCCGCGAGCGTTTCGGTCGGGGGCTGTCCAACATCGTCTTTATGGGTATGGGCGAACCGACGGCCAACTACGCGGAGGTGTCCCGGGCCATTGGGCTGATCACTTCCGAAGAGGGCTTGGGCATGGCCGGACACCGCATTACCGTTTCTACGGCGGGCAATGCGCGGATGATCCGCCAGATGGCCGACCAGGGTGCGAAGTTCCACTTGGCCATTTCGCTTCATTGGGCCGTTCAGCAGCAACGCGAGACGATCATGCCGGTGGCCAAGGCTTTTCCCTTGGCGGAACTGGCGGAAGCGGCGGCCTATTGGTATGCGCGTACCCGCGATCGGGTAACGTACGAATACATCGTGTGGGACGGGCTCAACGATACCCGCGAGGATGCCGAGGCTTTGGTGCGTTTTTGCCGCCGGGCACCGTCGAAAGTCAACCTGATCGAATACAACGCCATCGGCGACGCCCGTTTCCGGGCGGCCAAGCCGCAATCGATGCAGATGTACCAGCAGGTGCTGGAGCAGGCCGGGATTACCGTAGTGGTGCGGTATTCCAAAGGACGGGATATCGACGCGGCGTGCGGCCAGTTGGCCGGGCGGGAGAAAGCAAAAGAATGATTATCTTTACCCCTTTCCCCGCAGGGAAAATGCAGGGAAAAACAAGTCTATGGGTGCAGTCGAGATGATACGCCGGCCGATCGAGGCCGAAATGGATGTGTTTGAAAAAAAATTCCGCGACGCGATGTCTTCGGGCGTTCCGTTGTTGGACCGGGTGTTGTACTACATCGTGCGGCGGAAAGGAAAGCAGATGCGCCCGATGTTCGTCTTCCTGACCGCCAAGATGCTGGGCGGAGAAGCTCCCTTGCCCGAGGCGACCTATCGGGCGGCGACGTTGATCGAGTTGGGGCATACCGCTTCGCTGGTACACGACGACGTAGTAGACGAGAGCGACCGGCGGCGCAACTTTTTTTCGGTCAATGCCGTGTGGAAAAACAAGATCGCCGTCCTGGTGGGCGACTACATGCTGACCCAGGCGCTGACCCTGGCGGTGGATTACGGCGAGTTCGACATGTTGCGCGAGGTGGGGCATACCGCCAAAAGGATGTCCGAGGGAGAATTGCTCCAGATCGAGAAAGCCCGTCGGCTCAACATCACCGAGGAGGTTTACTACGATGTGATCCGGGGAAAGACCGCTTCGCTCATCGGGGCCTGCACTGCCGTGGGGGCGATCTCGGTGGGGGCGGACAAGGCGACGGTGGACCGGATGCGGGAATTGGGTCTGCTGTGCGGGATGGCTTTCCAGATCAAGGACGACCTGTTCGACTATACCGAGGAGAAGATCGGCAAACCGACCGGCATCGACATCCGCGAGCAGAAAATGACCCTTCCGCTGATCTACGTGCTCAACCAAGTGTCCAAGGACGAGCGCAAATGGATGGTGAACATCGTAAAGCGGCACAACAAGGACAAGAAACGCGTCCGGGAACTGATCGACTTCGTGCGCTCCCACGGCGGACTGGAATACGCCGAGGCGAAGATGAATGCGTTCAAGGACCGGGCCATGGACATCCTCTCGCAGTGTCCGTCCTCGCAGGCACGGACCTCTCTGGAAGAAATGGTGCGTTACTGCACCGAACGGAAAATATGAAGCAAGCATTGAAAGAAGAAAAACAATCGGCCGCATCCCGGCCGCTGATCCTGGTAACCAACGACGACGGCATCGAAGCCCCCGGCATCCGCCATCTGGTGCAGTTGATGAGCCGCCTGGGGGAGGTTTGGGTCGTCGCTCCCCAGAAGGCGCGCAGTGGGATGGGACATGCCATCACGATCAACAATATCCTCACCTATCGGGAATGCCCACCCCGGGATGGGGCCGTACGGGAGTTCGCCTGCTCGGGCACCCCGGCGGACTGCGTAAAACTGGCCAAAAACGAACTGCTCGAACGCCTGCCCGATCTGTGTGTCTCGGGCATCAACCACGGGTCGAATGCCGCGATCAACGTGATCTACTCCGGGACGATGGCCGCAGCCCTGGAAGGAGGGATCGAGGGGATCCCTTCGGCGGGGTTTTCCCTGTGCGACCATGATACTTCGATGGATCTTTCCCCGCTGGACGAGACGATCCTTCACCTCTGCACCCGTATGCTGGAACAGGGACTTCCGGCGGAAACGGTACTGAATGTCAATTTCCCCACCGGCCCGATCAAAGGGGCGAAGGTTTGCCGGCAGGCGAAAACCCGCTGGGCGCAGGAGTTCGAGCGCAGAGCTTTCCCGCGCGGGGAGGACAATTATTTCTGGCTGGTCGGACATCCACAGTGCATGGACACGGGCCAGGATACCGACGAATGGGCTTTGGCGCACGGATATGCTTCGATCGTACCGGTAACGTTCGACCTGACGGCTTACCGGGCGATGGACTCCCTGCGGGATTGGAAACTTTGATCTGGGGATACCGATGAAATACTACATCATAGCCGGCGAAGCCTCCGGAGACCTCCATGGGTCGAACCTGGTGCGTGCCCTGCAGGACGCCGATCCGCAGGCCCGGATACGCGCCTGGGGGGGCGACCTGATGCAACAGGCGGGAGCCGAAGTGGTCAAGCATTACCGCGACCTGGCTTTCATGGGCTTTGTCGAGGTGGTGGCCAACCTGCGTACCATCCTGCGCAACATCCGTTTTTGCAAGCAAGACATCGAGGCTTTTGCGCCCGATGCGGTGATCCTGGTGGACTATCCGGGCTTCAACCTGCGGATCGCCAAATGGTGTCGGCAGAAGGGGTATCGGACGGTCTATTACATCTCGCCGCAGGTGTGGGCCTGGAAGGAAGGACGGGTGAAGGCGATCCGCCGCAATGTGGACCGTATGCTGGTGATCCTTCCCTTTGAAAAAGATTTTTACCGCCGCCACCGCTATCCGGTGGAATACGTGGGACATCCGCTGTTGGATGCGTTGGCTCGGCGCTCGGCGCCCGATCCCGAGGCTTTCCGGCGGGGAGAGGGGTTGGACGGCCGGCCGGTGGTAGCACTGCTGCCCGGCAGCCGTTCGCAGGAGATCCGGGCGATGTTGCCCGTGATGGCCCGAATGGCGGATGTGTATCCCGAGTATCAGTTTGTGGTAGCCGCTACGCCGGTGCAGCCGGCGGAATTGTACGACCGTCTGCTCGCTTCCCGACCGATAAAACGGGTAACGGGGCGTACCTACGATCTCCTTTCGGTGTCGCATGCGGCGTTGGTTACCTCGGGGACGGCGACTTTGGAAACGGCCTTGCTGGGTATTCCGGAAGTGGTGTGCTACAAGGGTTCGCCGGTGTCGTACCTGATCGGGCGAATGGTGGTCAAGGTGCCGTTCATCTCGCTGGTCAATCTGATTGCCGGCCGGGAGGTGGTCAAGGAACTGATCCAAGGGGCGATGAACCCGAGGAATCTATCCCGGGAACTGGGACGGATCCTTTCGGGGCAGGCGCGGGAGAAGATGTTGGAGGATTTTGCTTCGATCCGGCATATGCTGGGCGACGGGGGTGCTTCGCAGCGGGCGGCGGAGGCCATCGTGGGGTTCTTGCACCAGGAGGAGGATCAGCAGACGGAGTGCCGGTAAGGGGGCCGGTGCGGAAAGGAGAACTTTCCCTTTTTCAACCAGTTTTTGCATCAAATCGGTGTCCTCATGCAGCGATATGCCACAGCGGTGTTTTTTGCGGCGATGGCCCTCGGGGTGCTTCTGTGCCGAGGGTTGCCCGTGGTGCTGTGGGGTTTGGCGGCACTGCTGACGGCGGGGACGGGGATATTCCTGTATTTTTCCAAAGGGAGCAAGTCCCTGGGCACGGGCTCGGGGGTAGGGCTGGCTTTGGTCTTGGCGGTGTTCTTTGCCGGAGGCTGGCGCGGGGGGCTTTACTTCTCCCGGATGGATGCGGTGCAGGAGGCGTTGCCGTGGTATCAGCCGGTGGAATATACGGCGCGGGTCTCTCAAGTGCCCTCCTATGGGGGAAAGCAGGTGCGGTATGTCCAGTTGGACGAGTTTTGTGCCGGGCGGCAAGGGTGTCTCCCGCGGGAATATGCCTGGACGATGGCGGTACCGTTGTCCGATACGCTCGAAGTGGGCGATCGGGTGGAGGGGCGGGCCGTGCTGTTGCCTTTGCAGGGGGCGCTTTGGGCGGGAGAACCGGATTTCCGGAGTATCCAACGGCACAAGGGCGTAGTGGGGCAGTTGCGCGATGCGGGATACCGGGTCGTGGGCCGGGAGGAGTTTTCCGGAAGTGCGCTGCGCGAGGCGGTGCGGGTTGCGGTGCGGGAGGCATTGATGCGCGGCGGGGTGAGCCGCAGCGCGGCGGAACTGACCTTGGCGGTGCTGCTGGGCGACAAGGGGGCGATAGACCCGCAGACGAAAAAGGCCTACCAGCTTTCCGGGGCGATGCACCTGCTGGTGGTCTCCGGATTGCACGTGGGGATCGTGGCGGGGATCGTCTTCGCCTTGACTTTTTTCCTTAAGCGGCGTCGGGGACTGCGTACGGCGGTGGTATTGGCCCTGTTGTGGGGCTATGGTTTCCTGACGGGGTATTCCCCGCCGATCCTGAGGGCTTTGTGGATGTTTTCGGTGTTGCTGCTTTCCCGTTTGGGAAAGGGGAGGTACTTTTCTTTGGGTGCGTTGTGTCTGGCGGGATGGGTGGATCTGGTGCTCCGACCGCAGGATATTTATTCGGCGGGGTTTCAGATGAGTTATGCGGCTACGGCGGCGGTGATCCTCTCGTATGGGCCGATAGCCCGGGTGAGCCGGGGATGGAAGGCGGGGTGGCGTTTTACGGGGCGTTTGCTGGGGGTGACCCTGGCGGCGCAACTGGCTTTGCTGCCCTTTATCCTGTATTATTTCGACTATCTGAATCTGCTTTTCCCGGTGGCCAATCTGTTGCTGGTTCCCTTGGTGAGTTATGGGGTGATCCCGATCGGGGGGCTGCTGACCGTGTTGTCGTGTGCAGGGCTGCAGGTGCCGTGGCTGGCGGGAGTGTACAATGTCCTGACGGATTTTTGCACGGGGGTGGCTTCGGAGATTTCGCAGCGCGATTTTTTTGCGGTGTCCGGTGTGGGGCTGTCCTTGGGCGGGGCTTTGCTGGTGGGGGCACTCTGCGCGGGGGTGTTCGTATGGCGAAGAAGCAGGCGGTGGGCGTTGGCATTGGCTTTGTGGGGAGGGGTGGCTTGCTGTGTGGAATACTTGTGCGCGCGGCCGGTATATCCTTTTGTGGGGAAGAAAGACGGTGGGTATGTGTTGGCGGTAGATGAAGATCGGCAGGTGAAGTTGGAGCGCGGGACGGTGGTGCGGGTCGGGGATCGGACGATCCGGGCTTTCCCGCGGCGGGGGGAGTGTACTTCGGGGGGTGAGGAGATTCTGCTGGTGCGGGAATTTGCCGAGCCTGAGCGTCCTCCGGCGGGAATCGTGCTGGCGGGCGACGCATGGTGGGAAGATGCCTTCCGGTGGCGGGAGTATGCGCGCAGGTGGAGTGTGCCGCTGTGCGATATGCGCGAGCGGGGGTATTTCCGTTGCGGGGAGTGGTGGAACGCCTCCGAGGGGACGCGAAAATAAAAACGGGGCGTTTGCGAAGAAGCGATGTTTTTTTGTATACCTTTGGGTAAAGGCAACATAAAATACAGACAGCTATGAAAAATTCGACGATGAACGTGATCATTGCTTCGGTGGCGGCGGTGATCTTGGTGGTGGTGGCGGTAAATGGCTTCAAGGACCGCAACCAGGCACAGAATTCCGTTTCGGTAACGGGAATGGCTTCCCGGGATTTCGTCTCCGATCTGATCGTGTGGAGAGGGAGTTATTCAGTAAAGGACTTCAATCTGGCTTCGGGGTACAAGAAACTGGAGGCCGATGCGGAAAAGGTAAAAAAATATTTGCTGGACAATGGCTTGAAGGAGTCGGACTTTGTGTTTTCGGCGGTGAACTTCTACAAGGATTATACCACGACCTATCATCAGGGGGGAGGATCGACTTCGACTTTCAACGGGTATGTGCTCTCCCAGTCGGTGGAGATCACTTCGAACGAGGTGGATCGGATCGAGGGTTTGTCCCGCAATGTTACTTCGCTGATCAACCAGGGGGTGGAGTTTTCCTCGGAGGCTCCGCAGTATTACTACACGAAACTTTCGGAACTGAAGCTGGAGATGATCGCTCAGGCGAGCGAAGACGGGCTTCGTCGGGCGCAGCAGATCGTGGAAAATGCAGGGGGTAAGATAAAAGACTTGCAAAGCGCTTCACTGGGGGTGTTCCAGATCACGGCGCAAAATTCCAACGAGGAGTATTCCTACGGGGGTACATTCAATACCTGGTCGAAAGGGAAGACGGCTACCATTACCGTGCGGCTGAAGTATCAGGTAAAATGACCGTTTCGGGCGATCCCCAGGCATCGATGGGTTCGGCGCTTTGCGCCGAACCCATTTTTCGTTGGATACGAAAAATGCAGACTCCACATGTGGAGCCTGCATCGATGCTTGGGGACAAAGAAGGTCAATCTTCCGCCGGAAGGCCGACCGCTACCGGAGCCGAATCATCGGCTTTTTTCACCGGCACCAGCCCCACCGTCAACCGATCGTTGGCCGTAAGACGCCCCTCTGTCGAAACACTCGTCGAGAAATTCTCCTCCCGCACTCCCATGGAAGAGATCAGATACGATTTGAGCACCAGAGCCCTTTGCCGCGCCCGCGCATACGCCTCTTGCTCGGTCATGTCCACCGGAGCAATGTTGGAAGCCACCCGAATGCGGTATTCTCCCCGGTCGATCGCCGCACGGTACTCGCGGATGTTCTCCGAAATCGCCTCCAGCGAGGAACGATTCTCACCCACATCGGTACGCAGGACCTCCGACGCTCCGGAAAACCGCATCGGATAGGTTTGGAAGGCAGCCGGAAGGCTCTCCGAAGACGAGGCAACCATCCCCGTGGAGACCGTTTGAGCCTCGCTCGGTTCACACAGCAAGGCTACCAAGGTAGCCGGGAGAAGCAGGAAGTTTTTTTTCATCGTATGGCGTGTTTTTTTAATCGTTGCAGTAAATATCGTGCGATTGTTCGGCGCACTCCCCGCTCTTTTCCAACTCGAGCGTTGCGTGTTGTACCCCCACAGCGGCCAAAGCGTCCTTGACCGCGTGTTTTATCTCTTTCTCTTCGGCCAGATCGTCCACCACGACGTGCGCCGTGAGGGCGTTTTCCGTCGTGCTCAAAGCCCATATGTGCAGGTGGTGCACCCCGATGACCCCTTTCTGGTCCAGCATCGTCTGTTTGACTTTCTTCGGGTCGATGCCCCGCGGCACCCCGTCCAGGGTCAGGGTCATGCTGTCGCACAACAGTCCCCACGAGGAAAACAGAATGGCCACGCCCACTACGATCCCGATGAGCGGATCGACGATGTACCATCCCGTCAGTTGGATTACCACGCCGGCTACCAGCACCCCTACCGACACCAACGTGTCAGCAGCCATGTGCAGGTAAGCACCCTTGACATTCAGGTCGTGGTCTTTTCCCTTGAAAAACAGATAGGCTGTAAATGCATTGACCAATATCCCGATACCGGCCACCCAGGCTACCACATCTCCCTGGACGGGGGAAGGGTGCAGGATCTTTTCCACGCTCGACCACAGGATGGCGGCTACGGCCACAAACAGCAGCAGGGCATTGACCAGCGAGACGAGGATCGTCATCCGCTTGTAACCATAGGTGTATTTCTGTGAAGGCTGGATGCGCATCATCCGGAAAGCCAGCAGAGCCAGCAGCAGCGAAAAGACGTCGCTGAGGTTGTGCCCGGCGTCCGAGAGCAGCGCCAACGACCCCAGCCATAGGCCTGCCCCTGCTTCTATCAGCACAAAGGCCAGGTTGAGCACGATCCCGAGGATGAAATTCCGGCCCGTCGTCTGGTCGTAAGTCAGAGTAGGATGGTGATGATGGTGGTGATGTTCGTGTGTCATGAGAAATCGAAGCAAAGATATTGTCGAGTACAAAGATACTTCTTTTCTCTTTTCGAGGAACATCCTTCATCGCCCCTCCTTGCGTAGCGGAGATCGATCAGGATTTTTGTCCCTTTTCCTGGGGATCGTCTTCGGGATTCCAACCACCGCCCAAGGCCTTGTAGAGCTGTACCAGGGCTATCTGTTCGTCGCGAACCGCGTTGCTCAGACCGGTCTGCGCATCGAAGTATTCCCGCTGGGCATCCAATACGTCCAGGTAGCGGATCACCCCGTTGATATATTGGTACTGCGCCAGCTCCATGTATTTCTTGGCCGACTGTTCCAAACGCTGCTTCAACTGGTGCGCCTCGCGGGCCTTGTTGTAGGCCACAATAGCGTCGCTGACTTCCCGGAAAGCGTTCTGCACACTCTTTTCGTATTGATAGACAGCTTGTTGGTAGGCCGCTTGTTCGGCTTTGTAGGCAGCTTTCTTTTTTCCGGCGGCAAAGATCGGCGAGAGGAGATCGCCGCCGATCAGTCCGTACGGCGACTTGAACAGGGCGCTCAATACGTCGGTCTCCAAACCGTAAACTCCCGAGAAGACGAGCCGGGGAAAGCGATCGGTGTAGGCCATGCCTACGGCAGCGTTGGCCGCGATGAGGCGTTGCTCGGCCTCCATCAGGTCGGGACGGCGTTGCAACAGGGTGGAGGGAAGCCCTACCGGGAGTTTTTCGGGAAGGTATTCCCCTTGGGGAAGCGTTCCCCGGGGAATGCCCCCGCCGGGATAGGCTCCGGTAAGCAGGGACAGGTCGTTTTCCGTGGCGGCAATCTCGCGTTCCAGTTCCGGGATGAGGGTGGCGGTACGGGCCTGTTCTACCAGCGCCTGCTGGTAGGTGATCTCCGAGGTAAGCCCCCCTTCGAAGCGGATCTTCGCCTGGTGAACCCCTTCCTGCCGGATGGCGAGGGTCTGCTGGACGATCTCCAGTTCGTTGTCCAGCGCCATCAGTTCGAAGTACGACCGGGCTACTTGGGCGATCAGGGTGATTTGCAGCGCGCGGCGGGCCTGAACGGATTCCAGATATTCCGCGATGCTCTTCTGGCGTCCCCAGCGCAAGTGTCCCCACAGGTCGATTTCCCACGAGAAGAGGAGTTTCCCTTCGAAGGTGTTCGAGGCGGTTTCACCCTTTCCTCCGTAGTTTTCGAATTCCCGTTCTCCGGCTACTTTGGCCGAGATATCGGGCAACAGGTTGGCTGTCTGGATGCGCTTGCGATAGGCCATCTCCCGGATGCGTTCGGTGGCGGTAAGCAGGTCTTTGTTGTGCTCCAGGGCTTTGCGGATGAGTTTTTGCAGCGTCGTGTCGGTATAGACTTCCCACCACTGCACATCGGCCAGGGTCAGGGAGTCCGCCCGGTCGGGTGCAAAACTTTGGGGTAGTTGCAGATCGGGGGCCGTATAGCGTTTGCCGACCATGCACGAGGACAGGCCGATGCTGGCCAGCAGCAGGAGCAGCCCTATGGCTGCTGTATGTTTCGAGAGGAATTTCATGCGCGAAGTCGTTTTATCCGGTCTTTGGCCCGGTATATCATCACGAAAAAGAAAGGTACCAGTACGATCCCGACGCTCACCGCAACCAGCATGCCGAAGAATACGCCGGTACCGATGGCTTGTCGGCTGGCCGAACCGGGGCCGCTGGCCAGGACCATGGGCACCATTCCCAGGATAAAGGCCATCGAGGTCATCATCACCGGGCGGAAGCGCAGGCGGGCGGCGGTGAGTGCCGCGTGGACGACATCTTCGCCCCGGGAGACTTGTTCCTTGGCAAATTCGACGATCAGGATGGCGTTCTTAGCGGCCAGTCCGATGAGGGTTACCAGTCCGATCTGGAAGTAGATGTTGTTTTCCAGCCCGCAGACAGCCAGCCCCAGGTAGGCCCCCAGCACCGCCACGGGCAGCGACAGGATGACCGACAGCGGGATGGACCAGCTTTCGTACAAGGCCGAAAGGAACAGGAAGACGAAAAGGAAGACCAGCATCAGGATAAGGCCGATCTGTCCGCCGGCTTGTTTTTCCTGGTAGGACAGTCCGCTCCATTCGATGCCGATGTTCGAGGGGAGATGCTCCCGGGCGATGTCTTCCATCACTTTCATGGCCTGCCCCGAACTGTAACCTTTGGCGGCTTCGCCGGTGATCACGGCCGAGGTGAACATGTTGAAGCGTTTGATCGTTCCCGCTCCGGTGGTATAGCTGGTGGTGCCGAGCGCCGTCAAGGGGATCATCGTGCCGTTGCCGCTGCGCACGAAAAACAGGTTGATGTTGTCGCGGTTGGAGCGGTAGGGAGCTTCGGCCTGGACGTAAACCTTGTAGATGCGGTTGAACATGTTGAAGTCATTGACGTACACCGAGCCGGTGAAGGCTTTCAAGGTCGAGAAAATGTCGGTCATCGGCACGCCGAGGATCTTGGCCTTGTCGCGGTCCACGTCGAAGTACAGTTGGGGGATCTCCGGCTGCATCGAAGAGGATACGCCCGAGATTTCCTTGCGGCGCGAAGCGTAATAGAGCAGGGTGTCGGCCGCCTGAACCAGGTCGTCGTACGTGGCGTCACCCCGGGCTTCGAGTTGCATTTCAAATCCGCCCGAAGAGCCCAGTCCCGGGATTACCGGCGGGGTAAAGATGTAGACCTTCGCCTCGGGGTATTTTTGCATTTCTTCCTTGATCTGCTGGGTGAGTTCCTGGATGGTCTTGTGGCCGCGTTCCCCCCAGGGTTTGAGTACGACGGTGAGTTCGCTGCTGCGGCTTTGGTTGCCGCCTACCCGCGGGCTGCTGCCGTTGACATCGAGCACGTAGTCCACCTCGGGAAGGCTCATCAGGTAGGCTACGGCGCGTTGGGTAACCTTCCGGGTGCGTTCCAAGGTGGCACCTTCGGGCAGTTCGAGTTCGATGCGGAAATTGCCCTGGTCTTCCTGCGGCATGAAACTGGTGGGGATCCACCGGTTCATCGCTACGATGGCGATCAATCCCATTCCGAACCACAGCCACACGCGCCGTGAGCGGGGAATGGCCCAACTGATGAGGTTCACATACCGGCGATTGCCTTCAGTGAGCCAGCGGTCGATGGTGCGGAAGACGACGTTTTTCGGTTTGTTGGGGTCATTGGAACGCAGGATCAGCGCGCACATGGCCGGGCTGAGGGTCAGCGCGACGACCGTCGAGATGAGTACCGATACGGCGATGGTCACGGTAAACTGCCGGTACAGGATACCGGTGATGCCGCTTAGGAAGCTCACCGGGACGAATACGGCGCACAGTACCAGCGAAGTGGCGATGAGCGCTCCGGTGAGGCCCTTCATTGCTTTCTGCGTGGCGTGGAAGGCATCCAATTTTTCTTCCTCCATGATGCGTTCGACGTTTTCCACCACAACGATGGCGTCGTCCACCACAATACCGATGGAGAGGATAAGACCCAGGAGGGTCATCAGGTTGAGGGAAAAACCGAAGATGAGCATGAAGCCGAAGGTGCCCACCAGCGAGATGGGGACGGCGATCAGCGGAATGAGCGTCGCCCGCCAGTTCTGCAGGGAGAGGTACACCACCAGAATGACCAGAATAAGGGCCTCGAAGAGGGTTTTGTACACCTTGTGGATCGAGGCGGAGATGTATTCGGTGTTGTCCAGCGGGATTTCGTAGTGGATGCCCTCGGGGAAGGTTTTGCTCAACTGTTCCAGTTCGGCCTTTACACGGGCTACGACATCCATGGCGTTGGCGCCGGGGAGCATGTAGATGCGCAGTACGGCCGCGTTTTTCCCGTTCATGCCGCTTTCGGTGGTGTAGGAGGAGGCCTCCAGGGAGATCCGTGCCACGTCTTTCAGGCGGATGATGGATCCGTCGGCATTGGCTCGTACCACGATGTTTTCAAATTGGGAAACGTCGCTCAGACGTCCTTCGGCCGTGATGGGGATGGTGATGTCCACATCGGTGGCAGGTTGCTGGCCCAGCACGCCGGCAGCCGATTCGCGGTTTTGTTCCTTGATGGCATTCTGGATGTCCTGCACCGTCAGGCCGAATCCGGACAGGCGGTCGGGGAGCAGCCAGATCTGCATGGCGTAGTACCGGCTGCCCACGTTGGATACGCGGCCGACCCCGGGAATGCGGCGGAGCATATCCAGAACGTTCATCGTGGCGAAGTTGCTCAGGTAGATCTCGTCGAACTTCGGGTCGTCCGAGGTCAGGCACAGGGTGAGCAGTTGGCTGGAGGCCTGTTTGTCCACCGAGATGCCGTTTTGGATTACTTCGGCAGGCAGGCGGGATTCGGCCAGTTTGACCCGGTTTTGGATCTCGACCGCCGCCAGGTCGGCGTCGGTGGACAGGTCAAAGGTTACGGTGGCGGAAAACCCTCCCGAATTGGTACTGCTGGACTCCATGTAGATCATGCCGGGAGTCCCGTTGAGTTCCTGTTCGATGGGGGTGCCCACGGCTTGCGATACGGTCAGGGCACTGGCTCCGGGGTACGAGGCGCTGATCTTGACCGTAGGCGGGGTGATGGCCGGATACTGGTCGACAGGCAGCATCTTCAGACCGATGATCCCCACGATGACGATTACGATGGAGATAACGGCCGAGAAGATGGGGCGTCGTATGAAGAAATTCGCTTGCATGGCGTATGGGTTCCTTGTATTAGGGGATTATTCCACCGGGGGTACGGCTTGTACTTCCATTCCGGGGCTGAGTTTGTGGTAGCCTTCCACCACGATCCGCTCCCCGCTGGCCAGACCGCGTTCCACGACAATCTTGTTGGGGAGTTCCGGACCGAGTTCGATGAAACGTCTTTCGACGCGGTTGTCCGAATTGACGACATAGACGTAAGCGCCGCCCTTTTCGATCTCTACCGCTTTGTTCGGTACGACGATGGCTCCCTCACGAACATCCAGCAGGAGTTTGACCCGGGTGGTCTGACCCGGCAGCAGGATGTGTTTGGGGTTGGGCATTTCGGCCCGTACGGAGAAGGTTCCGGTCTTGGGATCGACTTGCGGTTCGGCAAAATCGACCAGACCTTTGAGGGGGTATTGGGAATTGTCCGCCAGGGTTACCGTGATGTAAGGCTGCCAGGAACGGGTGGTGTCCTGGTGTCCGATGTTCATGTTGCGCTCCTTGCTGCGCAGGTAGTCCAATTCGGTCATGCTGAAGTCCACCCGCACGGTGTCGCTCTTGACGATGGTGGCCAGCAAGGATTGTCCGCCGGGACCTACCAGCGTGCCGATGTCCACCAGGCGTTCGCTGATGTATCCCGAGATAGGACTGCGTACGGTGGTGTAGCCCAGTTCCATTTCGGCTTGGGTGAGGTCGGCCTGGCTCATGGACACCGAAGCGGTGGCTGTTTCATAAGTAGCGGTGGCGTTGTCCAGGTCCAGCCGGCTGGCGGCATTTTGCTGATAGAGGGGTTTGATGCGTTCCAGGTCGCGCTCGGCTTTCAAGGCGAGCGCCTGATCCTTGTTCAACTGGGCGCGTGCTTTGTCCACCTTGGCCCGATACTGTTTGGGGTCGATGACAAACAACACCTGGTCTTTGTGTACGTACGATCCTTCCTCGAACAGCATGCTTTCCAGGTATCCTTCCACGCGTGCGCGGATTTCGACGAACTGCTGCGCCCGGATGCGGCCTACGTATTCTCCGTAGATTTCCACATTTTCGGCCGCGACTTCTTCGACGGCTACTACGGGAGGTTGGCTGGGCACTTCTTTGTCCCGGGTGAGCAGGGCGATGGCAACGATGGCCACTACCACGGCAACGGCTGCATAAAGTGCCGTCCTGCGGGTGATCTTTACATGAAATCGGATGGACATAAGTTCGGTTGCGGTATAATTTATGGTGAGTGCTTTTTTTAGATATTGGGAAAGAGTTTGTTGTGGATTTTCTCTCCAGGGAGTCCCCGTGTGAGGCGGGCTCTTTTTCCCAAGAACAAAAGTATGGAAAGAAGGCTTTTGCTTTTGTTTTAAGTTAATTAATAAAATGCTAAAGGAAATTTAAAATCCCGGCGGGGAGAGTTTCCTGCCGGGATTTTCATGTGAAGCAGGTTCTTTCTTAGTGTTCGGAGCAGGCCCGAAGCAAGCTGCAGAGTTTGTAGAGGACGCGCGCTCCCACGTTGGCATCCCAGTCGCCGCCGGCCTCCCCGGGGCTTACTTCGCACAGGTCCGCACCGATCACCTTCCGGCCGCTTTCGTGCAGACAGCGCAGCAGGTAGCTCGCCTGATGGAAACTGAGCCCGCCCGGTACCGGAGTTCCCGTTCCGGGACACAGCGAAGGATCCAGGGCGTCGATGTCGAAGCTCACATACACGTTTTCCCCCAGGTCGTTCACGATCCGGGAGCAGACTTGTGCCCACTTTGTTCCTTCGAACAGGTTGCGGTGCAGGGTGTAGTCGTCCCACAGGCGGATACGACCCTCGGAGCGTTCGATCCGCTGCACTTCGTCCGGGCAGAGATCGCGCACGCCGACCTGTACCAGACGTTCCACGGCGGGAAGTTGCAGGGCGTTGTACAGGATCGAAGCGTGGGAATAAGTGAATCCTTCGTAGGCTTCCCGAAGGTCGGCATGGGCATCCAGGTGCAGGATGCTGAACGAAGAGTGCCGCTCGGCCAGCGCTTCCAGATAGCCCAGAGGACAGGAGTGGTCGCCGCCCAGCAGGACGACGTTTTTGCCTTGTCCCAACAGCGCTTCGGTATCCCGGCGGGTGCAGGCGTTTACCTGGCGGCAGGCCCGGTTGATCTCTTCCAGCAGCGGGGCGTAGGAGGCAGTGTCCTCCCCTTGTTCCTGAGCGCGGATGATGGTGAGGGCTTTTTCTCGCCACGAGCTGTTTTCGGTGCACAGGGCGTTGCCGGGGTGGGTGCCGATGCGGTTTTCCCAGGCGCGGGGGTAGTCGAAATCGTAGAAATCCAACTGAGGCGAGGCTTCGAGAATGGCATCGGGGCCTTTGGCCGCGCCGTCCCCGTACGAGGTGGTGACGTCCCAGCGGACGGGATATACGACAGTTTCGGCTTCCTCCAGTGTGTAGGGGAAGCCGAAATAGTGGCCGTTGTTTACCCCGGCGGCCGAGGGATCGAAGGTTTTTTCCGAAGCAGGATTATTCATGCAGCATCTGTTTGACGTACTGCGGCAGGGCAAAGGCTGCGCGGTGTACTTCGGGGTTGTAGTATTTCAGGCTGTTGGCCTGGGTAAAGCGCAGGGCGGCTTCCGGGTCGGGGGTGGTAACGTCGAGCGGACCGTTGATGCCCAGTTGGAAGCTCCAGATACCGGAAGGGTAGGTCGGGATGTGGAACAGCATGGTCTTGACCCGATCGGCCGGGAAGATGCGCTTCAGGCAGGCGTTCAGTTCGGCAAAGGTCGTGGCGTTGAACATCGGCGATTCGCCCTGGGTGATCAGGATGCCGCCGTCGGTGAGTACCCGCTGGCAGTCCCGGTAGAATTTTTCCGAGAACAAGCCTTCCGCCGGGCCGACGGGGTCGCTGCCGTCCACGATGACGTAGTCGAAACTCTTGTCCGGTGCCTGGGCGACGTACTGGATGCCGTCGCCGATGATCAGTTCCAGTTTGGGGTTGTTGAAGGCCGAGGACATCTGCGGGAGGAATTGCTTGGAGGCTTCCACCACGTTGCCGTCGATCTCGACCATGACGATTTTTTCCACTTCGGGGTGCTTGACGATCTCGCGCACCGAAGCACCGTCTCCTCCGCCGATGATCAGCACTTTCTTTACGTGGCCGTGCGCCAGCATGGCCGGGTGGGAGATCATTTCGTGATAGTTGGCTTCGTCGCGCTCGGTACACATGAACATGTTGTCGATGGTCAGCGCCTTGCCGTAGCCGTAGGTGTCGATCACGCGGGTGCGCTGGTACTCGGAGGTCTTGTCGTAGAACACCTCGCCGGTATGCCGCAGGGAGAGGGCCTGGTTGTCGTCCTTGTCGGTGAACCAGACGTTGCGGGTGTATTTTTGGGGGTTGGTGTGTTTCTTGTTCAGTTCGCGCATCGAAGCCAGGTCGAAATCCAGGCGTTCGAGCAGGGCCAGGCTACCGCGGCGCATCTCCAGGGCCGAGTAGTTGCCTGCTCCGAAGGCTTCCTTGAGGTGGTCGAACGAGATCCAGGGATCTACCGAATCGCCGCAGGTGAACAGGTCGACCGCTGCGTAACCGTACTCCGGCCAGGTATGGATGGCCAGGTGGCTTTCCTGGATGACTACTACGCCCGATACTCCGTAGGGCGAGAAGTGGTGGAATGTCGAATTGATGACCGTAGCGCCGGCTTTCTCGGCCGCAGCTACCATGGACGATTCGATACGGGCCACGTCGTTCATCACGTGGGGTTCGCAACCGAAGAATTCTACCAGGATATGCCTTCCTAATGCTCTCATTTTATTCTGTTTGTTAAAAGCAATTACACGGGTGCAAAGATACGAGATTTGTGCAAGGATTTTGATGTAAACGCTTCGTGGGGAAGAAATATTTTTGCCCGTGCACTTTTCTCCGGTGCAAAGGCTTATCTTTGACTGCGGACAATACGTGGAAAAGACCGAAGGAAACATGAGTGCAATGGACGGAAAAGTGAAAAAGAATATCGCTGTGGGCGGCAAATGGGTAGCGGTGTGGGCTGTTTTGCTGGTATTGGCAGGGGAAGGCCTGCAGGCCGAAGGACAGTTGGACGTGTCGATCCGTCTGCCGGACAAGTCCGGACGGCGGGTGGATCGCCCGGAAGTGGGACGGATGGACTCGGAAAATCGGACTTACTATCCGGGGAAACTCGACCGCCGTTTTGACGAGATGCTCGATCGCCGTTTTCCGGGGGTGCGGTATTACCAGGGGCAGGTCTTTATCCGCAACCGGCCGTGCCTGTACTATCTGGTGGACGGCGTGCCGCTCTCTTCGCTCGAGGGGGTCGATCCGCTCTCGGTGCGCAGTATCTCGGTGCTCTCGGACATGGCGAGCACTTCGCTGTACGGCCCCCGGGGACGCAACGGTGCGGTGATCGTGGAGACTTTTGCCCGGGCTCGTTGAACGGGCAGACGGGAATACGGTTGTCTTTTTTTTGGGGAAGGGTTGTAAAAAAAGTGTATATTTGTCCGGATTTAATACGGCAAGTGAAGATATGAACGGTATTATTCTCGGGGCGATAGGTCCCTGGCAGTTCGTCATCATCGCCCTGGTGATCGTCCTGTTGTTCGGCAGTGCCAAGATTCCCGAACTGATGCGCAATTTGGGCAAGGGAATCGGCGAATTCAAAAAGTCCACCAAGGGCGAGGACAAGTCCGAGGCAGTCAAAAAAGACGAAAAACAGTCGGAGGAAAAATAATCCTTCGGGCAGGGCGGCTTTTCTGCCCTGTATTTTCTTTGGTTTTTTCCCTGCCGCAGGCTGTTGTGGCAGGGTGTTTATTTCCGGACGGATCGACCGATGCGGAGTTTTTTCTGTTACCCCCTTTCTTGAATGTTAGAGAACAGTTTTGGTTGTGTACGGGGGCTTTCAAAAAATGTGGCAAAAAGTACGAGATGGGGTATGCCCCTCGTTAGATTGATCCCGGTTTCGACCGGGGTGCGGTGTTTGTATGGTGTCCGGATGTCCGGGGAGGAGGGGGGAGATTCAGAAATCCTTTAATTTATAAAAAATGAGCAGGGGATTGTCCCGGTCGGTGTGTTGCAGGACGGCGTTTTTGAAGTCTTCCGGGAGACGGGCCTGCTCCAGCTTCATCAGGCCGATCGCCGAGGGGTCGGAAAACGCGCTGATGTAGTACCCTCGATCCGAGCCGACGACAGGGTGGAAAAGGATGTTGCGGTAGTTCGAGGCGTCCTCCTTGAGGGAAAACAAAGTCAGGCTGCGCCCGCTTTCCTTGTCGAAATACGTGGTATAGGTCGGAACCAGGCCTTTTTGCGTCTGAAGGCACAGCTGATCCCCGTTTTCGATAAGCCAGCCGTTGAAATAGAGGGGTGCCCCTTCCGACAAACGATCCAGGAGCGCTTTGGGGTCGGAGTCGGCCGAATACAGGTCTTCTACGTCCAGAACATTTCCCCGGGAGTACTTCAGGCGATATTCAGGGGTCAGTCGGCCTTGCGCTACCCGGAAGATGAAGGGGCTGTACACGGGGGCGAACAGGACGTTTCCCTGCGGGTCTTTCGCGAACCGGGAGGGAACGGGGATGCCCAGACCGCTCACTTCCCGTTGGTTGTAAAGCCGCTCCAGGATGCGGTACTGTTTGTCCGTCCTGATCAGATGATACGGTTGGACGTCGTCCTGCGGGCTGTAATACGGGTTTTGGTAAAAGAGATAACCCTCTGCCGTCGTCTCGAAGTACACGGCTTCCAAGCCGATCGTATCCCGCCGGATGAAATCTCCGTCCAAGTCGTAAAAGGTCAGTGTGCCGTTTTCGCTGTCCAGCACGATGAGCTGGCGGAGTTCCCGGTCGATCTGAAAATCGCCGATCCGGGCGAATTCCTGCTCTCCGGAGCCCAAACGCGCGGGCTTGCTGATGAATTTTCCCTCCCGGTCGAAGATATAAACGCCCTTGGCCCGATGGTCCTCTACGTAGATCCTTCCGTCGAAGACCATCGCTTTGCGGATACCGCCGATCGGGGCACTGTTGTTGGCTTCCAACCGGACATACTTGAAGTCCGAGAAATCCACGTAGTCTTCGAGGTATTCCGGGGCGGAGGGGCCGCAATCGATCTCGATCTCCCGTCCGCCGCTGTATTCCTCTTTCGGTTCGCTACAGCCGGCCGGCAGGAAAAACAGCAGGGGGAAAAGAAGCCAGGAATATTTCATGCGTGCAGTTTTTTTGGAGCGGATGGTTTGTCGTTCGGATACTTCGGGGGTTTACCGTTTGAGCCTTTCCTCCTTACTTTTCGGCAGGAGGAATCAGCCGCAGATAGTCGAAAGACGGGGATGTGCCGTCGGCACTCGCGTGGGATTCCCGGGAGACTTCCTGCCAGGTGTCCAGGTATTCGAGCGGGAAGAACGTATCGGCATCCGGGTACCGGGCGTGCACGAGGGTGAGGTACACCTCGTCCACCAGGCCTTTTTCCAGGCATTCCCGGTAGATCTGGCCGCCCCCGGCGATAAACGGGTGGTGCGGGCTGGGAAGTTGGTTCTGGGAGAGGGAGCCGACGTATTCCAGCGCGGCCTCCACCGAAGGAACACCCCGGCAGGCGTCGAGGGAGTCGATCGTACGGCAGTAGTCGGGGTCGCGCGATACGACTATGCTGATGCGCCCGGGAAGCGCGCGGCCGATGGAGCGGAATGTGCGGCTGCCCATGATCAGCGGATGGCCCATGGTGGTGCGTTTGAAGTATTGCAGGTCGCCGGGAAGATGCCACAGGAGGTCTCCTCCCCGGCCTATTTCTCCGTTTTGTCCCACGGCCACGATCAGCGATACGCGGTGGATGTTCCGATGGGTACTCATACGGAAACCTCCCCTTTGATGTGTGGATGCGGGTCGTACCCTTCGAGGGTGAAATCTTCGTAGCGGAAGTCGAACAGGTCGGTAACCTGCGGGTTGAGTTTCATCACAGGCAGGGGACGCGGCTGGCGAGTGAGCTGCAGGCGCACCTGGTCGAAGTGGTTGCGGTAGATGTGTGCGTCGCCCAGCGAGTGGATGAATTCACCCGGCTTCAAGCCGGTAACCTGGGCGATCATCAGGGTGAGCAGGGCGTACGAGGCGATGTTGAACGGAACGCCCAGGAACATGTCGGCCGAGCGTTGGTACAACTGGCAGGATAGTTTGCCGTCGGCGACGTAAAATTGGAACAAGGCGTGGCACGGCATCAGCGCCATTTGGTCCAACTGCCCTACGTTCCAGGCCGAGACGATCATCCGCCGCGAATCGGGGGTGGTGCGGATCTGCCGCAGCACTTCCGAGATCTGGTCGATGATCCGTCCGTCGGGAGCCTGCCAGTGCCGCCATTGCGCGCCATACACCGGTCCGAGGTTGCCGTCCGGGTCGGCCCATTCGTCCCAGATGCGTACGTTGTGCTCGTGCAGGTAGCCGATGTTGGTCTCCCCCCGCAGGAACCACAGCAGTTCGTAGATGATGGATTTGAGGTGGAGTTTTTTGGTGGTTACCAGCGGGAAGCCTTCCGAGAGGTCGAAACGCATCTGGTAGCCGAATACCGAACGGGTGCCGGTGCCGGTGCGGTCGGACTTGTCCGTGCCGTGATCCAGGATATGTTGCAGCAGGTCGAGGTATTGTTTCATGGCGTTGGTTTTGTGCGGCCCATTGCGCGCCTTTGCGCGGCAATGAGCGCCTCAAAAGTAAGCAAAAAATACGTAATTTTGTTTTTACTGTAAGCAAGCAAACGAGGGAAAGAGATGGGACAGGCCAAGGAAAGGATCATCATGGGGATCGACCCCGGGACGAACATCATGGGCTTCGGGGTGATTCGGGTGACGGGACGCGCGATGAGTTTCGTGGCGATGGACGAATTGGACCTGCGCCGGATGGGCGATCCGTTTCTCAAACTCAAACGTATTTTCGAGGCTACTACGCGAATGATCGACATGTATCTCCCGGACGAGATCGCCCTCGAAGCACCTTTCTACGGGAAAAACGTCCAGTCGATGCTCAAACTGGGGCGCGCCCAGGGGGTGGCGATGTCGGCGGCGCTGGCGCGGCAGATCCCCATCACGGAGTACCTGCCCAAGAAGGTCAAAATGGCCATTACGGGCAATGGAAACGCCTCCAAGGAACAGGTGGCGGGGATGCTGGCCCAACTGCTCCGTTACAAAGACCTGCCCAAGCATCTGGACTCGACCGACGCGCTGGGCATCGCGGTGTGCCATTTTTTCAATTCTTCCCGGGCGGGAGCGGCCTCGGAGAGTTATTCCGGTTGGGAGGCTTTCGTGCGGAAAAATCCCGACCGGGTGCGGTAAAGAGTCAGCCGGTGAAGCGAGAGAGAAGAAAGGCAGGAGGGCAAGACAAGATACAAGGTTTTTTGAGGGATTCTTCTGCGGGCGTTTTTGCATGGGACGCCTTGTTTTTTTACATTTACTGCGTATATCCGATCAATAAGGAAAGAGATGAAAAAGACGTTTTGGACGATGTGGCTGCTTGTGGCCGCAGGAGTAGGTTTTGTTGCGTGCCGGGGCGGGGACGCCGAGGGATTTGAAACGGCGGACCTGCCGGCCGACAGCCTGACGGTCGATGGTTTTTCGGGCTATACGTCGTGGATGCGCCAGGGCGACAAGGTGGTGGTGTACACCCTGCCGGGCGATACCAATTTTTCGGTGTACCGTTTGCCGGAGTTCGAGCCTTTGTATGATTTTGCGGTGGAACCTCGCAAACCGGGCAGTTTCTTTTACGCGGCCGGTTTGTTCCCGGACGGGGTGCAGGACAGTGTGTTGTATGTGTTCAGCCTGCAGGAGCGTTTCCTTTCGCGGGTGCTTCTGGGGAAAGATACGGCCCGGGTGGAGGATCGTTTTCCCGGGGCTCCGAAGGTGGTTTATGCCAATGGAATGCTAATGGCCGATACTTTGTTGCTGGCGGGAACGATGAATTTTCTGGAAAAATCGCACTCGATCACTTTGCTCGATCCCCGGGGCTGGGACACGTTGCAGAGCCTCGATTCCAAAACGATCCTCGACGAGCGGTTCAATGCGGTGAACTATCCGTTTTTTGCTTTCTCGAAAGGTCGGTTGGTACTGGCCTATAAGAATTACAAGCGTTTGGAATACTATGCGCTTTCCCCCGAAGGACGTCTGGACTTTGTCCGGGCGGTGGGAAAGGATTACGACCGCAGGGATGTGGCCGAGATGAAGGAAAAGCGTACGCCGATGGACGGCCCGGTGGATGTAGCCTGGGGAGAAAACCACCTGTACCTGTTGGAAAATGCGGTGAACAAGCGTGGGGAGTTGCTTGCTTCGCGGGTAGAGGTATTCGACTGGGAAGGCAACGGACTGTACCGTCTGCATCTGGAGCGCCCTGCCACCAAGATTCTGGTCGATGAGGCAGGCGAACGGCTCTATGCGATCCGTCCGGCGTTGGATTCTTCCCGGGTGTATCGGTACGATCTGGGACGGTTCGCCCGTTGAGGGGAGAAACTTGGGGCGTGTCCGATCGGGAGGAGAAGTAGGGACGCTTTTTTGCCCGAGGGAAAACGCTCATTTGTCATAAGATCAATTCTAACTACAACGATGAAAACGATGAAAAACAGCAGACAACGCGGGGCTCTTGCTCTCCTGGGGTGGGCAATGGCCGGGACTTTTCTGACGCTCGGGGTTTGTTCCTGCGGGGGAGGGAAGTCTTCGGAAGAAAACCCTTTCGCTTTTGCGCAAGTCGAATCCTTGACCTGCGATAGTATTTCCATCGCGGAGATCCTCCATCCGAGCGTTTGGACGGTGGTGGGGGACAAGGCGGTGCTGGCAAGTAGGCAGAACGACAGCCTGTTTTGGGTGTACCGCCTGCCGGAGTTCGAATATCTGTACTGTTTCGGACTCAAGGGCGAGGGCCCTTACGAACTGACCGGGATTTCCTTGATGCGGGACGCATCGCAGCAGGGGCGTTTTTGCGTGGGCGATCAGGAAAAGGAGCTTTCTTATCGTCTGGGCGAGACGGAGGCAAATGACGTGCACCGTATCCCGTTGGGTGGGGTGTCCAATCCGATGATGAGGGTCGGCGATTCGATCACGCTGGGGCAGAGGATGCTGTTTTCCATGGAAGAAGTCCGTTATGAATATTATACGGTCAATACCCGTTCGGGGCAGGGGGTGGATACGGTCCGGGCTTTGTTGAGCAAGGCGAGCATGCAGCTCAGCGAGCGCGGGATGGCGGTTGCGAACCTGCACAACGTCCCGAAGGTGGCCTTGCTCGGCGAGGGTTTTGTCCTGGCTTATCCCGATGTGCGCAGCCTGTACTTTTACCGGGTGGACCAGGCGGGGAAGATCGATCTGGAAAAGGTCGTGGGCGAGCAACTGACCCGCGAGCAAGTGGAGGCTTTGCCGCAGGAAAGATTCGAGACGGGATACGGCTTGTTCCAGGCTCAGGGAACGGACGAGCGGATCTACCTGCTCTCGTACCGCCGTGGAGATCACTCGGGAGAGGGGGACAAGGCGGCTTTTACGTACTATGTCGAGGTGTACGACAAGAGAGGCCGTCCGATCAAGACCTTCGAGTTGGACCGGGCTGTAACCAGTATGTTGGTGGACGAGCAGCGGGGACGGTTTTATTTCTACGATGCGCGTTACGACTTCGAATGGGTGTACACGTGCGCGTTTGATCTCTAAAGAGATGTCAAAGGCATGATGGCGGGCAAGCGGGGGCGGCCTCCGGCCGCCCCCGCTTGCCCGCCACGTCTCCCTCGGAAGCATCCGTCCGTTTTTTTTCGAGCCGTGAAACTTTTTTGTCTTTTGGGGGGTCTAATGGATATAGAAGATCCTTTCAAAGACAGACAGCGATGAAAAAAACGGCAAAACACCTTTTGGAGTACCTCGGTGCAGGGATCGGGGCACTATGGCTGGCCGGGTGTGCCGGGCAGGCGCGCAGCGGGGACGACCAGCCGACGGTACAGACCTTGACGGCCGACAGCATCGCCATCCACCAGGTGATCAACCCGCATCAGTGGGCCGTCAGCGCCGGGAAGGCCGTCGTACAGACCTTGAGAATGGACAGTCTGTTTTACGTGTACAGCCTGCCGGATTTCCGTTTCCTTTATGCATGGGGACGCAGGGGAAACGGCCCGGGTGAAATGCTTCCGACGCAGATGCTCAATGCATTCGACGGCGATACGGACTCCCTGGTGTTGAGGTTTACCGCTCCGGCAACATTTCGCACCTACCGGGTCGGACAGGAGGCGTTCACGGCGACCGACACTTTGGCCATACGTTCCGACGGTCGGGGATTTTCCCTAAGAAGACCTTTTCCGCATGGTTTCGTCGGGGATATCCAGGTGAAGGATCGGGAGGAGAAGGAGGTGCTCTATGTGTGCCGCCCGGGGACGGAAGCGCAAGTGCTCGATTCGTTGGAACTGTCTACGAAGGTGAAGGCGAAATATTCCGACCGCGGTACGCTGATCGAATTGGTTCGGTGGAATTGCCCGTATCTGGTCGTGCGGGGCGATCGGGTGGCCTTGGTGTACGAACTGGTGCGCCATATCGATGTGTACCGAGTGTCGCCCGAGGGAAAACTGCACCTGTTGCACTCTCTCGGTGAGCCGCTGGACGACGCAGCCCTCGAGCGGGCGCGGACGGTGCGCAGCAGGACTTCCCAGCGGGGTATCACCGGTTTTGCCGCTACGGATCGGTATATTTATATGCTCTACATCGAATTCGAGGTGTCCGATTGGCAGGCAAAGACGGCGGAGTTCCGTCGGGGCATCGTCTATCGTTACGGTTGGGACGATCCGCAGGCAGAGGCTTTCGAGTTGGCAAGTCCGGCTACGGACATCCTGGTTGCGGGCGACGACCGCTTTCTCTTTACCCGCAACGACCTGGAGGATTTCGACTGGGTACATGTATATTCTTTGCCGCAGGCGTCTCCCGGGGAGAATACGGCCGGGAAGACGCGATAGCGCGTCCCGGGAAAGGGCCGGGTCAGTGTATCCGCAGGGCGTATTGCCGGGGAGAAAGGCCGGTCGTTTTGCGGAAAAAGAGTTGGAATCCCTGCGGAGAGGAAAATCCCAGTTCCGCGGCGATCCGGGCGAGGGATGCGTGGGGATGGGATAGTTTTTCCTTGGCGATGTCGAGGCGTTGGCGTTCCAAGTGGGACAGGTGTCCGTATCCGGTCTCAAACCGCAGCAGGTCTTCCAGGTAAGCCGGGGAGAGGTGGAACCGGTGGGCACAGCATTGGACGGAGAGCGGTCCCTGCGCCCCCCAGTTTCCTTGCAAGATCCATTCCCGGAGGTAGGAGCGGTACTGGGCAAGCAGCGGAGCAGCCTGTGGGGAGCGGGTGATGAATTGCCGTTCGTAAAAGCGGAGGGTGTATCCCAGCAGGCGGCTCAAGTGGCGGGCGAGGATCGTACGCTGGTAGGAATCCGGCTGCCGGGAGGCTTCCTGGCGCATCTGCCGGATGGCTTCCGAGAGGATTCCGCGTTCCTGTTGCGAGAGGTGCAGGGCTTCCGAGGGATGGTAGGCGAAAAACGAACAGGTTTCCAGAGGATTTTCCTGAGGCATTCCGGTGAAAAGATCCGGGTGAAAGGCAACCCATTCCCGGCAGGGAAGCGGAGCAGCACCGGTCCTTGCGGCAAATTCGATCCGCTGCGGGGAAAGCCCCCTCCAGATGCCGTCGGAAAAGTCGCACGGGAGTTTCCCGAAGTCCGCATCGGCCGGGGAATCCAACAGCACCAGCAGGAAATATCCCGGCAGGAGTGCCTGCACATCGGCTGCGCAAAGGTGTTCCGTGTAGCCTCCGATGTGCAGTTCGGAAGTCCGTTCGCAGGTCATGATTTTTTCTCGTTTTTTCTCTCTCTTTTTGCCGGTCAGCAGGAAAGTCCGTGGCGGAATTCCTGGGGAGTGCAGCCGACGACCCGTTTGAACATTCGGCTCAAGTGCTGGGGGTATTGGAATCCCAGGCTGTAGGCGATCTCGCTCATCGTTTTCCCGGAGGAGAGCAGCGCTTCTTTGGCGCGTTCGATGAGTTTGTTTTGGATGTATTCCGAGGCGGTTACCCCGGTCTGTTTGCGGATCAGGTCGCCGAAATAGTTGGGCGAGAGGAAGACCCGGTCGGCGAAGTACCGTACGCTGGGCAGTCCTTCGCGCTGCGGGGCGTCGCTGTCGAAGTATTCGTCCAACAGGGTTTCAAAGCGCATCAGGATGTCTTTGTTTACCTGGGTGCGCGTGGTGAATTGCCGTTCGTAAAACCGCATGCAGTAGTCCAGCAACAGGCCGATGTGGGCCGTGATGAGCCGCCGGCTGTGTTTGTCGATGCTGTGGTGGAGTTCGGTCTCGATCTGATGGAGGCATTCCAGGATCGTCTGCCGTTCCTGTTGGGAGACGTGCAGTGCTTCCCGCGTCTGGTAGGAGAAGAACGTGTAGTTGCGGATCTCCTGACCCAGGGCTGTTCCCCGGATCAGGTCCGGGTGGAACAAAACACCGTAGGCGTCGGGTTGCACCTGGGGGTCCATCGTCGTTTCGACGTACTGGCCGGGGGCGAAGCAGACGATCGTGCCGTCCTGGTAGTCGTAGCTCTGGCGGCCGTAGAGGATGTCTCCGCATCGGGCATTTTTCAGGTACAGGGCATAGACGCCGTAGTGGATCCGCAGGTGGGAGGGGCGGAGCGTGGCTTTCGAGAGGTCGATCACGCTCACTTGCGGGTGGAGGGTTTCCAACCCGAAGAGTTTGTTGTACTTGTCTACCGAGTCGAGTTTCAGGATGTCTTCTTCCATGGCCGAATGGGGGATTGCTTTGCGGCAAAAGTAATGCATTTCCCGCGAATGCGTTTTGGCTCGCCGGGCAAATCGGGAATCCGGGTAACGATTTCCGTAAATCGTCTACAAACAGGGGGCGGGGGTTGCCGGTAATTTTGTCCTTGAAAAAAAGAACGGAACCTCGGCTATGCATCATTGTCTCAAAACCTTCATCTTTATTCTCGCCGGAGTGCTCCTGGCAGTCCTTCCCGGCGAGGTATCCGCACAGAATATGGAAAAAACAGAAAAACAACCCCAAGCAGTCAGCGCTTTCCCGGTGGGAGAAGAAAACACGGCGTATGCCCGGTACTTTACCGGTCGTTCGTACCTGGCGCCGCTGACCGGAGATTCGGAACTGGGAGTCCCGATATCCAACGTAACCTTCGAACCCTCTTGCCGCAACCATTGGCACAGCCATACCGGCGGGCAGATATTGATCGCGGTAGGCGGAGTAGGGTATTATCAGGAAAAAGACCGACCGGCCCGGAAACTGACCCCGGGCGACGTGGTGGAGATCGCTCCCGGAGTCATCCATTGGCATGGAGCGGCTCCCGACAGCTGGTTTTCCCATCTGGCCATCGAATGCCATCCGCAGACCAACCGCAACACTTGGCTGGAGCCGGTAAGCGATCGGGAATACGCCCTGGCGACGGCGGATACCTCTCTGGCGCCGTCTGCCGGGAAAGGTGAGCTGCTTTCAAAGGCCGGCAGGACAGAAGGAAACGACACTCCGGAGAGCGAAAAGAAAGACCTGGTGGTGTATTTTTCCTGCACGGGAACCACGCAGGCCGCAGCGGAACGTTTGGCGGCCCTCCTGGGGGCGGACCTCTACCGGATACGTCCCGCCGAGGAGTATTCCGCTGCCGATCTCAATTGGCGCGATGCGCAGAGCCGCAGCAGTGTCGAGATGCGCGATCCGGCTTCCCGGCCGGCGATCGCCGGCCGGATGCCCGAGGTGGAAGGGTACCGGCGGATATTTATCGGGTACCCGATCTGGTGGGATCTCGCACCCCGGATCATCGAAACGTTTTTGGAGCATAGCGACCTCTCCGGCCGGCCGGTAATCCCCTTTGCCACCTCGGGCGGCAGCGGGATCGAAGCCAGCGAACGGAGCCTTCGGGCGGCGTATCCGCAGATAGACTGGAAGAAAGGACGCCTGCTCAACTCTTTCCCGGACAAGGCACGGATCGAGCAGTGGCTTTCCGGTACACGAGAGTAAAAACGAAAGCGAACTTGTCCAATTGTAGAAAGCGACGGATCGATCGCAAAGAGTCGAACACAAGAATAAAATAGAAAAAAACATGAACCTTACTATCAAGAAAGCAGGGACGGTACTCGGTGCGGCCTTGTGCCTGGCCGGATGCGCCTCTCCTGCCCCGCAAACTCCGAAAAACCCTCAAGATACCATGGAAGAAAAATTGAACCTTACCGATCAGTGGGACAAGGTATTCCCGCAGAGCGACCGGGTAAACCACACGAAAGTTACGTTTCACAATCGCTACGGGATCACCCTGGCGGCCGACCTGTACACGCCCAAGGATGCACAGGGAAAGAAACTCCCCGCCATTGCGGTGAGCGGACCTTTCGGTGCCGTGAAAGAACAGGTATCGGGGCTCTATGCCCAGCAGTTGGCCGAGCAAGGATACCTCACCTTGGCATTTGACCCTTCGTTTACCGGGGAAAGCGGCGGCATGCCGCGCAACGTAGCCTCGCCCGATATCAATACCGAGGATTTTTGTGCTGCGGTGGACTACCTTTCCACCCGGGACGACGTGGATCCGGAACGTATCGGCATCCTCGGTGTTTGCGGTTGGGGGGGCTTTGCCCTCAATGCGGCGGCCATCGATACGCGCATCAAGGCTACCGTGGCCGCGACCATGTACGACATGAGCCGTGTGACGGCCAATGGGTATTTCGATGCCGATGACAACCCCGATGCCCGTTATGCTTTGCGCAGCCGGCTCAATGCCCAACGTACGGAGGACTACCGGGAGGGAACGTATGCTTTGGCCGGAGGGGTGGTAGATCCTCTGCCGGAGGATGCGCCGCAGTTCGTCAAGGATTACTACGCGTATTACAAGACCGAACGCGGTTATCACCCGCGCTCGCTCAACTCGAACGCCGGATGGAACGTCACCTCGTCGCTGTCGTTTATCAATATGCCCATCCTGACCTACATCGGCGAAATCCGCAGCGCTGTACTGCTGGTACACGGCGAGAAGGCGCATTCGCTCTACTTTAGCCAGGACGCCTTCAAACGGCTTCAGGGTGAGAACAAGGAACTGCTCATCGTCCCCGGAGCCAACCACACCGACCTGTACGACAATCTGGACAAGATCCCCTTCGAGGCCATCGAACAGTTCTTCGACCGTTATCTTTGTGAAAACTGATCGGCTGGTATGGACAAGAAGAAGATAGGAGCGGGGCTGCTGGCAATGTTTGTTTCGCTGCTCCCGCTCGCTGCTCAGCAGAGCGCGGAAAAATCAGGAAAAGAAATGGATAGAATAAGTATTTGTCAGGACAATTACCGGGCCTTGTTCGGCGGAGAGGCCCTCACGGGCCAGGGAAACGACCGGGAAATGATGGACATCCTCCAGAAATTCATCTTCGGGGAAGTCTTTACCGCCGGGCCGCTCGAGGTGAAAACAAGGGAACTGATCACTTGTACCGTTCTTACCACGATACAGACTCTTCCGCAACTCAAAGCACATGCAGCGGCGGCCTTGCGCGTAGGAGTTTCGCCGGTGGAATTGCACGAAGCGGTGTATCAGTGTGCGCCCTTTATCGGATTTCCCCGCACGCTCAACGCCTTGAGCGTTTTGGAGCAGGTGTTCCGGGAAAACGGGATCGACCTTCCGCTTCCCCCTCAAGGGACGGTAAACGAAGAAAACCGGTATGAAAAAGGCCGGGAGATCCAGCAGCGGCTCTATGGAGACCGGATGGCGCGCCAGCTCTCCGGTGTGCCGGGCGGTTTGGGCGACCGGGCAGCCGAATGGTTGACGGGATACGGCTTCGGCGACATCTATACCCGGGGTGGTTTGGACCTGCAGACGCGAGAACTGCTTACCTTCTGCGTCCTCACGGCTTTGGATGCGGACGAGGCACTGCATTCCCACGTGGAGGGCAACCTCAAGGCGGGTAATTCGCGGGAGGAGTTGGCGGCCGCTGTGCTCCAATGCCTGCCGTATGTCGGTTTTCCTCCGGCGATCAAAGCGCTGAAAGCGTTGCGGAACGCTGAAGCCGTTCCCCAGCCGCGTTGAGCAGCCGCTGGAAAGGAGGACGTACAGGGAGCATACTTTTTATCCACTGAAAACAAAACGGTGCAGGTCGTCGCAATGCCCGGAGAGATGCCCCGGGAGGACGCTTTGCCCCAAGAAATCAATTGCAGATCGAGAAGAAAAAAATGACGTTGGAACAGTTTTTGGAATACGTCGGGACGGGTCAGGCACTCGATACCCCGGAAATAGGCGATTTTATGAACCGGATGAGCGAGCAGGCTCGTCGCATCACCTTCGAGCTGAATGCTTCGTTTCATACGGCCGATCAGGTGCGGGAGTTGCTTTCCCGCTTGTTTGGCCGTCCGGTAGATACCTCGTTGCGGGTTTTCCCTCCGTTCTATACCGATTTCGGCCGGAACATCCACCTCGGCAAGGAGGTCTTTATCAATGCTTGCTGCCACTTTCAGGATCATGGAGGGGTGTACATAGGCGATGGTTGCCAGATCGGCCATCAGGTGGTTTTCGCTACGCTCAACCATGGTTTTTCCCCTGCTCGCCGCAAGGCGACCTATCCAGCGCCCATCCGTTTGGGGAAAGGGGTATGGGTCGGCTCGCAGGCGACGATCCTTCCGGGGGTGAGCATCGGGGACGACGCGATCGTGGCGGCCGGTGCGGTGGTGGCCCGGGATGTCCCTGCCGGGGCGATCGTGGCAGGAGTCCCGGCGAGAAAGATCAAGTCCATCGACGAATGTCCCGAGGAGCCTTTGTTCAAAGGAGCGCTGAACCGCAGATAAGGGAGTCTGGGCAGGCGCGGCTTTCCGTATCTATTGGATAAGACAGGATGCTCCTTGCGCAAATTTCGGGAGGAAAACTTCGTATTCCCCCTCGGCTTTCCGTATCTTTGACGGATGAAAAACGAAGCAGTCATGGAAAAAGTAGAAAGTTTTGAACTGGACCATACCCGGGTCAAAGCACCGTATGTGCGCTTGTGCGGGGTGACGCAGGGTCCTCGGGGCGATCGGGTGTCCAAATTCGATCTCCGTTTCCTTCAGCCCAATGCCGAAGCCTTCGGTACGGCGGCGCTTCATGCGTTGGAACATTTGCTGGCGCATGGCATCCGCGAGCATCTCGATGGGGTGATCGACCTTTCTCCGATGGGATGCCGGACGGGTTTTTACCTGACGGTGTGGGGCGAGGTGTCTTCCGCGCAGGTGAAGCAGGCGTTGGAAAAGGCACTCGAGGAAGTGCTCCGGGCCGAAGAGGTGCCGGCGGCCAATGCCCGTCAGTGCGGCAATTACCGCGACTTGTCCCTTTTCGGAGCCAAGGAATATGCGAAATATGTATTGGACAAAGGCTTTTCTTTGGAGATTTACGGGGAGTGAGGAAATTTTTTGAAAAAAATGTTGCGCGTCCCGAAAAATATTCCGAATTTCGCCTCACGAAAATCGTGAAACGCTAAATGCTCCGAAGATGAGTTACCTATGCACGTTTTTTTACAGCTATTTTTATTTCGGGTTCTTTGGAATACCGGAAGCGGCTGCGTGCAGGGTGGTGAGATAGACGATACGACAAACAAACACATAAGCAAGGGCCGCTTCCGGTAAGGGGGCGGCCTTTTTTTATAACAAGGAAAGAACAAATGATGGAGAAACATTTGACAGTAGCCATTCAAGGGATACGGGGCTCGTACCACCATGTGGCGGTGGAAAAGTATTTCGGGGTAGAAACGGATTTTGTGGAATGCGTCCATTTCAAGCAGGTCCCCGAGGCGATCGAGGAGGGACGGGCCGACTACGGAGTGATGGCTATCGAAAACTCGATCGCCGGGTCGCTCCTGCAGAACCACAAGTTGTTGGGCTTGCATGGACAGAAGATAGTCGGTGAGGTGTATGTGCAGATAGACCACTGCCTGCTGGCCAATCCGGGGGTGCGGATGGAGGATATCAGCGAGATCGAATCGCACCCGATGGCACTGCTGCAATGCGGAAATTTTCTGGACCAGTATCCGGACATCCGCCTGATGGAGAGCGACGATACGGCGCGCTCGGCCCGCAAGGTAGCTTCGCGCAAACTGCGTGCCACGGCCGCCATCGCTTCCGAGTTGTGTTCCCGCTTGTTCGGCCTGGAGATCCTGGCGCACAGCATCCAGACGATGAAGAACAACTATACGCGGTTTTTCGTGCTCGGGCACGGCGGGGAACCCATTCCGGAGGATGCCGACAAGGCTTCCCTGCGTTTTGTCGCCAAGCACGAGTCGGGTAGTTTGGCTCGTATCCTGAACGTCTTTGCCATGCATGGTTTGAACCTGACCAAACTGCAGTCGGTGGCCATCATGGAACGCCCTTGGGAGTACGCCTTCTATGCCGATGTGATGTTCCCGTCGCTGGCTACTTTCTATGCGTCGCTCGAGGTGGTGTCGCACCAGGTGGAGGAATTGGATATACAAGGGATCTATAAACACAACGTGACCAAATGAAAACGCAGGGGACGACCGTAGGAGTGATCGGTCTGGGATTGATCGGTTGTTCGCTGGCCATCGGACTGAAGAAAACGGGCTTTGCCGCCCGGGTGTTGGGTAGCGACAAGCGGGAGGAGCACCAGCAGCAAGCCTTGCAGGCAGGACATATTGACGGCATTGCCTCGCCCGAGCAGATCGCCCAGGAGTGCGACGTGGTGGTGGTGGCTGTTCCGGTGGACGCCTCGGTGGAAGTCGTGCGAGCCGCGCTGGATCATAGTGGGGATCGAACTACGGTGATCGACGTGGGTTCTACCAAAAAACGCATCGTGGAAGCCCTGTCCATGCATCCGGCGCATGCGCGTTTTATCCCCACGCATCCGATGGCCGGCACGGAAAATTCCGGACCGTTGGCGGCAGTGGACGGTTTGCTGGAAAATCGGAAAGTCATCCTGTTGCCTTATCCCGATGCCGATCCGGCTCAGGTGGAGCAGATCGAGCAGATGTACACCATGCTCGGCGCTCAAACGGTACGGATGGATGCTCCCCGCCATGACATGAGCGTGGCGTATGTGTCGCATATTTCGCACATCTCTTCGTATGCCCTGGCTCTGACGGTACTCAATAAGGAGCGCGACGAGCGCAACATCACCAACCTGGCGGCCGGAGGCTTCGATTCTACCGCGCGTCTGGCCAAGAGCAGTGCCGAGATGTGGGAACCGATTTTTCTGGAAAACCGTCAGGCCATTCTGGATGTGATCGACGAATACATCGAAAATATCGTTTTGTTCAAACACGCCATCAAGTCGGGCAACGGCGAGGTGATCCGTACCCTGATCCGGCAGGCCAACAAGGTGCGCGAGGTGTTGGACAAAGGAAAGAAATAACCGCCCGAACGAGGGAGAGGAAATAAAATGGCACCGAAAGTAGAATTGTCCGTCTTGCATGCGGAACTCGCCGCACCGATTGCCGCGCTGCTCAACGACTATCGGGTATGGCGTCCTCTTTCAGACATCGTTCCGTATCCCTACACGGAAAAGGATGCGCAGGATTTCATTGCCTGCGTGAGCAGGGACGGATCGCCCTTGCGGAATACGTTTGCCGTACGGGCGGACGGGCAGTTGGCCGGGCTGGTCGGGTACCAGTTGGGGGAACTCAACAAGAGCCATATCGCTACGGTAGGGTATTGGTATGGTCAGACGTTTTGGGGTCGCGGCATTGCTACGGCGGCTTTGAGGTTGCTGTTGGAAAAGGTGGCTTCCGATCCGCAGGTCCGCCGGGTGGAGGCTTCCGTCTTTGCCTTCAACGAGGCTTCGCAGCGGGTGCTGGAAAAGTGCGGTTTTGTCCGTGAGGCGGTATTGAAGGAGGCTTTGTCCAAGGAAGGAAAGCTGTACGACGAGGTGGTCTTCCGCTGGGTGGGGACTCCGGGATAGTGCTGTTTGTGTTTCCCTCCGATGGGATGGAAAAGCGAAGAGGCGAAAACGACGAAAAGAAATAGACGATAAAGAAACAAGAAAAATAGAGAACGTTAAAAGCAGAACGAAAACAATGGAGAAATTCGACATCATTCCCCTTTCCGAATGGGGACTTGGAAACAAGGATCTGCCGCTGGGCATTGCCGGGCCGTGCAGCGCCGAAACCGAAGAACAGGTCATGGAGACAGCCCGTCAGCTCGTCCATAAGAATATCCATGTGTACCGCGCCGGAGTGTGGAAGCCCCGTACGCGTCCGGGCAGTTTCGAGGGAGTAGGCGAAGAAGCCTTGAAATGGTTGCAGCGGGTGCGGCAGGAGACTGGACTGAAGATAGGTACGGAGGTGGCCAATGCCGAACATGTGCGTTTGGCGCTCAAATACGACGTGGATGTGCTGTGGATCGGTGCCCGTACGACGGCCAGTCCGTTTACGATGCAGGAGTTGGCCGAAGTGTTGCGCGATACCGACAAGGTGGTGCTGGTCAAGAACCCGATGAACCCCGATCTGGATCTTTGGCAGGGAGCGCTCGAGCGGCTCAACGTCTGCGGAGTACGCAAACTGGGGGCTATCCACCGCGGTTTCTCGTCCTATGCCAAGACCAAATACCGCAATGTGCCTCAGTGGGAGATCCCCATCGAGTTGCGCCGCCGTCATCCGGAGCTTCCCATCATCTGCGATCCTTCGCACATTTCGGGTTGCCGGGAACTGGTGATGCCGGTCTCGCAGATGGCCCTGAACCTGCACTTCGATGGACTGATGATCGAGACCCATTGCAATCCCGATGCGGCTTGGAGCGATGCTTCACAGCAACTTCTGCCCGAACGTACCAAGACGATGACCGAGGAGTTGTACCTGCGCAGCGGTTCCGCTTCGGGAGAGGATGCGGTGCGGCTTTCGGCCTTGCGTCAGCAGATCGACGAGATCGACGCACAACTGATCTCCATGATGGCTACGCGTATGAAGGTGGCGCGTGAGATAGGCCGGGTAAAACGCGACAGCAACATGCCGATCCTGCAGAGTTCCCGCTGGGAAGATGTGTTGGGTCGCAGTGTAGCCGAAGGTGTCAAGCAGGGAATGTCCGGTGAATTTGTCCGTCGGGTTTTCGGGGCGGTACACCAGGAATCCATCGAACAGCAAAATGCGGTGATGAGCGAAAAACAATAGTCTGCATTTTCCTGCCTTTTGGACAGGGAGAGATACGTGCCTCGTCGGGGTGGAGTGTGTTTTGCCTTCCCGGATGGGGCACGTTCTTGTTTTTGCTTGCAATGTATCTGGCAGGATGCGCCTCGGCATCGTCCCGGGGAAAAACTTCGTTTTCCCTCTTCCCGCTGCTCTCGGCTTTCACTATCTTTGCCCTCGGAACTTATTGTCAAAAAATATGGCTACCCGAAGAAGAACGGTCAGTGTACTGGGCCCCAACCAGACGCGCTGCAATGTGGATGTGTATCAGTTCGGCCAGCAACTGGGCCGGGAATTGGTCCAGGCGGGCTACACGGTGGTGTGCGGTGGTGTGCAGGGCTTTATGGAAGCCGTGTGCAAGGGTGCGCGCAGTGCCGATAATTATACGTATGGCTGTACGGTCGGTATCCTGCCCGGTGATACCAAGGAGCAGGCCAATGAATATGTGGACATCGTGATCCCTACCGGGATGGGTTGGGCACGAAACCAGTTGATCGTCAATGCGGCCGACGCGATCGTTTCGGTGGCTGGGGGAGCGGGGACGCTCTCCGAATTGGCGTATGCCTGGCAGTCGGGAAAACCGGTGGTGTGCTACACGGCTTTCGAGGGGTGGACCCAGCGACTGGCCGATACGCAGATCGACCTGAACCACAAGGGTGTGTTCAAGGCTGCGAAGAGCATCCCGGAGATCCTCTCGTTCATTCGTTTTGGGGTCAGCGGAAAATAAACCTTCGGACGGCATGGCGGAAAAGAAACAGAAACCAAGGGGTGGAGAAGGTAAGGTGAAGGCCCGGGTGTTATTTGTTTGCCTGGGGAACATCTGCCGTTCTCCGGCCGCGGAGGGCGTGCTGCGGGCAAAGGCTCGGGAACAGGGGTTGGACGATTGCCTGGAGGTGGATTCCGCCGGGACGTACGGTGGCCATGCAGGGCAGTTGCCCGATCCGCGGATGCGCGAGGCAGCTTTGCGACGTGGATATTCGCTGACGCATCGCGCCCGGCAGGTAAGGCGGGAGGATTTCTCGCAGTTCGACCGTATCGTGGCGATGGATGCTTCGAATTACCGGAATCTGTGCCGGTTGGCACCTTCTTCGCAGGCTGCGGAACGGGTGGTGCGGATGGCGGACTATTTTCGCCGCTTTTCCGGGCAGCAGGAGGTTCCCGATCCGTATTACGAGGGGCGGGAAGGATTCGAACGGGTGTTGGACCTGTTGGAAGACGCTTGCCAGGGATTGCTCGAGGAGATAACGGCGGAAAAAGAGTAAGGAGGCGAGGGTATCTCGCATGCCGTACCGCTGTGGTGCGCTGTTCCGTGTGTGGACGAAAAATCATATAAAAGCGCAAAGCCGGGGTGCACTTTTTTTGTGAGGATAAACTTCGGGCGGGCAAGCAAAAAGGCGAGGCTTTTTCAAAGCCCCGCCTTTTTGCTTGCCCGCCCGAAGGAGGGTCGGCCGATGCCGGTTAGTCTTCTTCGATGGCGGCTACTCCGGGGAGAACCTTTCCTTCGAGGGATTCCAGCATGGCACCACCGCCGGTGGATACGTAGGATACCTTGTCGGCAAAGCCGTATTTGTTTACAGCTGCTACCGAGTCGCCGCCGCCCACCAGGGTAAAGGCGCCTTTGGCGGTAGCTTCTGCCATGGCTTCTGCGATGGCTACCGAACCTTGTGCGTATTTGTCCATTTCAAAGACTCCCATCGGGCCATTCCACAGCACGGTCTTGGATTCTTTGATCACGTCGGCAAAGTATTTGCGCGTTTCCATCCAGATGTCCATTGCTTCCCAGCCGTCTTCGATCTGATCCGATGCGAAGATCTTAGAAGGAGCATCCTCGGAGAAGATTTCCGTGGCGATGACGTCCTTGGTGAAGTACAACTTCACGCCTTTCTCGGCAGCTTTGGCACGGATCTCCTCGGTGGTTTCGAGGTATTCGTCCTCGTGCAGCGAACGGCCGATCTTACCGCCGCGGGCCTTGATGAACGTGTAGGCCATACCGCCGCCCAGGATGAGGTTGTCCACCGACTCGAGCATGTTGTAGATGATGGGCAGTTTGGACGATACCTTGGCTCCTCCCAGGATGGCGGTAACAGGGTGCTCGCCGTCCTTGAGGATCTTCTTGATGGAGTCCACTTCTTTGGCCATGAGCAGTCCGAAGCATTTCTGCGAACCCATGAACTTGGCGATAACCGTGGTCGAGGCGTGTGCGCGGTGTGCCGTTCCGTAAGCGTCGTTTACATAAATGTCGGCCAGCGAAGCGAGCTGTTTGGCGAAGGCTTCGTCGCCTTTTTCCTCCTCGGGGTGGAAACGCAGGTTTTCCAACAGGAGAACTTCACCGGGCTTGAGCTCGGCAGCCGCTTTTTCCGCTTCGGGACCTACGCAGTCGGAGGCGAATTTTACGGGTACACCCAATACCTGCGATACGTGGTCCACGATGTGGCGCAGGGAATATTTGTCGTTTACCTGACCTTTGGGACGACCCAGGTGCGACATCAGAATGACGCTGCCTCCGTCCTTGAGGATCTTCTGGATGGTGGGAGCGGCAGCGCGGATACGCGTGTCGTCGGTGATGTGGAAGTTTTCGTCGTAGGGGACGTTGAAGTCCACACGAACGATGGCCTTGTGGCCATTGAAATTGAAATCGTTGACGGTTTTCATACTATGTTGATCTTTTTTTGTTTGTCAGTGTTTTAATGAAGTACACACACGGGTACAAAGTTATGAAATAGGCAGGTAAACCACGCGTTTTGTCTCGAAAAATTCTTCACAAAAAAAGGCCGATATGTCGTAAATCTTCGCCCGGGGGAACGGGGCGAGTTCGTCGGCCAGGTCTCCGCCCTTCAGACAAAGGATGCCGTTGGGGAGGCTCGAAGCCTTTCCCGGTCGGATCTTCCCCCGGGTCCAGGTGACGATCTTCTCCAGGAGGGCGACGGCGCGCGAGACCACGAAATCGTACTGCTCGGGCAGGCTTTCGATCCGGGCATTGACCACCGAGACATTGTCCAGGGAGAGCTGCCGCGCAATGTCGGCTGCTACTTTGGTCTTTTTGCCGATGGAGTCCACCAGGGTAAAGTGCACCTGGGGAAACAGTACGGCCAGCGGTATGCCGGGGAAGCCTCCGCCCGTTCCGGCATCCAGGATCCGGGCGCCGGGTGCGAAATCGACTACGCGGGCAATGGCCAGGCTGTGCAACACGTGGTGCAGGTAGAAGTGCTCGGTGTCCTGGCGGGAGATGACGTTGATCCGGGCGTTCCATTGGGCGTACAAGGGGCCCATGGCGGCAAAACGTTCGCGCTGCGCGGGGGAGAGATCGGGGAAATATCGGAGGAGTTCATCCATGATCGCAAGGGGGGGCGTTATTCGATGCGTTTGTGGAAGGTCCAGCGTACTTTGTGCAGGCGGTTTTTGTATTCTTTCCAGAAGGCCTGCACGGAGGTGTTTTGTTCCTGTTCGGGGTTGGTCTCGACGTACACGACGTGGTTGTCGATGAATTTTTGCATGATCTCGTCGAAAATAAGGGCCGTAACGCCTTTGCGCTGCCACTTGGGCAGGACGCCGATCAGCAGCAGTTCGACGCGGTCGTTGCTGCGAAGAGCCTTGAGGATGTGGTACCAGCCGAAGGGCAGGAGGTGTCCGCCGGCTTTTTGCAGGGCGGAGCCCATGTACGGGATGGCTACTCCGAAGGCGATCATGTTGCCGTCCTTGTCCTCCACGCAGCTGACGTAGTCGGGATGGATGACGTCCATGAATTTGGCGGCGTAGAATTCCTGCTGGCCGGGAGTGAGGGGGACGAAGTTTTCCAGCGTGCAGTACGTCTGGTTCAGGATGTCGAAGACCTGGGGGATGTACCGCCGGATGGCCCGTTTGCTGCGCAGGTCGGGTACCGAGAGTTCGTTGCGCTCCTTGATGATGGTGGAAAAGCGGCGGATCTTTTCCGGGACTTGTTCCGGGACGATCATTTCCTTTTCCACCCATTTGGTGCAGTGCTCCAGCCCGCAAGCCAGCAGGTGGCGTTCGTAGTACGGGTAGTTGTACAGGGCGGTGGTGTTGGAGAGTTCCTCAAAGCCTTCGGTGAGCAGGGCGGCTTTGTCCAGGTTGCAGAAACCTACCGGACCTTCCATGTATTCCATGTCGTGCTCGCGCCCCCAGCGGGTGGCATAGTCGAACAGGGCGCGGGTGATTTCGGGATCGTCCTCGAAATCGAGCCAACCGAAGCGGAGTTTGCGTTGGCCGAGCAGTTCGTTTTCACGCCGGTTGACGATCAGGGCCAGGCGTCCGACGACGCGTCCCTGCTTGCGGGCAACGACGAGTTGCACCTGGCAGAATTCCAACGTGGGGTTGTGCGCAGGGTCGAAGGTCTTCATCTCGTCCGCAATGAGCGGGGGTACCCAGTATCGGCTGCCTTTGTAGAGTTCGAAGGGGAACAGCACGAAGGCTTTGAGTGTGTCTTTGTCGTTTACTTCTGTGATCTCTATCATTGTTTCATTTCCTTGTTTTTTCATCAGAACGGGTATGCCAGGGCAAACTGGAACGTGGCACGGCTCATGCCGTTTTTGAACAGAACCCATCGGTGGCCTTCGGGCTGGGAAGGATCGACGGTCTGCAGTCCCATGTCCAGACGGGCGACGAAGAACTGGAAGTCGTAGCGAAGTCCCACCCCCGAGGTGAGGCTCAACTCCTTGAGGAAGGTATCGAAGTGGAAGACGCCTTTGGGGTCGGAGTACAGTTTTTCCGAGGTGAACCAGATGTTGCCCGTGTCGAAGAACAGGGCGCCGTAGAGCGATTTGTACAGCGGGAAGCGGTATTCGAGGCTGGCGGTGAGTTTGAGGTTGCCCACGTTGTAGGTGTGGGTCTTGTCCGAAACACTACCCGGCCCCAGTTCGTAGGCTCGCCAGCCGCGTTCGTAGTTTACCCCGCCACCGAAGTACGATTCGGAAAAAGGTACCTGGGTGGGGGAGTTGCCATACGGGAGGGTCAAGCCGAAGTACAGGCGGTAGGCCAGGGTATGGTTCTTTTTCCGGCCGAAATTCAGGTAGCGGGAATAGTTGACGTTGAATTTGGCAAACTGGGCAAAGGGTACCCCGAAGAGTTCGTGAACGGTTTCCCCGGTGGGAAGGGTTGTCGAAGGCAGGTTCAAGGTTTTGGCCAGGGCGTTGAGCAGGTTGCCGGAGAGGGCGGTTTCGATCTGGAGGTAGTGGAAGTCGCGCGACTTGTCGTAGCGCTGGTTGTTGAAGGTGAAGGTGTACGAGATGGAGGGGATGACGAAGTCCGAGGTGTAGCGGGCGAATTGGTACAGGTCGTCCGCAATGACGCGGTGTCCGGAGGGGTCGTTCTCCTTGAAGGTTTGGTCGTTGTAGATGATGTTTTCGAGCCGGTAGGTGTATTCTCCGGGATTGGTCGGGTTGGGCTCGATCAGATCGGGATGGAGGTCGAGGTAATCCTCGATCACTTCGTCGCGGTCGGAATCGCTGAAGATGTTGTAATAGTTGTACTTGTTGGTATTGCGCAGGTACGCGAACTGGATCAGGCCGATCTTGTGCTGTACGGTGCGGCTTTGTTCCCAGGTGTAGTCCCACGAGAAACTGAAGTTGTTCCGGTTGAGTCCGACGTTTTTCTGCGTGCCGAAGCTCAGCGAAGCATTGGTCTTGGGAGACATGCGTTTGGGGATGAGCCGGTCCATGCGGAACGGAAGCAGGAAACGGGGGAAAGTGAGCGAGGTGGTCAGGTTGATCTTGTAGGCGTTGAGAAACCCGCTTTTTCCGTTGGGCTCGTTGTAGCTGCCCAAGGTGGTGCGGATGGAGTTGTTCCAGATCTCTCCGCCGCGGAAGGCATTGTATTTGGTGAACTGGAGGTTGATCGACGTTCCGATACCCAGCAGCGAGGAGCGTGAGATTTCGAAATTGACATTGGCAGCGTATTTTTTTACCGGGTTGAGGTAAATATCCGCTACGATGTCCTCCTGTGGGTTGTCCGGGTCGGGGTTCATCGCAATGCTGACGGTAGAGAAGAGCCGCAGGGCGCGCAGGGCCTTGTAGGTGTTGTTATAGTCCGAGAGGGCGAAGTATTCGCCGGGACGGAAGAAAATGGCATCGCCCAGTACCCAGGGCTTGTAGGGGACTTTCTCGCGGGCGAAGATGCGCAGGCCGTTGTACTCGAGGGTGTCGCCATAGGTCCGTTCCCGGGCGTCGTACTGGAAGTCGGTATAGACGTTGATCCGGCTCACCCGCCATTTGTGGAACGGGACGGAATAAGTGCCGGAGGAGGTCTGGCGGCGGAGGTTGTTGATCTCCACCAGGATCTGTGCGCGGTGGTCGTATCCGTTGGTATCGACCACGTAGTGGATGTATTCGGGGGAGAAGTCGTACACGCCGTGCTGTTTGAAGTATTCGGTCAGGCGGTTGGCTTCGCCTACTTCCAGGATGTCCTTGTTGTAACGGTCTCCGCTGCGGATCAGGCTGCCGGGAAGGGCTTGGAGGTAGAGCTCGCGCAGCACTTCGCTTTCGATGTCGTAGTTTACGCTGTCGATGAGGTAGGGCGCTCCGGTGGAGACGGTGTACTGGACGACGGCTTTGTCTCCCTCGAAAGTAGCCTGCGAGGAGGCTTGCGCACGGAAGTATCCTTGGTTGTGGTAAAAGCTTTCGATGTTGTTTACCGAACGGGTGGCCAGCGAAGGGTCGTACAGTACGGGAGGTTCTCCCAGTTTTTTCAACGATCGGTGGAAGCCTACGTAGGAGCTGTCTATCCGGTCGATGCCTTTTTGGGAGAAGAAGAATCGAAGGAACTTCACGGTGCCTTGATGGTCGGCTTCCCACTGGTCGAACGCGGCTTGGGGGTTTTCCCGGGCGGCGTTATACAGGCTCAGTTTGACCGGAAAGAAAAAGAGCAGTTTTTTGTTGGGCGCTTGGCGGATGTAGGGAGAAAAATCGGGATTGTTTTTTGACCGGCCATTGATGTCGTAGCGGTTGGCTACTACCAGGTGGTCGCCTGCTGGAATGTTTTTGTACGGGGTGCAGGAGGAAAGCAAGCCCAAACCCGCCGGAAGGACGATTACGGCGAAAATGCGTATCTTTGCTAAAATGTTTTTAATCAAACGATTCACTCCCTAAAAGGCCGCTTGCTATGCTTACTAATGGTAAAATAAAGAAAATTAATTCTTTAAAGTCCAAAAAAACACGACAAATATCGCAATTATTTACCATAGAAGGCATAAAATCCGTCAAAGAAATTGCGCTCGGCGGCCAGATTTCCCTGCGGGAGGTATTTGCCACCGAAGAGTTCTTTTCCTTGGCTCAGGCCGTATGTTCCTGCCCGGTGGAATGCGTTACCCAGGGGCAGATCGAGCGTATCAGTGCGCAGTCCACACCCGAAGGGGTGCTGGCCGTGTGCGAGATCCCGCAGTGGGGCGAACCCGATTTTTCCCCCGGGCGGGTGGTGCTGGCTCTGGACGGGGTGCGCGATCCGGGCAACCTGGGGACGATCGTGCGGACGGCCGACTGGTTCGGGGTGCGGGATGTGGTGTGCTCGCCCGATACGGTCGATCTGTACAACCCCAAGACGGTGCAGGCGACGATGGGCTCCATTGCGCGGGTGAGGGTGCATTACCGCGATCTTCCGGCTCTGCTGGCGGATTGCCCGCTTCCAGTGTACGGCACTTTCCTCGAGGGGGACGATGTTTTCCGGGCGAGGTGCGCCGCAGAAGGGGTGATCGTGATCGGAAACGAGGCCAATGGGATCAGTGCGGCCGTGGCCCGGGTGGTGGGACGCCGGCTGACGATCCCGCGTTTTGCCGGGGCGCAGGGGCCGGAGAGCCTCAATGCGGCCATTGCGGCGGCGATCGTGACGGCGCAGCTTTGTGCCGGCGGCCGGGGTGGGGAAAATGCCGGAAAGTAAATCTTCGCAGTCAGGGCAACAGGCCGGATTGCCGCAGGGCGTTTTCGGCACTGGCCTGTCGGGAGGCGCCGTCTCCCCGGACGATGTGGTAGGGGACGCCGCTTGCTGCGACTTCTTTTTCAAAAAGGCGGAAGATGTTTTCCCGGCCGGTGGGCATGTCGCGTGCGGGGTCGGGGATCCAGCGCAGGTCGGGATAGCACAAGAGGTAAAAATCGTAAGTCCTCTGGCGGAGGAGGTCAGTCAGTTCGCGGGGGACGGTGTGGTAGTACCACTGGCTGTACACGTATTCGGCCAAGGGATTTCCGTCGAGGAAGATCCGTTCCTTTCCGCTTTGCAGGGCGTTTTGTTCGCAGCGCAGTTGTCCGCGTACGATGGGCATGACGTCGTGAAATCCAATGTCGGCTCCGCTTCGGCGCAGGTGTTCGGCGTACTCCCGGCTGTATTCCGGGGCGTAGGCTCCGTCGTACCGGCGGGCGAGTTCCCGGGCCAGGGTGGTTTTCCCGCTGCATTCGGGACCGAGCAGGACGATCTTTTTCATTCCGGTTTCGTGGTAGAGGTATTCCCGGGGTGCGCTTGGGCGGCTTGCTGCTCACGGTACAGGCGTACCCATTCGAAATGCGCCGAGATGGCCAGGATAAGGAAGATGAGGTATTGCAGGGCGGTTACTCCGAGACCCTTGTAGATGTACAGCCCGACCGAGATGACGTCGCAGGCGATCCAGAAGGCCCAGCTTTCGACTTTCTTGCGTGCCATCAGGTACATGGCGGAAAAGGCCAGGGCGGTGGTGATGGCATCGAGCGTGGGGACGATGCTGTCCGTGTAGTATTGGAGGATGATGTAGAAAAGAGCGAAGTTGGCCAGGGTAAAGCCACCGGTGAAGAGGGCACTCCGGCGGTGCAGCCAGGTGATGGGGAGGGCTTGGCCTTCGCCTTTGACGTTGAGCCAGACGTACCAACCGTACAGGCTCATGGCGGTGTAGTAGATGTTGATCACGGCGTCGCCGTACACGCCGCTGACAAACAGGATATAGACGTACAGTACGGTACTGATGATGCCTGTGGGATATACCCAGATGCTGTTCCTGCGGGCGAACCATACGCTGACTATGCCGAAGAAGGCGGCGATGGCTTCTAAAACGATGAACAGAGTGGAGTATCCTTCGTAGGGTTTGAGGAACAGGTCGTACAGCATGTTTTTCCTGGGTGTTGTATGGATGAG
>CABSLV010000009.1 GCA_902478645.1 uncultured Flavobacteriales bacterium | reverse complement strand
GCAAGCGAAAGCCCGGCAGGGGGAACCCCTGCCGGGCTTTCGCTTGCCCGACCCCGGAGAATGGCCGCCTTACTGGGGCTTTGCCCAGAAGTAATCCGGATCGCAGCTCGTAAAGTTGCCCAGGGAAGCATTCCATGGGGTGAAACCGCTCGGGGAGAGACTTACGTACTGCACCGATTTGCCCTCCTGGGGCGTCTCCGTATCGTAGGTCGAGGCCGTCGGGCAGGAGAACCAGTAGAAGTTTTTGGCCATGTAGTTCAAGTGTTCCTCCTGGCTGCGGGGATTCCCGTTCCAGTTTATTTCGGGGTTTACATACACCGGCTTTCCTTCGATCATTCTCTCACACGCCTCCTGGATGCCCAGCAAGTTCCCTTGCTTGTCCTGGAAGAACGCGTAGAACGAGGGGTCGGCCATGATCCATTTTCCCAGCGTATCGCTCCAGACGATGGTTACCACATGGCAGTCCGGGTCGTTCTCGTCCTGAGGGAGACAGGTGACGAACCGCGACTTGAAACCCAGGGCCAGGTAGCATTCGTTGAGCATCGTGGCCAGCATCCGGCAATTGACCCCCCGGTTTTCCTTCCGGCATAGCTTGAGCATCGCCAGGGTGTTTTTCTCGGTCGGGTTGCGCGAAGAGCCATCGTGGCGCACGGTGTTGTGCAGCCACAGGCACAGGTTTTTGATCCGGGAAATCTCGTCGCCGTCTCCCGCGATGGAATCCAGGTTCAGCGTCTCCCGCAGGGCGACCACTCGGGGATCGTTCGCCGAGAGATAGGTGAATTCCGGCCGGGAGGCTGTATCCTCATCGCCCGTGTAACCTCCCGCGTTTTTGAGTATCTCCACGTAGTCGTATTTCTTTTTGAGTTCCCGGATCAGTTTCCGGAAGAAAGTCTCGCTTTGGATGTTGCGCAGGTCGGAATCTTGGCTGGCCCACAGATAGTCCCGATAGCCGGCGTTCACCGCATTCTGGAAGGCGTTCAAGGCCGCTTCTTTTCTATCGGACAGACTGTAGATGCATGCCAGGTTGTAGTAGCAATGCGCTTGGACCGCTTGCCGGACCCGTATGGGGAGTGTCTTCTCGTCCTGCGCCTGGCAGGTGGAGATCAGTTCGTTGTACAAGCAGACCGCCTTTCGGAAATTTTTCTCGCCCAAGGCCCCGTCGGCCTGATTCATCAACGTCTGCAAGGAGTCCAGCATCGCCTGGTCCTGCGCCCGAACTCCCACCCCGCACAGAAGTGCCAGAAGGGTAAAAAGAAATGTTTTCATCGTTTTCACAGTTTTTATTGCCTTTTTCTGCTACATTAGACCGGGGGAATCGCCAAAAAGTTACACCCTGCGGGAAAAATATTTTTTCCTCCGTCGGACAAAGGATCAAGGATATTTCCCGACCCTCTCTTGCAGAAGGACTTGCTTGTGAAAGAAGCTGAAAGGAAAAACGAAAAAAACTGTAAAAACCGGAACCGCCATGAAACCAGCCACCGAGCCGCTGACTCCCCTGGAGCAGCAAGTCATCGAACACAAAGCCACCGAAGTTCCCTTTACCGGGAAGTATGTCGATCTGTTCGCCTCCGGGACGTACCATTGCCGCCGCTGTGGGGCAGCGTTATACCGCTCGCAGGACAAGTTCGATGCGCATTGCGGCTGGCCGGCTTTCGATGCGGCGATCCCCGGAGCGGTGCGCGAGATTCCCGATGCGGACGGAGTGCGTACCGAAAGCGTCTGCGCAGCCTGCGGAGCGCATCTGGGCCATGTGTTCTCCGGAGAAGGCTGGACGGAACGGAATACCCGGTATTGCATCAATTCGATGTCGATGGTCTTCGTGCCGCAGATGGACCCTCGCGCGGAAGCCTCCCCTACGGAGGTGGCGGTACTTGCCTCGGGCTGTTTCTGGGGGACGGAGTATTGGCTTTCGCGTTTAGAAGGGGTCTTGTCCACCGAGGTAGGCTATGCCGGAGGGTGGTTGCGCCAACCCTCGTATCAGGAAGTGAAAACCGGAGGGACGGGCCATCTGGAGTGCGTCCGCGTGGTATTCGACCCTGCCAAGGTCTCTTACCGGCAAGTGCTGCGGCAGTATTTCAATACCTTCGACTTTGAACAGGCAGACGGGCAGGGACCGGATATAGGCCCTCAGTACCGTTCGGCTATTTTTTACACCGATCTGGAGCAGAAGCACCAGGCGGAGCAGGTCCTGGACGAGCTTCGGGAAAAAGGTTACCGCCCGGTAACGCAGCTTCGGCCCTTGGACGTGTTTTATCCCGAGCAGCAGGACTACCACCGGCATTATTACGACAAGACGGGGGATACGCCGTACTGCCACCTCTGGCGCGAAGTATTGTAAATAAAGGGTTCGCTCGGAGGGAATCTCTCTGCTTGCGGGAAGGGGATGTCCGGGGCTGTGCGGAAAAAGGGGCAGGTCGGCAGGCGGGAGGACGGAAAGAGGAAAATTACTTTTTGCCCTGTTTCTTTTTCTCCACCAGTTCCAGTTCCGCGATCGGGGCCTGGGTGATGAACCAGCCGTAGTCGATGTAGGCGATGCCTTTCTCGAGGCGATCGACCGTCCCGACCGAGTATCCGCCGGCGAGCCGTACCCGGTCTCCGGGCGCGATGGGGAGATGGAGGACGGGCTGTTGCTGCTGCTGGCGGAGGGCGGCCAATTCCTCGGCCTTTTGTTCGCGGATGGGGGCGATCTCCTGCTCGATCTGTTTCTCGGCTTCGCAGAGGCGTTTTTCCTCTTCTTTTTTCTGAGCCTGCAAGGCTTTGCGGGCGGCGGCTTGGGCGCGGGAGATTTCTTTGGCCGGGTCGGGTGAAGCAGCGGGGGTGGAGGCCGTTTTTTCTTCGGCGGTCTTCTTTTTCTTTTTTTCGGCGGCCTGTTTCTCCTGTGCCTTGAGCAGTTCGGCTGCTTTTTCGGCTCTGCGGGCAGTCTCCGTCTCGATGAGTTTGGTCAGTTCCGCTACGACCGCTTTCTTGGTCTGTTTCTTGAAGAAATAAGCGTCGGTAAGGGCCTCGATGCGGCGTCCGAGCTGGATGCGTCGGGTGTTGTGGTCGAAGAGTTCCTGGTAGGCGACGAGTTTGGCCTGGATCTTTTCGTTGGTCTTTTCCAGGGCTTCGGACGTGGCGTCGGCCTTGGCGCGGGCCGAGGATAGGTTGCGGCTCTGTTCGAGGATGTTCGATTTTTCTTTTTGCAGGGCGGCGATGGTGCGGTCCAGTACGATCTTGTCGTGCTCCACTCGCGTTTTGGCCCGTTTGATCAGCTCGCGGGGGATGCCGTTCATCAGCGCCACTTCAAAGGTGAAGGAACTCCCGGCCTGCCCTACGTAGAGTTTGTAGAGCGGCTTGAGGGTCTTTTCGTCGAACAGCATCGAAGCGTTGATGGCCTGCGGGAGATTTTCCACCAGCAGTTTGATGTTGGTGTAGTGGGTGGTGAGTACTCCGTAGGCTCCCCGGTTGTAAAATTCCTCGAGAAATACCGCTGCCAGGGCTCCACCCAGATCGGGGTCGGAACCGGTGCCGAATTCGTCGATTAGGAACAGGGTGCGGTCGTCGCACGTGCGCAGGAATTGCGCCATCTTCTTCAGCCGGTAGGAGTAGGTGGACAGGTGGTTTTCGATGGATTGGTTGTCGCCGATGTCGGTGAGGATGTGTTCGAACAGGCTCATCGTGCTCGAAGGGTGCACCGGCACCAGCAGCCCGCACTGGAACATGAGCTGGAGCAGGCCGACCGTTTTCAGGGTGATGCTCTTTCCTCCGGCATTGGGCCCCGAGATGGCGATGATGCGCTGCTCGGGATTCAGTTCGATGTCCTGCGGAAAGGTGGGTAACCCTTGGGCTTTGTTCTGCAGCAGCAGGATAGGGTGGTAGGCTTCGCGCAGGTGCATCCGGCCCTTTTTGTCGAGGGCGGGCAGGCAGGCGCCGATCTCCAGGGCGTAGTGCGCTTTGGCCTGCAAGAGGTCCATCTCGGTGAGCAGTTTTTGGCTGGCGGTGAGCAATTCCGCATAGGGGCGGATCTCGTCGGAGAGGGCGCGGAGGATGCGCAGGATTTCCTCTTTTTCTTCCTCCTGGGCGGCGGCCATCTCGCGCGAGAGGCGTACGGTGGCTTCCGGTTCGATGAAAATGATGCTGCCGGTGCGGGAGGTCCCCAGGGCCTGTCCGCGCACCTTCCGGCGCGAGGCGGCCGATACGGCCAACACCCGGCGGTGGTCGATCACCGATTCGCCGATCTCGTCCAGCAGGCCTTCGGCGCGGCAGCGGGCCATTTCCATCTGGAAAAACTTGTCGATCGAGCCGCGGATGGCCCCGATGCGCATCCGGATGCTTTTCAGCTCCGGGGAAGCCTCGTCGCGTACGCTACCTTCCGGGTCGATGGCGCGCGCTACCGGAGCGGTAACCCCTTCGGTGCGATAGACGTAGCGCAGTTTCTGCCCGATGAAGGGGAAGTAGTCCCGGTACTGGTTCAGGTAGTCGATCAGATCGTTTACCTTGCCCGAGATGTCGGCCAGCCGCAGCAGGGACGTTTCGGACAGGACGGAGTTTTCCACAGCCAACAGCCGGAGGTCTTCATCGGCCGCTTCGAAGGTCAGATCAGGAAAGCCTCCTCCGCCTTTGAGGGCACAGAGGTATTCTTCGGTCTGTTTCAATTCGCGGTTCAGCGCCCCGTAGTGGTTGTACGGGCCGATGCGAAGCGCCAGGGCCGAACCCTTTGCGGTGCGGCACCGTTGGGCGATGGCTGTTTTGACCTTTTCCAGTTCCAGGTCTTCGATCGCGCTGCGGTCTATCATCGTGTTGGCTCTGCGGGGAGAAATTATTCTTGCAGTTTGGGATTGTTGTGATGGCGTTCGTGATCGCGCCGGGTTTTCAGTTCCATCTTGCGGTCGAAGGCTTCTTGCAGGTCGATGCCCGTCTGGTTGGCCAGGCACAGGGCGACGAAGACCACATCGGCCAATTCTTCGCCCAGGTCTTTTGCCTTGTCGGATTCCTTCTCGCTCTGCTGGCCGTACCGCCGGGCGATGATGCGTGCCACTTCGCCGGTCTCTTCGGTGAGCAGCGCCATGTTGGTCAGGGGGTCGAAGTAGCGGACCCCGTGTTCTTTTATCCAGCGGTCAACCGCCAGTTGCGAATTTTTTATGTCCATGACAGAAGGATATTGTGGTTTGCGGTTCGTGGCAGGCGTTGCGGACAACGCTTGGCAACAGGCAAAGGTAACACTTCTTTCGGAAAAAGAGGGGATAAGGCGGGATGCGGTTCGGCACCGCCAAAGACGAAAACTGTGTTTCCGTCCTTGGCGGTGCGCTCGCCTTTCACTACCTTTTGATAAGGTAGGATGCGGCTCGGCACCGCAGAAAACGAAAACTGCGTTTCCGTCTTTGGCGGTGCGCTCGCCTTTCACTACCTTTGTTTCTCCGGGTCGGGATGCTTTCCGACAGCGGAAAGGGGAGGGGATTCCCTTTTCGTGCGCCCGGCAGGACAAAAAAACAGATCGACAAGACGATGGACAGTGTACGTTTGAAAAAGATAGAAAGCCTGCTTACCGAGGAACTTTCGGATATCCTGCGGCGGTGGGCCAAGGAGAACAAGCCGGGTATTCTGGTGAGCGTAACCCGCGTGGCGGTAACCTCCGATTTGTCTTTGGCACGGGTGCGGGTGAGCCTGTTCCCGGTAAAGGACAAGGCGGGACTTCTGGCCGAACTACGGGAGCAGATGCCCCGTTTCCGCGGCGAGTTGGGCAACCGTATCCGGCATCAGGTGCGCAAGATTCCCGAATTGGAATTCTTCGACGACGATTCGCTCGATTATATCGAGGCCATCGACCGCGAGTTGCGGGGCGAGGGGGAGAACCCGATCAGAAAATAACACAAGGCTTTCTCCCTCGGGGAGGGCTTCTCCCGATGAGGTTTGTCCGGAATGAGGAGAGGGCAGTAAGCAGCGGAAAAGAGCCAAGAGAATGTCTTTTGCCTGGTTTGTAGCGCAGCGGTATTTTCGCACCCGAAAGAAGACGTCGGTCGTAGGGATCATCACGGCCGTGGCGACCTTCGGGGTGGCGGTGTCGGTATTTGCGATGTTCGTGGTGTTGTCCGTATTTTCGGGCCTGCGCACGTTCAATACCGACTTTCTCAATGCGTTCGATGCCGACTTGACCGTTCGTCCGGCCAAGGGGAAAGTCCTTTCGGCCGATTCGGCCTGGGTATCCCGGATCGTGAGCACCGAAGGGGTCGAGGCGGTCTCGGCCGTATTGGAAGAAAAGGTATTCGTCTCCTTTGCCGGGCAGGAGTCCATCGCGGTGCTCAAGGGCGTGGACCGGGCGTATCCCGAGGTGATCGGGGTGGATAGCGTCCTGATAGCCGGAGGGTGGTTGCCCGCGCAGGAGCGTTCGGATACGGCGTGGCACGTGGTGGGGATATCGATGGCGTATCGTCTGGGCATGGGAGCGGCTCAGGAACCGACGCCTCTGCGCGTGTACGTGCTTTCGGGAGGAGGGAATCTTTCGCTGGTGCCTGAAAATTCGTTTTCCCGGGCGGATACCTGGACGGCCGGGGTGTTTTCGCACAAGGATTACGACGGGACGTACTTGTTCGTCGATCTGGATTTTGCCCGGCACTTGTTGCGCCGCAGCGCGGAGCAGGCTTCGGGAGTCGAGGTGCGCCTGAAGAAAGGGGTCGATGCAGGGAAGGTGGCGGAAGCGCTTGCCCGTGAGTTGGGACCCGACTACCGCGTGCGTACGGCAGTACAGAACAAGGAGGCATACTACAAGATCATGAACACCGAGAACTTGGTGTTGTATTTTGTCTTTACATTGGTGATCGCCATCGCGCTGTTCAATGTGGTGGGGTCGGTGGTGATGCTCATCCTGGACAAACGGGAAAATATCCGCACGATGTGGGCCTTGGGTGCCGATCGCGGGATGCTTCGCGGGATTTTCGTGCGCGAGGGCATGTGGATCGTCGCGGTGGGGGCTGGTGTGGGGCTGGCATTGGCGGTGCTGCTGGTATGGCTTCAGGCGCGCTACCATTTGGTAATGATCGAGGAAAGCATGCAGGTGCCGTATCCGGTGCGCCTTACCGTAGCCAACGGGGCGATCGTTCTGGCGACGATCGTTCTGCTGGGTTACCTGGCGGCGCGTTTGTCGGTAGCGGGGATGAAAAATGTTTTCAAACGATGAGCGGGCAGAGAAAAGGCAAGGACGAAGGTGAGGTTTCCCTGGCCTATCGTTTGGGCGTGCGCGGAGAGGACTTGGCGGCAGAGTACCTTCGCCGGCAGGGTTACCGGGTGCTGGAACGCCGGCTTCGGATCGGAGGGATCGAGATAGACATCGTGGCGCAACGGGGCGATCTGTTGGTGTGGGTGGAGGTCAAGACGCGCTCTACCGACTTTTTTGCGGCGCCCCAGCAGGCGGTCGATGTGAAGAAGCAGCGCCGGATGATTGCGGCGGCCGATTTGTACTTGCGGGAGCGGGGCCTTTCCTGCGAGGTGCGTTTCGATATTATTTCGGTGGTGGCCAATCCTTCGCGCGAGGATATTTGCCATATCGAGGGGGCGTTCCCTCCCTTTGTGTAAGCGGGCAGGCAAGCGGGATGCGGGCAAGCGAAAGGCCGGAGGCATTGCCTCCGGCCTTTCGCTTGCCCGCATCCCGCAGAAGCAGGGCTTGTATGTCTTACAGGAACGAATAACCCAGCGAAACGGTGAGCATCGACGGGTTGGCCTTGAACTGTACCGTATTGCCCATGTTCTCCAGGAACGACTTGTCGCCCGAGAAGGGGAACTGGTACCGCGCATCGATCGAGAATTTTTGGATCACCACCCGTGCACCGACATCTCCGGCTACCTTGACACCGTGCCGGGCGTCCATCAGGTTGACATCGTCGTGGTTCGTGTGGCTGGAAGAGAGGTAGTTGAACGAAGGACCGGCATACACTTCGATCAGTTTGAGCAGGCGAATCCCCACGTGTACGGGAAACTCCACCTTTTCGGATTTCACCTTGTACACCGTATTGCCTTCTTTGGGATCAACCCGCTGTTTGTAGGTGCTGTACAGGGCTTCGGCTTCCACGAAGAGCCAGGTGAGCGGCAGGTTGACCTTTACGAAAGCCCCTGCGGTAAGTCCCACGCCGGTGCGCACCGTCCCGTCGGAACTCCAGTCCGAGAAGTCCACCCCGGAAGGGTTGGTGTAGTTGGCACCGATCTTCAGTCCCACCTTCACCGGGCTTTGTGCGCAGAGGACGCCGCCGAAGAAGATCGAAAGGACGAGCAGAAATGCGATTTTTTTCATGGCTGTATCGGGTATTTGGTTAGTTCAGTTTGGTGATCATCACATTTTCCCAGTAGTTGTCCGGGGCATCGAGGTCGCTCAGGAAGTCGATGCGCTGCTGCCAGCGGCGATTCATTACATCCTGCACTTCCCAGATCCCATCGTGGGAACCGGTTCCCGAGATGAGCACTTGCGTACCGAAATCGAAGCCCTTTTGCTGCAGGTCGCGGCTTACAGCGATCCATCGGTGCGATGAAGCGTGGAGTGTGTCGATCTTCCTGCCGCTGGCCGTTATGTCGGTCATCGGGTGGGTCGGTTTGTAAATGGTGGCTGTTACCAGTTCACGAGGTTCCCGTTCGAGTCCTTGCGTGTACGATGCGCTTTGCATTCGTTTGTAAAACTGGTTGGAAAGGGTCTTTACCGGGTCTTTTTCTTTCGAAGAGGAAAACGACGGGTACAAATATTCCTTGTAGAACTGCTCCTGGAAGCCTTCCGGCATGTCTGCGCCGACGAGTTCTTCCGCTTTTTCCGCGCTCACGAAATGCAGTGCCAGAAAGCACAACCCCGCCAATAGAAATAAAATATGTTTTTTGGACATAAAAGAAAATTTCGCCACCGCAAAGGAAGACGGCATCGCTTTGCAGTATTCCCGAGGAAACCCTTCGGAGAGGGGATCTTCTCCTCGCGAGTGGCTGTTACTACCGGGTGCAAAGATACGTATTTTGTAAGAATCTGTATTACAGCGCCTTGGTTTTAACGGTTTTTTTAACGACCAAAAGGCGCAGGAGGCCCTCAGGAGCAGGTTTTTCCAGAGGAATGTTAAAGCATGGACGGTGTTCTCCCGGGGAACATTTTGTCTTCCCGAGGATTACTTCCCACCCAGTACGTGCTGCTCGATGTATTGCGCTACGGCTTCTTCCCGGTTGGTGCCGATGCGCTCGTTGTGCGGCAGCGCTTCGGCCAGTTGAGGTACGGCATTACCCATCACGATGCCTTTCCCGGCCAGGCGGAGCATGTTCAGGTCGTTCAGCCCGTCGCCGAAAGCCAGTACTTCCTCCGGACGGATCCCTTCGCGCTGCAGAATGCCCTCTACGGCCACTCCTTTGTCGGCATGGATGTCCATCGCTTCGAAGCAGGTGTTCATCGTCCAGAAAAACGACAGACGCGGATCGCGAACCTTCCGAACGGTGCGGTCCATGAACTCCACCGCGCGTTCGTCGCGGGCCATGAAGCACATCTTGGTGCAGTCCTCGAAATCGGGGAACGTACTGTAATCCGCAACCTCGAACAGGAATCCCGACTGGTTCTGGTGGGTAACCGATACGGCGTCGTATTTGTTGACGAACCATCGTTCTCCCTTGTACAGGTGGAGGTAAACCTCTTGGGGAGCCTCGGCCATGACTTCCGTCAGACGGCGCACTATATCGGGGGCCATCGGATGATAGACCAGACGTTCCTCCTGGGGCGAGAAGACCACTCCGCCGTTTTCCGATACGCGGTACACGGGTATGCCCAGTCCTGTCTCGACGATGCCGCGCAGGTCGGCGTGGTGGCGTCCGGTAGCCAGGATGATCTTCAGACCGGCCTGGGCCGCGGCGCGCAGCGCCGCGGCCGTGCGGGGGGTGATCCGGCTGTCGGCATCGAAGAGCGTGCCGTCCAGGTCGGATACGATGGCTTTGTATTTGCACATGGCGAGCGTCTTTTTTTCAGAGTGTTTTTTCGAGGGGCAAAGGTACGGAAAAGTTTGCACAGCACCTTTATCGGGAGGAGGACGACGACTTGCCGGATCGGTCATTTTTCCCCCTCGCGTTGCGGGTTCGGGGAGGAATGATTACCTTTACCCGACAAAAACGAAAAATCTCCCTCCTGCGGGAAAACCAATCACAAAAGCATCCCCGATGGAACACAACATTGTCTTTTACGGGACCAAGCCGTATGACAAGGCCTCGTTCGATTCGCTGAACAAAGAGTACGGGTTCAACATCCGTTATTTCAAGGGCAACCTCAATATCGACAACGTCCCCCTGACCAAGGGTTCGGACGTGATCTGCATCTTCGTCAATGACAATGCCGACCGGGACGTGATCCGGGCCATGGCCGACAACGGCATCCGCCTGATCGCCTTGCGCTGCGCAGGGTTCAACAACGTCGATCTGAAGGCCGCACGGGAATGCGGCATCGAGGTGGTGCGCGTACCGGCCTATTCGCCGTATGCGGTGGCCGAATATACCCTGGCGCTGATGCTCACCCTCAACCGCAAGATCTACCGGGCGGCTTGGCGCACGCGCGACGGAAACTTCGCCCTGCACGGTCTGGAAGGTTTCGACATGCACGGCCGTACGGCCGGTATCGTCGGCACGGGACGCATTGCCAAGATCCTGATCCATACCCTGCGTGCGATGGGAATGCAGGTGCTGGCCTACGATCCTTTCCCGGACCGGGCCTTTGCCGAGCAGCAGGGGATCGAATACGTGTCGCTGGACACCCTGTATGCAGGCTCGGACATCATCTCGCTCCATTGTCCCTTGACCGAGGAAAACCGCTACATGATCAATGCCGAGGCCATCTCCCGGATGAAGGACGGGGTGATGATCATCAATACCGGACGGGGAAAACTGATCGATACCGAAGCGCTCATCGAAGGTTTGAAATCCAAGAAAGTCGGTTCGGCCGGTCTGGATGTCTACGAGGAGGAAGGCGAATATTTCTACGAGGACCGCTCCGACGCCCTGATCGACGACGACGTACTGGCGCGCCTGCTCTCGTTCAACAACGTGATCGTTACTTCGCACCAGGCCTTCTTTACCCGCGAAGCGATGTACAACATCGCCCGGACCACCTTGGACAACATCCGCGATTTCTACGCCGGAGCCCCGCTGACCAATCGGATCTCGGCCGACTGACCGTGGCGGGGAAAACCGTCAGGGGAGGGAAACCTTTTTCGCCCTACGGGTGTATTTGGCCGTCAATGCGTATCTTTGCGGCCGTAGGAAAAACGCAACTATTTTGCTCTTTGCGGTGATCGGGAAACGAATTTTTATATCCCTTTTGGCTCTCTTGGCAGGGCTGTGTTCGTCCGTTTGGGTGGAAGCCCAAATCCGGATCAAGCACGTGGCCCTGACGATGGACAATGTTCCCTCGGGCGGGAAGGAAGTCAACCTGTCCTGGCTCCAGGTGCGCAATTACGTCGGTGCCCGCGCCCTGGAGGACTCTCGGATGCCGATGGTGGGGTTTGTCAATGAGAAAGCTCTGGTGATGCCCGAGGAACGGGACGACCGCCGCGCGCTGCTGGGCACCTGGTTGCATGCCGGAGCCGAGTTGGGCAACGGGACTTTTTCGGATATTCCCTTGGGACACTCGCAAGGGGCCGAGTGGTTCGAGCAGGACATCGAATACGGCGAGCGCCTTACCCGGGAGGTGGTGCGCGAGTACGGGGACACGCTCCGGTATTTTCGCTTTCCGGGCATGGACCTCACGGGGGCGTCCGATCAGGACCTGGACCGGGTGAACGCTTTTCTGCAGCGGGAGAACTACACCCCGGTTACGGCGACCATCCGTTTCGATGACGAGCCGTTCAATACGCCTTATGTCAATTCCAAGATCGAGAACGACACGGTGCTGGTGCGCTATATCGGCGAGCGATACTTGGAATACGTCAAGCAGGTGCTCGACCATTACGAGGCACTCTCGCAGGACAACTTTTCTCGGCAGATCACCCACATCCTCTCGCTTCGCTGCAGCGAGATAAACAACGACATGCTCGGTTACCTGCTGTACATCCTTTGGGAAAAAGGGTATCGGTTCGTTACCCTCGAAGAGGCTTTGGCCGATCCCCTCTACCGCGAACATCTCCCCGGGCGGTACAGGGGCGGGTATTTTTGGGACTATGCCACCGGATTGCGGTATCCGAACATCCCGGTGCGTGTGCCGGCGATGATCCGTGCGTTGTACCAGTATCAGACGTATTGACCGGGAAACGGTTTTTTTCGGATGTTTTTCTTTTTGTTAAAACCGATCCGGCTTTCAGGGCGGAAGTCGTACTTTTACTTTTTAATTTGTTTTGCCGGATATGAAAAAGGTTTGTAAGATGAAAATCAGTGTTTGTTGGGTCGCACTCGGGATGGGACTTCTCCTGGGGTGCAAGGCCGGGCTCGCTCCGGAGGAGCAGGGCAGCGAAAATCCCGTGATCGAAAACATCCTCGCACGCAAGAGCGTGCGCGAGTACACTTCCCGCCCGATCGAACAGGAAAAGATAGACCTGCTGCTGCGCAGCGGTATGGCCGCCCCCAGCGGGAGCGACAAGCGTCCGTGGGCGTTTGTCGTCTTGCAGGATCGCGCCCGTCTGGATACCTTGGCCGCGGAGTTGCCTTACGCCAAGATGCTCACCCAGGCCCAGGCAGCCATCGTGGTGTGCGGCGATACGCTGGCTTCGAAACTCTGGCGGGAGGATTGCTGTGCAGCGACCGAAAACATCCTTCTGGCGGCCGAGTCGATGGGGCTTGGCGCCGTGTGGACCGCCGCCTATCCCTACCCGGAACGGGTGGAGGCCGTGCGGAGGCAGACAGGGCTGCCCGCGCACATCGTCCCCTTGTGCGTCATCCCGATGGGCTATCCTCGGGGCGTGCAGACCCCCAAGGACAAGTACGATGCTTCGAAGATCCACTATGGGCAGTGGTAAGGACATTTCCCGCAAAAACGGAGCGGAGGGAAGTGTAGAAAAGAAAATCTGATATTTTGCCTGCAAAAGACCCTGAAGCCGATGAATGCACAACCCGTCAAAGAAGTCTTGTTTACCAACAGTTTTCGCTACATCCTGGCGGCGAACTTCCTGTTGTTTTTCGCCTTTTACCTCATTATGCCCATCCTGCCGTTCTACCTGACCGAGGAATTCGGCGCCGGACGATCGCTGCTCGGGGTGATCCTCTCGTGCTATACGGTAGCGGCCTTGTGCATTCGTCCGTTTTCGGGATACCTGCTGGATATGTTTTCCCGCAAGCCCCTCTATATGTTGGCTTATTTTGCCTTTACGGCCATTTTCGGCGGGTATATGCTGGCCGGGACGCTGGGCTTGTTCATCGCCTTGCGTGTCTTTCACGGTTTTGCTTTCGGGATGGTTACCGTAGCTGGAAACACCATTGTGATCGACATCATGCCTTCTTCCCGACGGGGGGAAGGGCTGGGGTATTACGGATTGGCCAACAACATCGCGATGAGCTTCGGGCCGATGATCGGGCTGTTCATGCACCAGTTGTATTCCTATGAAGTGATCTTTACCATGGCGCTGGTCTTCGGCATGTTGGGGCTGACGATGGCCGGCATGGTCAAAACGCCGCACCGCGATCCGGTACGGCGCGAGCCCTTGTCGTTGGACCGTTTCTTCCTGCTCAAGGGGCTTCCGGCCGGAGTATCGCTCCTGTTGCTCTCCATCCCTTATGGGATCACGACGACTTATGTGGCCATGTACGCCCAGGAGATAGGCCTTGGCGTCAGTCCGGGACTTTATTTTACCCTCATGGCGGTGGGACTGGCGGTTTCCCGGCTTTTTTCCGGCCGGCAGGTGGACAAGGGACGTATCACGGCTGTGATCTCCCTGGGAATGTGCCTGGCCTGCGTGAGTTTCTTCGCCCTCTCGGAGTGTGAGGATCTGGCTGGGTGGAATCCGGGGGTGGCTTCGGCGGCCTTTTTGACCATTGCGCTGTTGCAGGGGGTGGCCTTCGGGACGATGTTCCCGGCGTTCAATACCTTGTTTGTCAATTTGGCACCCAACAGTCAGCGGGGTACGGCCACCTCGACCTATCTGACCAGTTGGGACGTGGGGATCGGGATCGGACTGATGGTCGGGGCGTGGATCGCGCAGGTCTTCGGCGGATTTTCCCATGCCTACCTCCTGGGCGGGGTGCTGACGGTGATTTCTACGCTGTATTTCTGGCTGTACGTGGGCCCGCATTTCAACCGCAACAAGTTGCGGTAAGGCTTCTTCGGGATGCCTGCGGATAAGAAAAGAAAACCGCCGCACACCAAAGGTGTGCGGCGGTTTATTGTCCGGAGTGTTTCTCCGGCGCTTTCGGGGTGAAAGATGGGTCTCGAACCCACGACCTTCGGAACCACAATCCGACGCTCTAACCAACTGAGCTACATTCACCGTGTTTGCGGGAGCAAAGATAGGGTTTTTTCCGACTTTGGACAAATCGTCCGTCTATTTTTTCTCTCGGGGATGGAAAAATCCTAACTTTGTACTTTCTCAAAAGCATTTTTCCGATGGAAAACACCTACGACCTGATTGTGATCGGCGCCGGCCCGGGTGGGTACTGCGCTGCCGTACGCGGGGCTCAACTGGGGCTTCGCACCGCTATCGTGGAGCGGGAAAACTTGGGCGGGATCTGCCTCAACTGGGGTTGTATCCCCACCAAAGCCCTGTTGAAAAGCGCCGAAGTCTATACCTATCTGAACCACGCGGCCGACTATGCCCTTGCGGGAGTTTCGGTCCCGGCGCCCGACCTGCCGGCCATCGTGCAACGCAGCCGCGACATTGCCGCCCAGATGAGCCGGGGGGTGGAATTCCTGATGAAAAAGAACAAGATCGACGTGTTTTCCGCCACGGCGCGCGTGCTACCGGGTCATCGGGTGGAGATCGTCCCCACGGACGGAGGAGCGTCCCGTGAATTGTCTGCCCCGCACATCCTGATCGCTACCGGAGCGCGTTCGCGCCAGTTGGCCGGCCTGCCTCAGGACGGGGAGCGCATCATCGGTTACCGGCAGGCGCTCACCTTGCAGCAGTTGCCTGAAACGATGCTGGTGGTCGGATCGGGAGCCATCGGGTCGGAGCTGGCGTATTTCTACAACGCTCTCGGGACGAAGGTTACCGTGGTGGAATACCTGCCCCGCATCCTGCCGCTCGAAGACGCCGAAGTGTCCCGCGAGGCGGAGCGTATTTTCCGCAAGCGCGGCATCAAGTCCATGACCGGCACCCAGGTGCTGGAAGCCCGGCCGACTGCGGAAGGAATCGTGCAGGTGAAGGTGCAGAATGTCAAAGGCACGCAGGAACTCTCGGCCGACGTGGTGCTCTCGGCGGCCGGCATTCAGGCCAATATCGAAGACCTGGGGCTGGAACAGGTGGGGATCGAAGTGTCCCGAGGAAAGATCGTGGTAGATCGTTTCTACCGTACCAATGTGCCGGGGTATTATGCCATCGGCGACGTGGTGCCCGGTCCGGCGCTGGCGCATGTGGCGGCAGCCGAGGCCGTGGTAGCGGCCGAGGCCATCGGCGGGCTTACTCCCGAGCCGGTGGATTACGGCAATATCCCGGGGGCTACCTACATCACTCCCCAGGTGGCTTCGGTGGGACTTACTGAAGAAAAAGCCCTGCAGGAGGGATACACCCTGCGGGTGGGGAAATTCCCTTTCACCGCTTCGGGCAAGGCGCGCGCCGCAGGCCGCGCCGAGGGCTTTGTCAAGGTGATCTTCGACCAGAAGACCGACCGCTTGCTCGGTGCGCACATCATCGGCGAGAATGCTACCGAGATGATCGCCGAAGCGGTGGTCGCCCGCAAAGGCGGACTGACGGCCATGCAGCTCTTGCGCGCCGTGCATCCGCATCCCACGATGAGCGAAGGGTTTTACGAAGCGGTAGCCGCTGCTTACGGGGAGGCGATCAATCTCTGAGGCGGCGATGAAGTACTATCTGTCCCTGGGGGGCAATCTGGGCGATACGCGGACCATTTTCCAAGGGGCGTTGGCGCGTATCGGACAGACGGTGGGAACGGTAGAGCGGGTCTCCTCGTTTTACCGGACGGCTCCGTGGGGTTTCGAGGCTCCGTCCGATTTTCTCAATGCGGCGGCGGTGGTGGAGAGTTCTCTCCCGCCCGAGGAGGTGTTGGCTGCCTTGTGGGCCATCGAAAAGGAGTTCGGCCGGGTGCGCACCGGGAAGGGGACGGGGTACGCCTCGCGTTCCTTGGATCTGGACATCGTCTTTGTCGAGGACCGGGTGATCGATACGCCCGATCTCACCGTGCCTCATCCGTTGGCTCACCGCCGGCGTTTTGTCCTGGAGCCTTTGGCCGAGATCGCGCCGCAGTTGCGTCATCCGGTGCTAGGCAAGACGGTTGCCGAACTGTTGGCGGAGTGTCCCGATCGTTGAACGGGCAGGGGAAAGTCTTGGGAAAGCGGCGGTGTTTTGCCCGCCATTGCGTATTTTTGCTAAAAAGTAGAAAAAGAAGATAGAATACGATGAAGATAGCTTTTTTGTCCGACTTGCACGGCTCGGCGTGTGCGGCCCGGGCGGGGCTTGAGGCCGCAGATGCCTGGGGCGCCGATCGGATCGCCATCCTAGGCGACGTGATGTACCACGGCCCGCGCAACCCTCTTCCGCAAGGGTATGCACCGGCCGAGGTAGCCCGCTTGCTCAACCGGTATGCCGACCGGATCGTGGCCGTGCGCGGGAATTGCGATAGCGAAGTCGACCAGATGTTGCTCGAATACCCGATGATGGGGGACAGCGCCTTGATCGCTACTCCCGAGCACGATATTTTTCTCACGCACGGGCATATCTACTGTCCGGAAAACCATCCGAGGCTGCGTCCCGGGACGATCCTGGCCTTCGGGCACATCCATACGCCCGTGGCGGAGCAGAGCGGGGACTTGTTCTTTTTCAACCCCGGTTCGGCGGCGCTGCCCAAGGAACCGCTCCCGCCTACCTGGGGACGCTACGACGGAAACTGTCTGGAGGTGGTGGATTTCGAGGGAAAGGTGATAAAATCTTGTCCGTTATGAGCCAGGGAGAGGAGGCGCCCTTGAATGAAAAAGGGCACATGGATTTCGTGATGCTCGAAGGGGTCGATGTGCAGGCTTATCCGCAGTACGCGGCGATGAGCGCATCGGAGCGCCGGAGCCTTCCTTCGACCAATTTCTGGCGTCAGAAAAACGGTCAGCCGCTCATCCCCGTGCCACCCGAGGATCGGTACTACTACCATTATTTCCGGGGGGTGGATCAGGTGAGTTACGTCAATACGCCGCTGAAAAAGAAAGAGGCGTGAGGTGTGCTTTCCCGCCCCTGTCGGGGCGATGCGGGCAGGCTTGCACCCCAAACGAAAGAGGGGAGACGAAACATTCGTCTCCCCTCTTTCGTTTGGGGTGCAAGGTCCTCGGGTTACGGTAAGATCTTTTCCCAGGGGTATTCCACCTGCCAGAGAAAGAGTCCTTGTGCAGGGGCCGACATCCCGGCCTGCCGGCGGTCGTGGCTTTCGATGATCCCGCGCAGACTCTCGGGCGAGCGTTTTCCGCGGCCTATCTCCAGCATCGTTCCCACGATGGCGCGGACCATGTTGCGCAGGAAACGGTCGGCCGTGATGGTAAAGACCAGTCGGTGCGGCTCGGGGGAATCCCAATGCGCTTCTTCCACGCGGCAGAGGAAGGTCTTCACGTCGGTTTCTACCTTGGAGAAACACTGGAAGTCCTCGTACTCCCGCAGGATCCCGCAGGCACGGTTCATGGCCGGGAGGTCCAGCGGAGTGCCGTAAGGATAGTAGCAACTGGTCAGTCGGTGGAAGGGGTCTTTTCGGGTGTGGAGAAAGTACTTGTATTGGCGGCGGGTGGCGTCGAAACGGGCGTGTGCCTGCTCCCGAACTTGAAATACGCGCCGGATGGCAATGTCCGGCGGAAGAATGCCGTTCAGACGGCGGCAGAAGTCATGCGGGCAGGCGATCGGTTGCGTGCTGTCGAAGTGGGCGAACATCTGCTCGGCGTGTACGCCGGTGTCGGTACGTCCGGCGGCGGTGAGTTTCGCCGGCTCCCGCAGGAGTTTCCCCAAAGCATTCTCGAAGACCGTCTGGATGCCCAAGCCCTGGTTTTCGGGCTGGCTTTGCCAGCCCGAAAACGCAGTGCCCAGGTAGGAAAACTCGAGAAAGTACCGCATCGTCCTCCTTGCTCGTTTATTAGAAGTTGAACCGTACGCCGATCAGTGCGCGCGTTCCGCACCAGTCGTATCCGTAGAAACGGACTGCCCGGCCGTCGATCGTGTTGTTGGCCTGGGCGAACAGACTCCAGTGGTCGGCAAAACGGTACGAAGCCTCGGCCTGGAATTCGACGTATCCGTCTACATCGACCTCCTGACCGGAGATTCCGATCACCTCAAAGCCTTTCGAAGCCCCGTTGTACACGATGCGTCCCGAGAGCCCGATGCGATCCCGCAGCACCTGTCCCCGGTAGGAAGCGCCGATGCGGAAGTCCGGCGTGTAGAGTGCCGAGGAGAACGTGTCGGAACTGCCGTGCAGATACTGCGCGAAGGCGCTGATGCGGTGCGAAGGATTGATGGTGTAGTCTCCCGAGACCTTCAGGTCGAATACCTGGATGTTGTCCCAGCCCGGAACATAGTACGAGAGGTATCCGTCGCCGGCGATCTGGCGATAGTTGATCCACGCCGGAGCGTTGTCCGTCTGGCCGTAGGCGGCGCTGATCTCGTAGCGGAACGAAGACGAGAATACGCCCGAAAGTCCGATCTGGGCCTTGAATTTCTCACGCGAATAGAAGGCGCTTGTCAGCGGTCCGACGAAGGGGTTTTCGTGCAGCAGGGAAGCGGTGTTCTGGATCTGGTAGCCGCTTTCCAGTCGTCCGTACACGCTCAACAGACCTTCGACGATCGAGTACGAAGCCTTTACCTCGGGCATGATGTGGAATTTGGTGTCGATCCGGCTGCCGGCCATCACTTCCATCCGCGCACCGATGTACAGGTCCAGTCGGTCGGACTTGTAGGACAAGGCCGGAGTAGCCATCAGGTGCTCGAAATCCTGCGTTTGGGTAGCGGGCTGTGCCGAAGAGCCGCCGGAGAGGAAGATGTCATAGGGTTCGCTCACCCACTTGTTGTGGTAGTAAGCCCCTGCCACATCCAAGGAGAACATCAGTTTCTTGACCGGGAAATAAAATCCGGCCGAGGCCTTTACGTAGGAATCGCCCGTCTTGTTGGGTCCGTTGAGGTACAAAGCCTCGAGGTTGAGGTGGTCGAACGCCCGGTAACCCGAATGCGAACGGATGAACACCCCGCCGGTGAACTCGTTGTGCCGCAGGATGAGCGGAAGCGCGCTGGAGTATTCCTCCGCCAGACGGGAGCCGTTGTTGGTAAAGGCATTGTAGGCATAGTTGGCATAAACGCCCAGGTCGTAACGTCCGGCGGTATGCTTGAAGGAGAGGGAAGCGTCCGAATGGTTGAAGACGCTGTTGTCGGTCAAAAAGTCGAGTTTCCGCTCGGCCCGGTCGTGGTTCAGTGCCGCTCCGAACGTGTTCTTTCCCCAGGAGTGGGAATAATACCCTTCCAGCAGGGTGGACAGGTTGTAGCCGATCCCGCCCTTGAGGTAGTTGGGATACAGGGCCGCGGGGACATGACCGTCCATTACCAGGGCAGCTACGCTCGAAGCGGTAAAGTCGAACTGGGCGGCTTCGGCATCCGTACGATAGCTTACCGGGAGTTTCGTGCTGTTCTCGGGCGATTCATCCGGCGAGAACGGCGTTTTGCTGCCCGCTTTTACCTGCGGGTCGTATCCTTTTTCCACCGAGATCACCTCGGAGGAGATCCGGTTTTTGTCGGTTGTCTGGGAATACCCCGCTACGACCGTGCATGCTACGGCCGAGAAGAGAAATAGGAACTTGTTTTTCATATTGCGTCGTTTGTTTGATTTTCCTGTGTCGGCGTTTCCTGCGGGGAGGAGGCAGCGTTTTGGCTGTCCATGAACTGCTTGAGTACCTGGGCCTCCTCGCGGATGTCCGGATAGGGAGTATTGGCCATCACGTTGTCCAGGATGTATCCGCCCTGGTACGGATCGCCCTGTGCGTAGAAGTTCTGCGCCATCAGCAGCAGACCCCGCGAACCGATGTATTTGTACATCGGGTATTCCTGCGCCAGTTTGGAGATCGTTTCCACCGAGCGGTCGTACTGTCCCTGGCGGTAGAGCAACAGCGCCTGATAGTACAGCACTTTGGCCATGTTTTCTCCCGAAACGATGCGTTTGACCTCTTCGGTCATCGCAGCAGCCTGTTCATTGCGTTCGCTCTCCACCAAAGCGGTGTACAGAGCGCAGGAGGCATCGGCGTAGAGCGTCCCGTCCGAAGGGAACTCCGTCCGTACCGCTTCGGCATAGCGGATCGTGTTGTCCCAGTCTTCGGCCTGGGTATAGGCCGCGAGCAGATTGACCAATGCATAGCGCCGGTTTTCGGCCAGGCGTCCTTCGCGGTACAGTTTTTCCAGTTGCGGCACGGCTGCTTCCAGGCTGTCCTGGGCGCGGAGCAGGTCGATGTATTTCACCCGGGCACCTTCGGTAAAGGCATTGTCCGGCATGGCCAGCAGGCGGGCATAGGCCGATTTGGCGGCCAAGGTATCGGTCTGTTTGAGCGAAGATTCCCCCAAGTAGTAAGCCGCATTCGGGACGAACAGTCCGGAGGGGTATTTCTCCAGATATTGGGAAAATGCGGTAGCTGCTGCCGGGTAATCTCCTTTGGAGAAAGCCTTTTGCCCCGTTTCGAAGTACAGCGAATCGACCGCCATCTCGTCGAGCGGAGTGCCGGAGATACGGTTGCTCCAGGCTACGTACTGGTCCGAGCGCCCCTGTTCCACCAGGATCTGCCGCACGCTGCGGCGCGCCGACGGTGTAACGGACGAGGAGGGATATTTCTCGGCCACCTCTTGGTACAGGGCCAGTGCGCGGTCGCTCTGTCCCTGGTTGTAGTAGGCCAGAGCTGCTTTCGATTTGGCTTCCGGGATCAGTTCGCCGGCTGCCGGTTCGGATTCTACCTTGAGAAAAGCCTCGATCGCCCGTTCGGGTTGGTTCAACTTTTGGTAGGCCATCCCGCTCTGGTAGCGGGCCGGTGCTCTCCATGGCGACTGGGGATAAGTCTCCAGCAGGGCTTTCAGTGTAGCGACCTGTGCGGCGTAGTCCCCGGTGATTCCCTGGCAGAGGGCTTTCTGGTAGGTGGCATAGTCCGAAGAAGGAACTCCGGCATCGGCTACCTTTCCGTAGAGGTCCTGTGCCTGGGCGTACTGTCCTTGGGCAAACAGGCAATTGGCCAAGTGAAGCCGCAGGTCGGCCCGCTCCTCGGTGGAGAGGTTCGGGGATTTCTGGTAGGCGGTGAAATACATCTGCGCAGTGGCATAGTCGCCTGCTTTTTCGGCCAGGAAGCCTTGTTGGTAGGGCAGGCGGCTGTATTCCTGGGTCTGCGGGGCAGCCGGGTTGATGCGGAAGTCGGTCAGGGCTTCCGTGGCGCGTTCATCCATTCCCAGGCGCAGGCAGGTCTCGGCCAGCCAGAAGTCCGCCCGGGCACGCAGCGTTTCGTCGGCCGCCGAGCGGGAAGCTTTTTCGTAGTATTTCAGAGCGCTGTCGTAGTCGCCTTCGTTGAGTTTTTGCCCGGCCAGGTAAAAGCAGGCCGTAGCCAGGGCTTGGGTGGCCCGGGGCGAATCCAACCCCATCGTCTCGATGGTGCGGATGGCCTCCGCATATTCTTTGGAACTGATGAACGAGTCGAGCAGGTATTCGAAGATCTGCTGCCGGGCGGGGCTTTCGGGGTAGCGTTCCAGGTATTCGGCCAGCACTTGGGATACTCCTTGGTAGGGGTTGCCGGCTTCGTAGCTCAAGACGGCGTAGTTGTACCAGGCATCCTGTTGCAGAGCCGGGTCGTAATCCATCCGCGAGGCCGAGCGGAATGCACCGAGTGCTTCGGCTTTTTTCCCGACTCCCAGGTAAGCCTGTCCGAGGGTGTAGCTGGCATTTTGTCCCAGGGGCGAATCCTCACCCACCAGACGCGACAGGTAGGGGATGGCCTGGGCATAGTCGCCGCATTTGTAGTACGAGAAACCTATCTGGTAGTTGTCCTGTACGGTGGCCGGTGAAGGTTGGTAGCGGGTGAGGTAAGGCAGGGCTTCCTGATACCGACCGGTATTGAAATACGAACGGCCGACGATCAGCCCGATGCTGCGGGCCTGTTCCGGGGTGAGGTCTTCTTTGAGCAAGGCAGTCCCTTCCGAAAGGGCGCGGTCGTATTCCTTGCGGGAAAAGTAAATGTTGGTCAGGTAAAAGGGGATGCGGTCGGCGTATTTCGGGTTGTCCTGGATGCGGAGGAAGTTTTCCAGCGCCAGGTCCATGTCGCCCTGCGAGTAGCAGATGTGTCCGAAGGCGTAGGTGGCATCCGAACCCCATTTCCGGTCGTCCAACAGGCTGTAAAGCAGCGGTCGGGCGCTGTCATAGTCCCCGCTGGCGTACAGGCTGTAGGCTTTGCGGAAGACGTAGTCGTCCCGTTGGGGTTTTCCCACGGCGAATTTGTCGGTGAGTTGGTAATAGGAGGCTGCCTGGTCGTACTGTCCCCGGGCGAAGAGTTCGTCGGCCAAGGCGGTAACCATTTCCACTTTTCGGGTGGAGGCAGGATATTGTTCGACGAAATCCTGCACGTCTTCTCCTGCTTGCGGCGATCCCAGACGGATGCGGCACATGGCGGTGTAGTAGGCGACGGATTCCTTTTCCGATTGGCTCAGCGGGGTGAGTCTTTCCAGTTCGGCCAGGGCGGCCGTGTACTCCCCGGAGGCAAAAAGATTCCGGGCCTTATTCAAACCGGCGTCCTGTGCATGGACGCATGAAATACTTGCCAGAAGGAAAAACAAGGCAAGCCCTGCATGGTGTTTTGTCATACGAATGAATGTCTGGTGCGCAGGTTTTTATCTTTCGGGAAAAGACTGCGTACATTTGGACAAAGATAGCGGTTTTTTGCCTGTCGTGGTGTTTTGGCGGGGATTTTAAGTTTTTATTATTACATGCGAAAAGCGGCCGGGAAATAGTTTCCCGGCCGCTTTTCGCAGGCAAGAGACCTGCCCGAGCGCAGGCAGAAATCTTATTTTGCGCTGTCGATGGATTGTTTGCGGAATTCCTTGAACAGTTTGGTCAGTTCCAGCGAAGCCTTGCGGGCGCGGGTGCCGGCGGCTTTGTTGCCTTTTTCTACTTGTGCTTCAGCATCTTTTACAAATGCGTCCAATTTCTCTTGGATCTCTTTGAGCAAATTTTCCATGTGTTTTGAATGTTTAGTATTGATATTGTTTGTTTCCCGGTTTCCGGATCGGTCAAATATCAAAAATAATTTTCAAACATTTGGCCACCCCATCCGAAATATTTTCGTCCGTTACCCGGTCTGCAGCTGTTTTTACCACTCCTTTGGCGTTGCCCACCGCGACGCCCAGCCCGGCAGAGGAGAGCATGCCGATGTCGTTGTAGTTGTCCCCGAAGGCTACGATCTGTCCGATCGTAATGCCGAAATAGGCGGCCAGCACGGGAAGCGACTTTTCCTTTGAGATGGCTTTGGCGTTGATTTCCAGGTAGGTGTCCTTGCTGCGGTAAATGTCCACGTGGTCGCCGTAGAGACTGGAGAGCAGGAAGTAGAGTTCCTCTATGGGCTCCTTTTCGCCCATGACCAGTACCTTGTGGGCCGACATGCCTTCACAGGAGAACCGGTACAGCATCTGGTCTGTGGGAACGATCTCCGGATGGACGCGGGTATTGTGGATCTCGCGTTCGGTCCACCGGTCCATCCCGTTGGCATACCAGGAGTCTTTGTAAAAGGCGGAAACGTGTACCGGGTACCGCTTGAACAAGGTGAGCATTTGCAGGAAGATCTCGTAGTTCATCGTGCGGGTGCGCAACACACGCGGGCGTCCGTCGGGTTTGATCTCACTTTCGATGTAAGCACCGTTGAAGCATACGATGGGGCGGTTGATGCCGGCCTTGGCCAGAAAAGGCCGCATGGCGCTGGGCATCCGTGCCGAGATCATGACAAAGGGGATGCCTTTTTCGTCCAAGCAGCGCAGGGTTTGTGCCGTGCAGTCCGACAAGTCCCGTTCGCGGTCCAGAAGTGTGCCGTCGATATCGGAACATACCAGGCGGTACGGGAGGGAAGATGAAATTTCTTTTGGCATGGTATCAGGCGTTTTTCAGGATCAGTCCTGTCGAAGATTCACTCCCTGCGCCTTCGAGCAGGTCTCCGGCAGGCAAGGCATGGAAGCTGTATCCCAGGTCCGAGAAATACCGCAGGGCTGCCGGGAGCAATTCGCTGGTCCGGGGGATGGATTTGATGCTGTCGTGGAAGATGGCTACCGAACCGTCTTCGAGGTTGGTGAGCAGGTTCTGCCTCAGGTATTCCACGTCCTGTGAGGGGTCGAAATCCCCGGCAATGACATCGCCCAGCACGATGCGGAAGGTCTTGCGCAGGATGGAGTATTGCTCGGGGGTGATCCGGGCGTATGGGGGACGGAACAGGCGCGTCCCGGTGAGACGTTCGGCTTTCCAGACGTTTTCCATGTATTCTTCGACGGAGCATTTGAAGCCGCTGAGGTGGTTGTACGTATGGTTGGCCGGAGTGTGCCCGCCACGGAGGATACGGTCGAATATCCGGGGGTGTTTGTCGATGTTGTGCCCTACGCAAAAGAAAGTCGCCTTTGCTCCGAACTCCTCCAGGCGGCGCAGCACCCAAGGGGTTGCCTCGGGTACCGGTCCGTCGTCGAAGGTCAGGTAGATGATCCGCTTTCCGGGGTCCATCTTCCAAACGATGTGCCCCAGCAGCGAGCGGGTGAGCCGGGAGACTTTCAGCGGGTAGAAGTGCATCGGCGCGGTTATTCTTTTCGGATCACGAACGGGTACAGCGATACGAACGCTGCCGTAAGTTTTTCGTAATATTCTTTTTTCTCGGCAAAAAGTTCCGGATTGTTCTTTTCGACATAGGAGAGCAACAGGTTGTACAGCATCAGGTCCGTCCGGGCATCGGAATATACATTCATCCGAAGCCGATTCGGGAAGGAGTAGAAGTACACCAAGTCTTTCTCCAGTTGGTCGAACTCGTAACGGGCGAGGCTGTCGGCCGTCTGTGGATCTGCGGCGGCGTACAGCAGCTTGATGGTCTCGATCACGTAGTAGTTCGGTTCAAACCGGTTGGCCGGCATTTTTTCGACCGAAAGGTTCAGCAATTCCCGAGCCCGTGCGGTGTCTCCGTCGAGCATCAGAGCGCGTGAGGCGAAATTGATGGCCGAGCGGACATGCGTGGCGGTGCGGCGGTCGGCTTCCGAAAGATAGGTCTTGGGGTTGTCCATGCCGCCAAATTCCCATTCCTGGGTGATGATCTGGTAGGAACGGTCGCCGTCGCAGGCATCGAGGTTGGAGATCTTGACGGGAACCAGTTTGTAGGTAAGACCTTCAAGGATCATGTAGTCCTGCAATCCGAACATGTTCGTCGCCGGATTGGCCGCAGAACCCAGCCCGAAATGGATCGGACGATCCCACTGATAGTTGGAGAGGAAGTCCAGGAAAGCAAGGGTCTTTTTGTCGATGGAGTTGCCCCGCGCAGGATTTCCGATGGTGATGTGGAGCGAATCCTCCAGGTACGGAGCCTCTTCCGGGCGGACAAGGCCGTATTTGACTGCATTTTCCTTGTTTACCGGGATCGAAATCTTGTTGGTAGGCAGCAAGGCGTCATACTGGCCGAACATGTCCTCCTGTCGGAACAAGGGGTGTCCCGAACGGATCAGGTCCATGAACGTCTTGATGTCCAGTTCTTTGTCCCGGAAAGGGTTGGACGGATCGTCGTTCAGATAAACCGTTTCGTTGGTCTTTCCCTTGTACATCTTCTGCGGCAGGGAAAGCGGCAGAGCCGGGCTGTCGTAGAACTGGCGGCGCATCTGGTCGATGTACCAGTCGCACATCAGCAGCGAGGTGTTTACCACGCGGACATCGGTGCGGTATCCTTCGACTTCCTGCATGTACCACAGCGGGAAAGTGTCGTTGTCCCCGTAGGAAACGATGATCCCGTTTTTGCCCACGCTGGACAGGTAGTCCCGTCCCACGGCACGGGCTGTAGTGCGGGTGGAGCGATCGTGGTCGTCCCAGTTTTGACAAGCCATCAGTACCGGCACGGCCAACAGGCAGATCGCGCTGATGCCTAAACTCAAGGTCAGTTTCTGCCGCTGGGCGACGTATTTCTTCAGCCAAGTGTACAGCGCCAGCACGCCCAAACCGATCCATACGCCGAAGGTCCAGAACGAGGTAACCAAGGCGTAATCCCGTTCACGCGGTTCGTACGGAGGGTTGTTCGTGTACAGGGTGATGCCCACGCCGGTGATCAGGAAAAACAGGAAGGTGGCGTAGGCATCCTGATCTTTGCGCTTGAAGTGGAAGTACAGTCCGATGAGTCCCAGAATGAGCGGGAGGAAGTAGTACTTGTTCAGCGCCTTGTTGTCCTTCATGTAGTCCGCCTGTGCGTCTTGCGGCCCCAGGCGCATGGCGTCGAGCGGAGCAATGCCGGAGATCCAGTTGCCTTTGTAGGGTTCGCCGTTGCCCTGGTAGTCGTTCTGTCGGCCGGCGAAGTTCCACAGGAAGTACCGCATGTTCATGTAGCCTAACTGGTAGGTTAGGAAGAAGTACAGGTTGTCGCCGAACGAAGGAACCTCGCCTTCCTTCAGACCGGTGAGCGTCTGATAGTTTTTCGCATAGTCCGGCCGGTCGTTCGATACGCGGGGGAACAGGTTCATGTATTGAGGCAGGAAACGGATCGACAGCCCGTGATCCACCACTTCGTACCGGTCTGTTTCGTTGTCCGGCTCATAGATCGGATCGCCGATGATGTACGGGTCGGACATATCGGGACGCGCGTTGTAGGACGGTCCGTAGAGGAGGGGGGAAGATCCGTATTGCTCGCGGGAGAAGTAGTAATCCAGCCCGGCCGAAGTCGAAGGATTGTTCTCGTTGATCGGTGTATTGGCATTCGAGCGGATAGGGATCATCAGATAGCAGGAAAATCCGATGACGATGAACATGAGTGCCAAAACGGTCGTATTGACAGCCAGCCAACCTTTCTTGCGGCTCCACCAAAGCAGGAATACGCAAATTCCCGTCAGCAGTACGGCCCACAGGATGGTCCCCGTGTGGAACGGTGCTCCCAGAGTATTGACCAGGAAAATATCGGCCGCCCCGAACGAATTGATCAGGAACGGGAAGATCGCCCCGAAGATCAGCACCAGGATGGCCGCTGCCACGAGGTTGGCCAGGATAAACCGCTTGGTGGTGATCTTCTTTTCCGTTGTTTTGAAATAGTAGATCATCACCACGGCCGGAACACCCAGCATACCCATGAAGTGTACGCCCGGTGCCAGTCCGACCAGCAGAGCGATCAGGATCAGCCATTTGTTGTTGCGCGGTCGTCCGAAGCCGTCCGCCCAACGGATGGCGCAGTAGAAGACCAGTACCGTAAATGTATTGGCCAGGGAGTAAACTTCGCTTTCAGTGGCGTTGAACCAGAACGTATCGGAAAACAGGATGGCAGCCGAACCTACTATACCGCTGCCGATCACTGCGGCAAAAGTCGGGGTGGAGAGTTCTCCCCAGTTTTTCCCGACGATGCGTTTCCCGAAATAGGTGATCACCCACAGGAGCAGCATGATGGCCACTCCGCCCGCAAGACAGGCGAATACATTCATCATGAAGGCGATACGGGTCGGATCTACGTCGAACATGTTGGAGATCACCGCGCCCATCATTTGGAACAGAGGTGCTCCCGGGGGGTGTCCTACTTCCAGTTTAACGGCCGTAGCCGTATATTCCGGACAGTCCCACAGCGGAGCGGTAGGCTCGGTGGTGAGGATGTATACCAGCGAACCGATGGCGAACATCAGCCACCCGGCCAGTATGTTGATGTTTTTTTGGGAGAGGGCGGGCAATTTCATAGGCGTCTGCGAAGATGTTTGTCGGTGTGTGTTTGGTCTGTTTTTCGAGTGCGAAGATAGGGAAAATCCTTCGGTTTGTCGTCTGAGTGAGGACTTTTCCTGCGGGCGAGGAGGACTGTTTATGAAAAAATTAACAGAAGCAGCAAGTCGCCTTGCGAAAAATTAGGACTATTTTTTTATTTCTTCTATTAAATAGAATTAACTTTGTAACCGAAAAATATCCCTTCCCGCAGGGAGAAACAGAGTGTTGTAAAAAATCAATAATCAAAATAAAGGAGAAGTGCCATGAACATGCAAACAGAATTCAAGATCGGCGCTTATGTTTTCGATTTCCGCAAGCGCACGCTGACCTTCGAAGGGGAGAGCCGCAAACTCACCACCCGGGAAGCCGAGCTTTTGCTGATCTTCTGCGAAAACATGGGCGAGTTGGTCGAAAGATCGTTTATCCTCAAGAAACTCTGGGGGTACGACGACTTCTTCAACGCCCGCTCGATGGACGTATTCATCACCAAGTTGCGCAAATATCTGGGACAGGACACCAATGTGCAACTGGCCAATGTCCGGGGTAAAGGTTACAAACTGCTCTGCGAAAAGGATTGATCCTCACGGATCGCTTTCCGAGCATTTTCGTTCGCGCCGTTTTTTCAAAAAACGGCGCGAATGTTTTTTACGGACATGCGTCATGGCAGAGAAGGGGGGCGGGCACAGCGTCCGGCTTTTGCTATCTTTGCTACATCGGAGGAGAGTTTATGGAACCGCTTCGCAAGATCATCCACATCGACATGGATGCCTTCTACGCCTCGGTCGAGCAGCGGGATCATCCCGAGTTGCGCGGTCTGCCCATCGCGGTGGGCAGCGGACAGCCACGCGGGGTGGTCTGCGCCGCCAGTTATGCCGCGCGGCGGTACGGAGTGCGTTCGGCCATGTCGTGCATGCGTGCGCGCGAATTGTGTGCTTCGCTCGTTTTTGTACCCCCGCGGATGGAGGTGTACAAGGAAGTTTCGCTGCAGATCCGTTCCATTTTTCATCAGTACACCGACGTGGTGGAGCCCCTCTCGCTCGACGAGGCTTTTCTGGATGTAACGCAGAACAAACCGGGGATCGAACTGGCGGTGGAGATCGCCCGGCAGATCAAGTCCCGTATCCGGGAGGAATTGTCCCTGGTGGCCTCGGCCGGGGTGTCGTACAACAAATTTCTGGCCAAGGTAGCCTCCGACTACCGCAAGCCCGATGGTCTGTGCACCATCCATCCCGACCGTGCGCAATGGTTCATCGATCGGTTGCCTGTGGAGGATTTTTGGGGCGTGGGGCGAGTAACAGCCCGGCGAATGCACGCTTTGGGTATCCGTACGGGGAAGGATTTGCGGGAGTGCAGCCGCGACTTTCTCTTGCGCAATTTCGGCAAGCAGGGCGGGGTGTATTACGACTTTGCCCGCGGGGTGGACCTGCGTGCGGTCCAACCGGCGCGCATCCGTAAGTCGGTGGGGTGCGAGCATACCTTGGAGCAGGATGTCGATACGCCCGCTGCACTACTCATCGAGTTGTACCACGTGGTGCTCGACCTCGAAGGGAGGATCGCCCGCAGCGGATTTCGGGGCTCGACGTTGACTTTCAAGATCAAGTTTGCCGATTTTTCCCAGCACACCCGAAGCGTGACCCGTCGGGAGGCTTTTGAAACGAAAGCCGATATTCTCCCGCTGGCCAAGCGGTTGTTGGCACAGGCGCGAGAGGAGTTGGGTGATAGGCCGGTGCGCCTGCTGGGTTTGAGCGTGTCGAACTCTTTGCCGGATGCTCCGGTGTGCTATGTGCGGCAGTTGAAGTTCGATTTTTAAGGGGGATTTTATTTTGAAGAATCGTGCGGCTGCGGGCAAGCGTAGGGGGGCTTTGTCCGCACCGGTCATATGGTTTCTCCGGGGCACAAAAAAACCGGAACCGACAGGTCGGTTCCGGTTTTTGCCTATTTTAAAGCGATAACGGCGCCCTTAGGCTTCCGTTACGGGGATTACGCTGACAACAGACTTGTCGCCCTGCTTTTTCTGGAAGGTAACCACTCCGTCCGCTTTGGCGAACAGGGTGTGGTCGCGTCCCATGCCGACGTTCTGTCCTGCGTAGTGTTTGGTGCCTCTCTGGCGTACGATGATGTTGCCGGCTACGGCAGCCTCTCCGGAGAAGATCTTCACGCCCAAGCGCTTGCTTTCCGAATCACGACCGTTCTTGGAACTACCGACACCTTTCTTGTGTGCCATTTCTTATCTCTGTTTTTTTTTGGTTAGACGAATTTGTTCCCGGGCTTTTTTCTCAAGCCACGATGTCGCTGATCAGGACCTTGGTCAGATACTGACGGTGTCCGTTGAGGGTTTGGTAGCCTTTGCGGCGTTTTTTCTTGAATACCAGAACTTTTTCTCCTCTCAGGTGCTCGAGGATCTTGCCCTCTACCTTTGCGCCTGATACAGTCGGGGTGCCGATTTTTACGTCTTTGTCATCGGCCACCAGCAGCACCTTGTCGAAGGTTACCGCGCTGTCCACTTCGCCGGCCAGGCGATTGACATAGACATACTGGTCTTTTTGTACTTTGTACTGAAACCCCGCTATTTCTACGATTGCGTACATTTGTAACGGTTTGTATGTGTTGTTGAACAATGAAATTTTCCCCTTTCTTCGGGACGGCAAAGATACGTTTGCTTTGTCGAATATGCAAGTTTTTCGCGATACTTTTCGCCCCGGGACTTAAAAGCGCCTTTTTTTGCCCCGTTCCGGGGAAAAGTCCGTACTTTTGAAATTCAAAAAAACAGCCGGAGAGAGCCGCTCGGGGCTCGAAGACAAAAAAACAGACGTGTGTTGAAAGAAAAGAAATCCCGCACCCGATTTTTCACCGGGTTGTTCCTGATGTTTTTCTCCTCGATCTCCCTCGGGGCACAACCCGCGGCCCCTTGGGTGGAGCCCATGGCGTCGGTGCGGGCGTATGTGTACGTCGCCCGTCCCGCTGGGGCGGTGCGTGCCGACGTGGTGTGGCGCATGCCCTCGGACTTTCCGGTGGAAAAGGCGGAGGAAGCCTTGCGGCGTGTGGCGGTGTATCGGGCCTCGGACGGGCAGCGGGTAGCCAATGTCTATGTTCGGGAAATTTCTCCCGACCGACTGGTGATCGCCTTCGAAGCCCTCTCGGCCGGTAATTACATCCTCTATGGAGCGCCGTACGCCGACCTTTCCGACCGGGCCTTCTCCCGGGCTGTCTGGACCCGGAAACACCGCCCGGAGAATTATCCCGACTTTATCCGTTTCCCGCAGGCGGAAACCCTCCAGATACAATGGCGCGATCTCCCCTCGGACGACCCTTACGCCGTCTGCGCGACAACCACCGAAGCGGACGCTTACTTTTCGCGTGCGGCGGGTGATGCCTTTCGCGCGTATTTCGTCCCCGAACGTTATCCCTTGAACGGGGAAAACCGTCTCCCGCTCCTGTGGGCTGTTCCCTTGGACGACGCCCCGGCTTCCGGCGGGTTCTTTTCCCGGATATTCGGCCGGAAGACCGAAACGAAGCCCGTGGGCGACACCGTTCGGGTATCGGTGGGAGAGAAAGCCCTGGTGCAGGTGGGTGTGGTCGGCACGGGCAGCGTCCCGTGTTCCCTCGTTGTGCGCTACACATCGGCTCCCAGCGCGGGGATTTCCCTGCGGGTGGTGGGGGGCGAGGAACAGTCGATCGCGCCCCGGGAGCTGCGCAGCATCTGGGCCGTCGTCGAGACCTCGACCGATACGCCGGCGGGCAACTACGACCTTTCGCTGCGGATAGAGGGAGGCGGGACGGCGCGCGATGTCCCGTTTACCCTACGGGTGGAGGATGCTGTGCCGGATCCGGCGGCGAGCCGCCGGGCGGATTTCCTCTCGCGCATCGAGCAGAAGTCCGGGCGGGATTCGCTGACGAACCTGGCCCTCAATCCCCGTTTCCCGGTGACCATGTCGCAGGGGTATCTGGTGAGCAGCGGGAACAACATGCTGGCCATCAATCCCGAAACGGCCCTCCCCATCCAACTCTACACCGGGCAGGCTTCTCTGTTGGATGTGCCGATGCTGCTGGTGTTCTCCACTCCGAACGGCACCCGGAAGATCGGTGTGCGCGACCTGCGCTTTCTCCGCCGGGAAGGCGGTGTGCAACTCTGGGAAGGAAGCGTCCGTACGCACGACATGGACGTCCGGCTGCAGGCCAGCCTGTCGGCTTACGGGAAGATCCATTACGATGTGAGGGTGCAGGCACTCTCCGGGATCGATTTTCGCAACATCACCCTCGAAGCCGGATTTTCCGAGCAGGTGGGGCTGGCTTGTTACGATACGGTTTGCGTAGCCGACGGGCAGGTGGTCAGCCGGCACCCTTCCGAAGGGTTTTCAGGGCTTTGGATCGGCGGGGAGGATGGTGGCGTATTCGTCACGGTCGATCCCGATACTTCTAACGTGTTTTACCGTTTGCCGGAGGCTACGGTTACCTTGTACAAGGCGGCTCGTCCGGGGCTCATCGTGGGCAGCGGCCCACTGCGCATGCAGGCGGGCGAGAGTATCTCCCTGCAGTGCTCCATGCAGATGCTGCCGATGGGTTATACGGCAGGGAATGCCGATGGACATCGTCTGTTGTGGGTGGAGGGCGATACCCTTCCCCGGGTAGAGGAAGTAGGACGGGCGGACGGCCTCATTGTCGCACAGCCCCTTCGCCTGCTCGAAGGTCGCAACGGCCGCCGGGCGGACAGTTTGTGGGCTGCGGGAGTCGGCATCTTTCCTTACTTGCGTCCCTCTGCGCTGCCTGCCGACGGATTCCCGGCGCGGGCACTGGCTTCGCTGGGTTATGCATTTACCCGGGAAAATGCCGGGCGGACGTGGTATTTCGCTCCGCAGGAGTCGTTCTGTGCGGCGATGGACACCCTCTATGATGAAGTCCTGCGCGGCAGAAGCGTCCAAGGGGTCGTGTTGTCCGACGAGACGGTCAATCGTCTTCGCTTGCCGGAGTATTCGTTGCGGCGCACGGCAACAGGAGAGCCGCTGACCGTGCTGTGGTACGAGCAGGGCTTCGACGCTTCGCTGCTGGGCCATGCTCCGTGGATCGATGCGGTGGTGGTGCCTGATACCTTGGGGAAAACCACCGGGGAGGAGCGTTTGGCTCGTTTGGGGGGCTTGCCGCAGTATGGCCTTGCGCCTTCGTCGTCCGGGGACGTGTTGGCGGGTCTGTCCTGTGGGCAGGCGGCGTACGGAGTGTTCTCGGACAGTCTTTCCCTTTCGTGGATCAAGGCATTGTGGGAGGCACGCGAGGAACTCGGTCTGGAGGGCGATGACGTGTGTTTTTATCCCGAAAGCGAGGGGGCTTCTCCGGTGCGCGTATCCAATCCGTTCATCCGCGTGTCGGCCTATCGGTTGGCGGATCGGTTGGTGGTCGTTTGTCGCAATACCTCCTCGGTGGAGCAGTCGTTCGTTCCGGAGTTCGACTTTGCGGCCTTGGGTATCGAACGTTGGGAGGTGGATCGTTTGGAGCGGGCTTCGGTCGGAGTCTTGCAGTCGGAGCAGATGTGCCTTTTGGGAGATCCGATCCCGGTGGAAGCCGGGCGGACGCTGGTGCTGAATCTGCGCTGGGTGCCCCGCGGGCAGGATTGATTTTTCCCCTTGCAAAAGTGCCGGGGAAAGTGTTTCTTTGTCTTGAAAAGGGAGGTGGTCGGGGAGTCCGGCTGCGCCGGTAAAAAATAACGAATACATACGGAAGACGATGAAAAAGGTAAGCGGTAAGATGGCGGTCGTACTGGCCGCTGCGGTATTGGCTTGTTCCTCCTGCTCGACTTGGACCAATACGGGCAAAGGTGCGGCCATCGGGGCTGGTTCGGGTGTGGCAGCCGGTGCCGGGCTGGGCGCGATCATCGGCGGAGGAAAAGGCGCGGTGATCGGAGCGGCGGTCGGCGGGGTAGTCGGTACGGCAGCCGGGGCGGCCATCGGCAAGAAAATGGACCGCCAGGCGGCGGAACTCGAATCGCAGTTGGGCGATGAGGCCCGGGTGGAAACGGTGACAGACAAGAACAATCTCCAGGCGATCCGGGTAACGTTCGATTCGGGTATCCTGTTCGACACCGGAAAGTCCGAATTGAGTTCCTCGGCACGCGCTTCCCTGGCCAAGTTCGCCGCTTCCGTGCGGAACAATCCCCAGACGGACATCACCGTGTATGGCCATACGGACAATACCGGTTCGCGTGCGGTCAATGAGCGCCTTTCCCTGGAGCGTGCTACGGCCGTGGCCAACAATCTGGTAGGACAGGGGATCTCCCGCGACCGCATCAAGACCGAAGGGCTGGCTTACGACGCTCCCATTGCCGACAATTCCACGGCGGAAGGCCGCGCGGCCAATCGCCGGGTGGAGGTTTACATCACGGCCAGCGAGGATATGATCCGTCAGGCACAGAACGGACAGCTTTGAGTTGCTCTGTTTGTTTTTGTTTTCTTAATCAGTCCGGTTACTTGTTGAAATATGCCGTGTTTTATGAGACTGGCGGTGTTTTAAGTCCTGCTTTTTTCTTGGAAGATGAAATTTTTCGTCTTTTAGGTGGAATTGGTAGAAATCAAAATTATTGATATGATCACACTTGGTTCTGTTGGCCCTTGGCAATTGGTAATTATTTTTATATTACTTTTTGTAGTTTTGGTTCCTATCCTACTGCTTATAAGAGCTGTTATACGTTGGTTGAAAAGGCATTAAATGTAAATAAAACTACAAACGGGAAATGTCCAATCAGGAAAAACCTACCTACGCGTCGGCTTCCGACTTGTTCCACCGTGCTCTGAACTGTACGGACCGCGGGGACATGCAACAGGCCGAAGACTTGTACCAGGCTTCGATCCGCCAGTACGAACAACTCTACGACGACCAGTACGAAACCCCTCCGCAGATCCTCGCCGCCTTGGGCAATCTCGCTCTTGTCTATGCCGACACCGGTCGGTACGATCAGGAAGCCCGTGCGCTCGAAAAGGCCTTGGCGTATGGCCGGGAATTCGCCCGGTACGACGAAAATTTCCTCCCGCGTGTGGTCGAACTGGAGAATGATCTGGCGTTTTCGTATTCCCGCCAAGGGCTGTTCCCCTGCGCCGAGGAGCATTATCGGGCGGCCTTGGAAGCGAATGCGAAAACCCTCTCCGAGTATGGTGAAGAGGTATCCGAAAGGGCCTTGTTGCGCTCGGCGGTACTGCACAACAACCTGGCTGTTTTCTATGAGAAAAAGACCGGAGACCTCACCCGCGCCGAAGAACACTACCGGGCGATGTTGTCCGACCGTCGGCAGCTCTTCCGTCTCGATGGCAATGCTCATGGGGCGGCCCTGAAAGGGGCTTTGTCGCAGGTGGCCGAATTTTGCCGTTTGGCAGGACGGCCGGAGGGTGCGAAGGCTTTGTTGGAAGAGGCGCAGGGGCTTGACGAATAGTCCCCTTCTCCCTTTTTGGGAAGAAGTAGTGTGAAATAAAAAATGCAACGATTTTGTCTTTGTGTTGCTGTGTTTTTTGTCTTGTAGTGTTAAAGTGTGGGTGAATCGCATAAAAACGGCGAAATAGTTTTGGATGTATAAAAATTTGATGTAACTTTGTCGCCGTTATGAAAAACACGTGGGCAAACATCGGCGGCAACTTTTCGGGCGAGGGCTTCGGCCTGAACGCTTGCGCTGTCATTACTTCGGGCACCACGGCTACCACTACTACCATTACTACAATTACCCCTCGGGGGTAGCGTGTAGTATATTTCCAATTTGTCATACCTAATGCTTTTAGGTCCCCGCGGGAGAGCGGGGGTTGGAACCCGTATCGGTCCGGAACGGGAGATGAGAGAAAGCGAGATTCCGGCAAGCATGATTCCTTTTTTTGGTAGTAAAAGCAAAAATCTGAAAATCCGACAATGGAAAATAAGACGATAAGAGTATTCGCCCCGGCTTCGACGGCCAATCTGGGTTGTGGATTCGATGTGATGGGGATGGCCCTGGATGGGGTAGGCGACGTATTGCGCATGTCCGTCCGTCCGGGCGACAGTTTGTCGATCGGGAACGAAAGCGGGGTAGATCTCCCTTCGGACGTTGAAAAGAACGTCATTACCCCGGCGGTTCGCGCATTCCTGGCCGCCGTAGGAAAGAAAGTGGCGGTGGAGATCGTCGTGGAGAAAAAGATCCTCCCGGGCAGCGGTATCGGTTCGAGTGCCGCTTCATCGGCGGCTGCCGTCTTTGGTCTCAACGAACTTTTCGGCCGACCCTTTGCCGTGAAAGACCTGGTGGAGTTTGCCATGCAGGGCGAAAAACTGATCAGCGGCACGGCTCATGCCGACAACTCCGCCCCGTCGGTAATGGGCGGCATTGTGTTCATCCGCGGGTACGATCCCCTCGATGTGGTCAGCCTGCCCGTGCCGGAAGCGTTTTGTTTCTCGGTGGTGCATCCCCACATCATGGTCTCGACCAAGGCAGCCCGCGATGTATTGCGCAAGGAAATCCCGATGCGCGAGGCCGTTACCCAATGGGGCAATGTCGGCGGGTTGGTCGCCGGTATCATGACGGGCGACATGGCGCTCATCGGCCGTTCGATGCGCGATGTGGTGGTGGAGCCGTACCGGAAAGGTTTTATCCCGGGCTACGATGCACTCAAGGCCGCTTGCATGGCCGAAGGAGCCTTGGCGGTCAACATCTCGGGTTCCGGGCCTTCGGTGTTCGCTTTGAGCGACTCGATCGAAACGGCCCGGCGGGTAGGACAGGCGATGAAAGTGCATTTCGACCGCTTGAACATCGAAAACGACCTCTATGTTTCGCATGTGCCGACCGTCGGTGCGCGGGTATTGGATTGAGGGAATAAAAACGGACAGGAAAAAGAACGAAAATGAAATATTACAGTACGCGAGATCATGCCGCCCGTTATACGCTCAAACAGACGGCTTTTATGGGACTGGCACCCGACGGGGGGCTTTTCATGCCGGAGCGGATCCCGACCGTCGACAAGGACCGGGTGCTCGAACTTTCGGAAGGCTCCTTTGCCGACCTGGCCGAGTACATCGCCGGGCTTTTCTTCGGTGAGGACTTGTCTTCGCAGCAGATACGCCGTATCGTGGAGGGCGCTTACCGTTTTCCGGTGCCTCTTCGCCACATCGGGGACGACAAGTACACCCTGGAACTCTTTCACGGGCCTACCTTTGCCTTCAAGGACGTGGGCGCAGGCTTCATGGGCCGTGCGTTGGGCGAATTGAATGAAAAGGACGACGATCTGGTCATCCTGACGGCTACTTCGGGCGATACGGGCAGTGCCGTGGCGAACGGTTTTTACGGGATCGAGGGCATCCGGGTCGTGGTGCTGTACCCCGAGGGAAAGGTGAGCGACCTGCAGGAAAGCCAGATGACCACCCTGGGCGGCAATATCCATCCGCTGAAGGTGCGCGGTACGTTCGACGACTGCCAGCGTATCGTCAAGGAGATCTTTTCCGATGCGGCTTTCCGCCGGGAAAAGGCCGTTACTTCTGCCAATTCCATCAACTTGCTCCGTTGGATGCCCCAGTCGTTCTATTACTTTTACGCGTGGGCACAGTGGAAAAAGACCACGGGCGAGGACGCCCCCGACATCGTAGTGCCGAGCGGGAACTACGGCAACCTTTCGGCCGGCATGCTGGCGGCCCGGATGGGGATGCCGGTAGGGCGTTTCGTCGCAGCTTCCAACGCCAACGACATCATCCCGAAATACCTGGAAACGGGCGTGTTCGAGCCCCGTGCGTCGGTGATGACCCTGGCCAATGCGATGGACGTGGGCAATCCGAGCAATTACGAGCGGATACTCGATCTCTACGGGGGCGACTTTACGGCGCTCACCGCCGGGGTGAAGGGGTATCGCTGCGACGACGAGGCGATCCTCGAGGCGATCCGCGAGTTGTACGACCGTTATGGATATGTGTCCGACCCGCACAGTGCGGTGGGGTACAGCGCGGCCAAGGCTTACCAAGTGCGGGGGTTCTGGCTTTCGACGGCGCACCGGGCGAAGTTTTCCAACGTGATCCGCGAGGCGCTGGGACGGGATTTCGACTTGCCGGAGGGATTGCGCAAATTCTTGGGAAAGGAAAAACATTTCACTCCGATCGACCCCGATACGGCGGCCGTGGAGGAGTTCGTCCGGGGGGTGTGAAAGCCCCCGGGATTTGCTGAAAAAGCCTGATGTGAGAACATCAGGCTTTTTTGGGTTATAAATCGTTGTATTTTGCTGTTTCAGAAGTTGTGAAGTTGTCTTTGTCGGTATAGATGATTTGACAATGATCTTTCAAAATAGAGAGATTGATATATCCTTCATCTGTTTCAAAGAGAGAATTGTAAGTTAAATTCCCTGTTTTGGCAAGTTTCATTTTGCGGGTGTTGTTCGGATATCTGTATGATTGGAATTCTTCAGTACAGGATATGGGGGTCTCCGTATTTTTCTGTAAGTCCAAGCTTTAGAAAACTGTATCCTGTTTCGAGGGAGGTCCACTCATCGTACTTGGGGGTCGAGACAACAATACTGTTTACAATATTGTTATTTGCGTATATACCAATCGTGCAATCATTGAATCCTGCAAAATCCCCTTGAAGAAGAGTTATATCTCCTGTTGATTTAATATAGGACATCCCTTTATTTGTGAGTTTAAGCATAAATTCATTAGGAGATCCATTGATAGGAATTCCCATAAAAGTCAGATGTGTTGATGGGTTTTGTGCAGATAGGTTGATCGTGCAAAGGCCTAACAGCAATATGAGGATGATTTTTTTCATAAGGGTTGAACTTGAGGTTATTTATCGAGTGGTCAATTTTCAGAAGGAATAGGGATGACAAATCGGTTGTCGATGTCTATAGACCATTGGACTTGCCATGTTTGACCGTTGATTTGATCCAATAAAATAAAATTGTACATATTTTGTGTCGGATAAAGCGTGAAACGTCCGTTTGTTCCGTCGGCATCATTAATGATAGGCAGCCCTAAATAGAATTCGCCTCGATTATCTTCATCAAGGCTGAACTGTACGAGCCATAGTTGGCCGTTACGCGTGTTTAGCTTGATGAATATCCACATATTCTCCGTTGGGAAAAGTTTATATGTGAAATGATCTTCTACAGCAGGGCGATATAAGGTAGTAGTTTGTTCATCCTGGTTGAGCGTGGTTTCTGCTTTAGCAGACAGAAAACCAAAACAACTTAAAAGAACAAGGAAAATGGACTTTTTCATAGCGTTCAAGTTTTTTAATGTTTTCCCCAGTCCCTCGGGAAAACAGGTGTATAAAAAAAGCGTGGAACTGTTATGCCACGTCTTCATTTGGAGGTCGTAGGAAACCTGGGATACAGATGTGGTCAACAGCCCACGCAAACGCGTGAGAACCACTATGCCATCCTTGTATCCTGTCTGAAAATTTCCTACGTTCCCAAACGACAAGATGCGCATAACGCTTCTTTGTTTTTCAGTATGTCGACGGCAAGCAAAATCCTGCCTGTCTCACAAAAGTAATGAAAATTCTCATAAAATATTTTTCCCCAATGTCTTTTACAAAAAAAACCGGCTCGCGCAGCGAGCCGGGGTTTGTGTGGGAAGGGACGGGAGGCCGGTTAAGCCACCGTCATGATGTCCTTTTCCTTTTGCGCCATGATCGCCTCGCAACGGGCGATAAACTTGTCGGTGAGGCCCTGGATGTTTTCTTCGTATTCCTTGGCCAAGTCCTCGCTGACGTTCTCTACCCGGCGCACCGAGTTGTTGGCGTCCTTGCGGATGTTGCGGATGTTCACCTTGGCCGTTTCCAGTTCGGTGCGGGCCATGCGTACCAGTTCGCGACGGCGGTCTTCGGTCATCGGGGGAATGTTGATGATGATCATCTCGCCGTTGTTGGCCGGGGTGAAGCCCAGGTTGGCATTGAGAATGGCGCGGTCGATCTCGGAAAGCAGGTTGCGTTCCCAAGGTTTGACCGTGATGGTGCGCGGGTCGGGGCAGGCGATGTTGGCCACCTTGTCCAAGGCCGTGGGGGTACCGTAGTATTCCACCATGACGCCTTCCAGCATCACGGGCGAGGATTTCCCGGCGCGCAGTTTGAGCAATGCCTTTTCAAAATGTTCTATCGAGCTTTCCATGCGCTCGGAAGCGTCTTCTACGATCAGGTCGAGTTCTTCGTTCATCGTGTGTGTGTCGCTGAAGGGTTCGTTATACGGTTTTGGAAATATCTTTGTTTGTGAGTGGGGTTCAGTCGGTAACCAGGGTGCCGATGGGTTCTCCCGAGCATACCTTGTACAGGTTTCCGGGGGTGTTCATGTCGAACACGACGATGGGGATCTTGTTTTCCTGCGACAGGGTGAAGGCCGTCTTGTCCATGATCTTCAGTCCTTTGTCGTATAGTTCGTCGTAGGTGATGTGGTCGAATTTGGTGGCTGAGGGATCTTTTTCCGGGTCGGCCGTGTAGATACCGTTCACACGGGTGCCTTTGAGGATGACGTCGGCCTGGATCTCGATGGCGCGCAGTACGGCTGCCGTGTCGGTGGTAAAGAACGGGTTGCCGGTACCGGCAGAGAAGATCACGGCGCGTTTTTTCTCCAGATGCCGTACGGCCTTGCGTTTGATGAATGGCTCGGCAATGCGCTCCATTTCGATGGCCGTTTGCAGACGGGTCTTGAGGCCTTTTTCTTCCAGTGCACCCTGGAGGGCCAGTCCGTTGATGACGGTGGCCAACATCCCCATGTAGTCGCCTTGAACCCGATCCATGCCTTGGGCAGCTCCTTGCATGCCCCGGAAGATGTTGCCCCCGCCGATGACCAAGCCTATCTCGACGCCTTCCTGGGCGACGCTCTGGATGTCCTGGGCATATTGCGCGAGGCGTTGGGGGTCTATGCCGTAATTTTGTTCGCCCATCAGGGCTTCTCCGCTAAGTTTGAGTAGAATTCGACGGTACTTCATGGTGCGATGTGGTAGGTTCTTGCCACAAAGGTAAGAAAACCGTGTGTAATTTCCCTTTCCCTCTCGATGTTTTTCCCGCTCTTGGGCTTTTGGGGCGGCAAACGACATCGGCCGGGCGAAAGCCCGGCCGATGGAGAAGTTCAAAAGGAGATGTTGCGGGGTTATTGGAACATCTTCTCGCGCATTTCTACATTTTTGGCATGGTTGATAAGCTCCACCATATTATTGACGTTCAGTTTTTTGAGAAGGCGTGCTTTGTAGGTGCTTACCGTTTTTTCGTTGATGCCCAATTCTTCGGCCACCTGTTTGTTGCGTTTTCCGCTGGTAAGGAGCTTGAGAACTTCCACTTCGCGCACCGACAGGCGTTTGTACATCCGGCGCTGGGCGGCGGCGATGCCGGAGCGTTTCTGGTACGCCATGCGTTCCGACAATTTTTCCGAAAGGTAAATGTCGCCTCCGGCTACCTTGCGGATGGCTCCCAGCAGCACTTCGATGGAGGTGGATTTGTTTACGTATCCCATGGCACCCGATTTGAGGCAATTGATGGCGTAGATGTCGTCGGGGTGCATCGAATAGATCAGTACCCGAATACCCGGGAATTCCTCTTTTACTTTTCGCAGGACGGTCAGCCCATTGGCTTTGGGCATTTCCAGGTCGAGTAACAATACATCGGTCTGGTGGTTTTCGTTCAGCAACTGGATCGTCGTTTCGATATCATCTGTCGATCCGACGAAGGAGATGTCCGGCGTCTGTTGAAAGATCAATTCGAGTCCCCGTCTGATTACCTCGTGGTCGTCCACCACTAATACGTTAATCATATTTTTTGATAATTGCGTTATTTTTTATTGTAAAGGTAGGTTTTTATTTGAGACAAAAATAATGTTTTATGAAATTAATTTTTTGATTAAAATGAGGGTTTCCGGATTATTAACTATTTTGTTTTGCGGTTTTGATTTTTTTGGAAATTTTGTTTGGTTTTGGACAAAAAAGTTTTTTATCAAACGGGAAACTGGCCGAATGAGAGGACATGCCTGATAGCAGGGGCGATTGATGCATTCTTTTTTTGGGGGAGGGGGGGATTAACAAAAAGTGTTCCGGATTTTTCCGGAGCGCTTTTTGGCTGATTTTGGAAAGGAAAAATTTATTGGACTACTTTTTCCAATTCAAAACCTGCGTTGAATACCGAGCTTTCGGTGACAATGGTCTCGATCTGCGGGAGCAGGAGATTGATGATAGTCCCGATCGAGGGGTCGAGTTCCATGTCAGCCAGCAGTTGTTTTACTACCGGAAGGGCCTGCATCAGGAAGGCCTTGTCCAGGTAAACAGCGACGCCCGTAGCCGTTTTCTCGAAGTTCAGCGGGACATAGACCATACCGTTCTTCACTTCGAAGAACCCGGTGATGATCTCGCCGTATCCGCCAGGGATCATGTTGATCATTTCAGCATCTACTACGAACATCACCTTTCCTTCCGTCATGTACCAGCGGATGGCTCCTTCGGGGATCAGTTCGTTGGGGATTTCGATCGGTGCCCCGTTATTTGCCGGATCGTGTACCAGCAGGGCAACGTTACCGTCGGCCTGGAATTCGAGGTATTGCAGTGCCGAAAAATATTGCGCGGCCATCATCCCGACAAGTCCCCGAATGGAGGTTACGAATTCCTCGGGAGCCATCGTTCCGTCTCCGAACTGAACGGACTCTTGGGTGGTTTCCATTTCGAGCATGATCGTAGGCATCTGCATCTGGGGATCTACAGCTATCTTCCACTGGCTGCCAGCGAGGTCGCCCAAGTTCTTGACCGTTACGGTCAAGTTCATGCCTGTTCCGTCGATTCTTCCGGATACGGAAACTTCACGGTAGGCGTCTTTGGCATTGCCGGAGATGCTGTACGGGGTAAGAGATCCTTCACGGGTGTTGGCGGTTGCAGTTTCTTCGGAGATAGTCAGCGAGGGAATGATGAATTCATCAGCTCCCAGCACGACGTTTTTCAGGATCATCTGCATGTCGGACGAGGAGGCTCCTTGCATTTCTACCGAGGCATTGCCCGAAAAAGGAGCATTGTTCAAGGCAAGGGTCAGGTTGCCCGACTCGGTGTCATATACGCCCGTTACGCCTTCCTGGCTGATGCTCAGGGTCATTTTCCCACTGGCGATCTTTCCGGAGATCGTTACATTGTTGCAATCGGTGCTGGCATCGGCGGCAAAGATACGGTTGTCGTATTCATCTACGCGGAATTGAACGCCATTTATCGTGTAAGATTCCTGACCGAAGAAGATGTTTTTGGCAACGAATGTCATGTCATTGCGATCGTCTCCGGAGACCGTAACCGACATGTTGGCATCATCCAGCAATACATTATTGACCGCTACGGAAAGATTGCGGCCTTCATACGTTCCGGGGACTCCTTCGAGAGTCTTGTCTTCTTCCTTGGAGCAGGCTACGGCAAACAGTGCGGCGGCAGCCATCAGCAGGGAGTGCAAAAAGGTCTTTTTCATACGTTTATAGCTTTGCTTTTTTTCAACTGCAAAGATACCTTTTTCTTCGGTTTAAAATGCGTGTCTCTTGAATTTAACACGCTTTTTGCATGGAGATAAATGTTTTGTTTGCTAAAGGGAAAATTCTGTCGGGGCAGAGTAGCCATCGTCGGATTGACAAGCGGCTTCTTCTCGAGGCGGTATGAGGGGAATAAAAGCCCTTTTTTCAACTCGTCGGGCGTATTCGTACTACGCCTATGGGAGTGATGGGAAATAAAAAAAGGCCCTTTTTCAAGGGCCTTGGAATATCTGATAAGTGGAATCTTATTCTCCGAGTTGCTTGTCGTTGGAACGATACGTAACCAAGCCGCCCTGATAGTTTCCTTCGCCACCTCTGATCTCAAGACGAACACCCAGCGGTTTTGCATGAGCCAGAACGTCGCAGTTGGTGTACTTGGTGTAAGTATGCGAACCATCAGCTTTCAAACTGTCAACGGTGTATTCAGCACCCGAAGCGGTGAAGTACTTCATATCTACGCCGTCGCTTACGTAGTCAACGGTTACAGCGATCTGATAACCCCACGTAGAAGTTACTTCAGGAATAGAGTCTGCCTCGTACTTCAACTGCGTGGCAGATACGGCAGTTACTTCCAAAGGAGCTGCAGAGTACGACAGCGTCGAACCGTTGAGCCAGTTGTTGTTGGCACCCGTTCCGTGTTCGCGGATGGTCAACGAACCCTCATAGGAACCTGCGCAGTCGTACGTGGTGTAGTTCAGGCTGTCGTCATCCGAGCATGACGTCAGTGCGAACATAGCACACCCTACGAGCAAGGCATTTTTTAGCAAAGTAAGTTTTGTTTTCATTTTTGAAATCGTGTTTTTTATTGTTCTTTAAAATAGGACTTCTCTTAGCAAGACAAAAGTAATATAAAATATCCACTAAATACAAAAAAAAACGACTTTAACATTTAATATTTTCTAACAAACCCCTAACTGTTCATCGAGATGAGGAATTCTTCGTTGTTGATCGTGTTTTCCAACCGCTGTTTTATGAATTCCATCGCTTCGAGCGGATTCATGTCCGCCAGCATTTTCCGCAGGATCCACATCCGGTTGAGTACGTCTTTGGAAAGCAGCAGGTCGTCGCGGCGGGTGCCCGAAGCGATCAGGTCGATGGCCGGGAAGATGCGGCGGTTGGACAGTTTGCGGTCCAGCTGGAGTTCCATGTTGCCCGTGCCTTTGAACTCCTCGAAGATCACCTCGTCCATCTTGGAACCCGTGTCGATCAAGGCCGTAGCGATGATGGTGAGCGATCCGCCGTTTTCGATGTTGCGCGCGGCGCCGAAGAAGCGTTTGGGTTTGTGGAGCGCATTGGCATCGATACCTCCGGTGAGGACTTTTCCCGATGCCGGGGAAACGGTGTTGTAGGCCCGTGCCAGGCGCGTGATGCTGTCCAGCAGGATCACCACGTCATGCCCGCTTTCCACCAGGCGTTTGGCTTTTTCCAGGACGATGTTGGCTACCCGGACGTGCCGTTCGGCCGGTTCGTCGAAGGTCGAAGCGATCACTTCGGCTTTTACCCCCCGCTGCATGTCGGTAACTTCCTCGGGGCGTTCGTCGATCAGCAGCATGATCTGATATACTTCCGGGTGGTTGGCGGCGATGGCGTTGGCAATATCCTTGAGCAGGATGGTCTTACCGGTTTTGGGTTGGGCGACGATCATGGCGCGCTGCCCTTTTCCGATCGGGGCGAACAGGTCGATGATGCGCGTGGAGGTGGTGGCGTTTTTCCCCGCCAGGCGGAATTTTTCCTGGGCAAAGAGCGGAGTGAGGTGTTCGAAGGCGATGCGGTCGCGCACGAACGAGGGTTCGCGGCCATTGATCCGGATCACTTTTACCAACGGGAAGAACTTCTCCCCTTCTTTGGGCGGGCGAACGATGCCCCGCAGGGTGTCGCCCGTTTTGAGCCCGAAGAGCCGGATCTGGGATTGGGAAATATAGATGTCGTCCGGCGAAGCGAGATAGTTGTAATCCGAAGAACGCAGGAATCCATAGCCTTCCGCCCCGATTTCGACTACACCTTCGCATTCGATGAGCCCTTCGAATTCATAATCGGACGAAAAGTAGTTCACCGTTTTGTTGTCCGGTTTGGGATGGCTTTCACCCGAGGTATTGTTGTTGCTGTTGTTGTTGTGATTGTGCGGGCCGTTTTTACCCCGGTGTTCGGGAGTGGAGGCTGATGTTGCGGCGGCTGCAGCTTGTTGTTGTTGCTGTTTTTGCTGTTCCATCCTCCGGCGTGCCATTTCCTGTTGGGCGCGCAGGGCTTTGATCTGTCCTTCGCTCATCGGCGGTTTTTGTTCCTGGGCCGAGGGGGAAGTTTGTGCCGTTTCTTCCGTGCGTACGATCCGGTTGCGCCGGGGACGCAGTATCCGGGTGTTTGCTTTGGTTTCCGGTAAGGCGTTTTGTGCAGGATTTTCTTGGGGCGCCTGAGGCGTTTTTTGCTCGGCAGACGGACTTTTCGCGGTTTCTGGAGTGGAGGCATTGAGCGACTGGGTGATGAGCTGCTGCAATTCGCCTTTTTTCAGATAACGATAGCGGGGGATCTCCATCTTGGCTGCAACTTCTTGCAGCTGCGGGAGCTTCATTTTCTCAATTTCTTCTATGGTCCACATACTTTTCAAAACGGTAAATACAATATCTGCACAAGCGCAGACAGCCATCAGGGATTGCTTTGGAGTATCTCTTGCCAGTAAAGTAAACGATAAATAAGGTTGATTTACACTGAAAGGAAAAGAGAGACGCCCTCCTCCCACCGGAAGACAGGACAAATTTATAAAATAATTTGTGAATGCGGGAATATGGAGATCAAAATATTCGCTATATTTGAGTAGTGTTTAACCAAAAACATCTACGACTATGCTGCTCAATATAACGACAATCTTCGTGGCGTTGATAGCCATCTATCTCGTGTACGACATGGTGGAATTGATCAAGGCCCGGCAGTTTTCCCTGGCCCGATCCCGTACGTATGCCGTCTTGTTGGGACTGCTGATGTGCGGACGGATGATTTACGGCTATTTCGCTGCCCAACCGGGGGTGGAGGAAAGCACGATCCCTAGTCGGGGGCTTTTTGTGATCTGTACCATCGGGTTGGCGGTCGTTTATACGCTCATCGACCTGATCGTGGCACTGATGAAAAAGCGGGACGACACGAAATTCGTACGTCGCAAACTGACCTTTTTCGTATTCATGGTCGTTCTGTTGATTTTCTACATTTGGATGAAGAAATCGCTGGGTTGATCCGATGAGTACCAAAAGAATCGTTGTTTTTGTCCTTCTTGCCATCGTGCAAGTGGTGGTGTTCGTTTGGGGGCTCTATCTGGGCATTACTGAAGGCGTGTTGTCGGGCTATCTTTCGGCCGCGGCGATGGCACTGGCTTTTGCGGCAATGGCCTACGACGGGCACAAGATCCGGATCAAAAAACGGTTTGAAAAGAAATGACTTCGCCGTTATCCTTGTGGGACTTGTGAGTCCCGAAGAGGCGGTGAGAGGTAAAAAAGAGAACCTTGTTCTGCACCTGGTGGGGAGATCCCGACCAGGTGTTGTTTTTTTTGAGGGTAAATGCACTCGTGCAAGAAAGCCCGCCGGTTATCCGGCGGGCTTTCTTGCACGAGTGCTGAAGGATGGACGCTTATAGCTTGATAAAAATCTTTTTCCGGTACAGTGGATAGGTGATGGCCCAGCAGATGGCCACCATGACCAGCGACCAGAGCAGCGAAGCGAGTTCCGGGTTGCCCGTCAGGGAAGAGAAGTAACTGTAAAAATGTCCCGAGAGCGAGGTCGTCTTTCCGCCGGCTTCCCAAAGGAAGGGGGGAAGTTTGATCGTGCGTACGATCACGGAGGAAAGGGCAAAGGCGAACAGGGCGTTGGTGCCGAATACCCGGAAGAAGGTCGTCACTCCCGAAGTCTTACCCAGATAGTCGGTGATGTACGAGGTCAGTGCCCAAAGCTGCATGGCAATACCGGCGGCATAGAGTACGTACGAACTGGACCACGTCGGTTTGTTGATGGGGAAAAGACCGTTCCAGATGAGTCCGGCGGTGATCATCAGCCCGCCGATGGCAGCCAGGTAAATGAACGACTGCAGGGTTCGGCTTTTGTCTTCGCTGTGACGGCTCCCGATGAATTTTCCGGCCATGTAACCGATCAGTACAGTCGAGAGTGCCCCCAGGGTGCTCAAGATGCCTTCGGCAGCAAAATGGTATCCCAGTCGCATCGGCAGTCGCTTTTCACCGAAGACGGCCAAGTCGATTTTCCGGCCGAGATAGCCCTCGATCGTCGCATCCCCGAATGCGAAGACGATGATGTAGTATCCGACAAGCAGCGATACGATACAGATCGCGATCCTTTTGTAACTGCGCAGCCACAGGGCGATCAGTGCACCGAGGGTATAGACGATACCGATACGCTGCAATACGCCGAATCCGCGTATTTGGAATGTTTCGAGGTTGTAGAAAGGATACATCTTGAGAAGTTCACCCACCAGGAAGATCAGGATGCCTCGTTTGATGATCTTTATCGCGGCGCTTTTGGAGAGTTTCTGGTCGAAGCGTCGCATGGCAAACCAGATCGAGGCACCGACGATGAACAGAAAAGTCGGGAATACCAGGTCGGTGGGCGAACAACCGTCCCAGATGTAGTGTTTGAGCGGTGGATACATGTGTCCCCAACTTCCGGGGTTGTTTACCATGATCATGCAGGCGACGGTCAGTCCCCGCAGGATGTCGAGACTTAACAGGCGTTTCATGCGGTCGAGTTTTTCAGTTGTGATGTTTTTTCGGATAAAGAAAGAGATCTGTTTTTTGTTTTCTGAAAAAGGGGATATGGAAAGTCTGGTAAACGACACGTGCGGCCCGGCCGGGCCGCACGTGTCGTTTTATGGGAGGAAAGAGGACTAGGTGAGCATTCCTCCGTTGACGCTCAGTACCTGTCCCGTCACGTACGAGGAAAGGTCGCTGCCCAGGTACAGGCAGGCGTTGGCGATGTCTTCGACCGTGCCGGCGCGTTTGAGGGGAATGGATTCCAACCATCCTTCCAGCACTTTGGGGTCGAGCGATTCGGTCATCTCGGTGGCGATGAATCCCGGCGCGACGGCATTGCAACGGATGCCGCGCGAACCCAGCTCGAGGGCTACCGATTTGGTAAAGCCGATGATGCCGGCTTTCGAGGCGGCGTAGTTGGCTTGTCCGGCATTGCCTTTGATGCCGACCACGGAACTCATGTTGATGATCGAGCCGGAGCGTTGTTTGAGCATATAGCGTTGTACGCCTTTGGTCAGGTTGAACACCGAGTCGAGGTTGGCGCGGATCACGGCATCCCACTGGTCTTTGCCCATGCGCATCAGCAGTCCGTCGCGGGTGATGCCGGCGTTGTTGACCAGGATGTCGATGCGGCCGAAATCCTTGATGACTTCGTCCACGAGAGCCTGTGCCTGTTCGAAATCCGAAGCGTCCGAACGGTAGCCCTTGGCGCGGATGCCTTCGGCTGCCAGTTCGGCTTCGAGGGCCTGTCCTTTTTCTACCGACGAGAGGTACGTGAACGCAACGTCGGCTCCCTGGGCAGCGAACGCTTTGGCGATGCCCCGGCCGATGCCGCGCGAAGCCCCCGTGATGAGGGCGATTTTGCCTTCTAACAGTTTCATGAGTCTATAAGATATGGTTTTTCTTTAGCAATTCGATCAAGGCCACTCCCGATTCTTCGATGCTCAAGGTTTCCACCGAGAGTTCGTAGTCGGCCTGTTTGTAAAAAGGTTCCCGTTGGGATAGGCTTTGGCGGACGTATTCCAGCAGTTCGTTCCCGGTCTTGCCTTTGAGCAGCGGTCGTTTGGTGGTGCTGCAGGCCAGGCGTTCGGCCAAGGCAATGGGCGAGGCCGAGAGGTAGATCGAGGTGCAGGCTCCGTGGAGGTAGTCCATGTTGTCATTGAAACAGGGCGTTCCCCCGCCCAGGGAAAGGACGAATTGATCTTGGTGTTCCATCACTTGCCGCAGGTGGAATGACTCGATCTGGCGAAAGCCGCCTTCGCCGTACCGATGGAAAATCTCGGGGACGGAGAGTTCTTCGATCTGTTCGATGTAATGGTCCAGATCGACAAATGCAAGGTTCGCTTGCCGGGCCAGCATCCGCCCCATGGCGGTTTTCCCGCTGCCCATGTATCCCAACAGTACGATTTTCATCGGGCGGAGCGTTTTATTTTTTCTTTTTTGCCGAAACCTTCACGGACTGCCCGTCGTGCAGGGTCTTGGAGACCAGCGAATACGGTCCGGTGATCAAGGTCTCTCCGGGTTCGATGCCGTGGAGGATTTCGATGTTCTCGTCGTCCTGGATACCGGTTTCCACTTCCTTTTGCAGGGCCTTGCCGTCCTGGAGGACAAAGACGACTTCACGCGTGCGGGTGGTGCCGTCGGTGGAGTCCTTGACCTGACGGGTGGATACGGCACGGATGGGAGCTACCAAGATGCTGTCCTTGCGGTCCGACTCGATTTCGACCGAAGCGGTCATACCGGGCTTGAAGGGGGTGTGCAACAGGTTTTTCTCCTCGACTAGATCGCGGTACGAGTCTTCCAGAATGATGATCTTCACGTTGAAGTTGGTTACCTGGTCGGCCGAGGAAGTCTCGGTCACGTTGGCAGCCGAGGAAGCGATTTCGGTAACACGGCCCTTGAAGCGTTTTCCCCAGTAGGCATCCACTTCGATGTCGACCGGGTTGCCGACGGCCAGTTTGACGATGTCGTTTTCCCCGACGGTTACCTCTACTTCCATGCTGTCCAGGTTGGCCACGCGGAGTACTTCGGTACCGGCCATCTGTGCGGTGCCGACTACGCGTTCGCCGGCCTCGACGTTCAACTGGGAAATGGTACCGTCGATGGGGGCGAAGATCTGGGTGCGCATCAGGTTGTCCTCGGCTTCTTTCAAGGTTGCGCGGGCGCTTTCGAGGCTGGATTTGGAGGCGTCGTAAGTAAGCCGGGCGACTTTATAGTTGGCTTCGGTGGCTTCCCAGTCGGCGCGGGCAATGGTGCCGCTCTCGAACAGGAGTTTGCTGCGCTTGTACTCGCTCTCGGATTCCTTCAGGCGGGCGGCGGACTGTTCCAGGGCGGCGATGGACTGCTGTACGGCGGCTTGAGCCCGATTGACGGCCGAGATGTAGATGTCTTGTTTGATCTGTACCAGCAGTTGCCCTTTTTTCACTTCGTCACCTTCCTTGACGGTGAGCTGGGTGATCTCACCCGAGACTTCGGGGGCTATTTTGACTTCGGTGGAAGGTTTTATCTTTCCCGAGGCGGTCACGATCTGGACGATGGTCGCGGTGGTAGCCTGCTGGGTCTCCACCTGGTCGATCTTTTCGTTCGATCCGAAAACCCCGCAGCTCTTCATCACGGCCAGGATGATGATCACCACGATGATCAGCGGGAGGATGTACTTTTTCTTTTTGCTTTTTGCCATTGTGTGTATCGGAAGTGTTTTTGTTATCGTTGTCAGTAAGTGATCTTTTGGGTCTGGTAGAATTCCAGGAGCTTGACCTTGAACAGGTAGTCGTACTTGGCACTCAGCATGTCGCCTTGGCTCTTAAGCAGCAGGTTCTTGGCAGTTTCGTAGTCGAACGAACTGATCTTGCCCACTTCAAATTTTTCAGTGGCGTAGCGCAAGGCCTCGCGGGACGATTCGACGGCCTTGACGGCAGCCAGATAGCTCTTGTACGAGGATACGGCATCCGAGTAGGCTTTCTCGACGCTTTGTTGCAACTCCAGTTGGGCCTGCTGCAGGTTCAGCCGGGCGACTTCCAGGTTGATCTTCGAGCGGCTGACGGCGTTGTAGGTGGACAGACGGTTGAAGATGGGGATAGACAGGCTCACGCCGATACTGTGGCGGGAGTTGTTGTCCCACTGTTCGCCGATGCTGATGGGGGCACCGGTGCTGGTGTTGAGATAGTCGAAGATAAAGCTGTCTCCCCAACCATAGCTGGCCGAGAGGGTAGGCAGGTACGAGCCCCGGGCGATGGCCAGGCTGCGGCGCGACACCTCGATGTCGTTGCGGGCCTTGCGCATTTCCGGGAGGTTGGCTTCGGCGGAGCGGTAGATCTCGACGGTACTCGTGGACATCAGGGGCGAGAGCGATACCTGGTCGTATCCCAGGGTATCGATCTGCAAGTCGTAGGTCAGGTCGAGGGCCAGGAGTTGTTTGAGCGAGAGGTAGGCCAGGTCCACCTGGTTGTTGGCAGCTACCAGGGCCTGTTCGTCGCGGGCCAGGGTAGCCTGCACTTCATAGAGGTCGCCCAAGGAATTTTTCCCGGCCTTGTAGAGCGTTTCCAGGCGTTCCACCTGCATCTTGGACAGTTCGTACTGGGACTGGGCTACCTTTTGGTATTCGAGGGCGGCCAGGATGGAAATATAGGCGCTGACCACGTTCAGGGATACGTCGTTGAGGATCTTTTCGCTGTTGTAACGCTGCGAGGCGTATTCCAACCGGGCCCGGCGAAGGTTGTTGAGGTCTTTCAAGCCGTTGAACAGGTTGAGCTGCGTGCTTACACTCAGGCTCATGGTCTGCTGTTCGCGGTTGGTGCGCTGGTTGGTGTTGGCGTCGAAAGAGAAACCTTTGCTGAAATTGTAGTTGGACGAGAGGCCCGCCGAGGGCAGGAATGCGCCGATGGCGTCCGTCTTGTCCACTTTGGCCAGCTCGGTGTTCATCTGTGCCTGGTTGATGCTGATGTTGTGTTCGATGGCGTATTGTACGCATTGTTCCATCGTGGCAGGGCGGGGAAGTTCCCCGGAGGAGGACTGTGCCCAAAGGGCTGCTGCCGGGATCAGAATCGCCAGGAGGGAGAGTGCTTTTTTCGTGTGTAAAAACATGATAGGGTTTGGAAAACTATGACGATGTACTTGTTTTCAGCGGAAGGAGTTAGGGTTGTTTATTTGTCTTGTACGATCTCAAACGAAGCCTGCAGGTCGAAGGTGATGGTGATCTCGTCGCTCTGTTCGAAACTTTCGAATTCTTCGCTCTTGGCGGCGGTGGCTCTCATCACGATCGCATCGTAGGCAGGAGCGTTGGCAATGCGAGCCTGTACGTAAGCCCGTCCGGCATTTACCGAGAGGATGCGTCCTACCTGGAAACCGGAGCCGGCGAGGATGTCCTGGGCCGAGTGCAGGGCGTCGGAGAGGGCTTTTGCGCGCAATTCGGATTTGAGTGCTTCCTCGCCCGAATAGCTGGCCCTGGTGATTGTTACGTTTTCTACTCCTTTGAAGTCCAGTTGTTTGGCTATATCGTAGTACTGTGCGTAGCTATGGACCGAGAAGGCGATCCGCTTGCGGATAAAGACCGTCTTGCCTTCCGCTACGTTGTACGAGGCGGTAACCTTGACATCTTTTTGAATGTCGAAGCCGCTGCCTTTGAGCACATCGACGATCTGCTGTTCGAGTTTTTCGATGTTCTGTTTGCCGAAGAATTCCTTGGTCTCTCCGAAGACGACCGAGATTTCGAACGTGTCGGGTTGGACTTTCGCTTCGGCGTGCCCCGAGACGTCGATGCGGGGGAGGTTTTGGATGTTGACCGAGCGATCCTGGGCGGAAAGCGTCAAGGCCGAGAACAGAACCCATGCGAGAAGGACGAAAGACTTTTTCATGGCAAGGAGGAATTAAGGATTTTTGTTTGTTTCCGTGCAAGCGGCCGATCCCTATCGACGGGAGGTTGCCGACAAGATCGGGCTACTAACAAGGTTGCTAAATTAAGGAATTTCCTCGTTTGTTATGTGTATTTTTGCAAAACTTAACCCTCGGGGGATCTGCTTATGGAAAAACTCACTTCGGAGGCGCTGGGCCGTGTTTCGCTCCAGCAGTACAAAACGATGCGGAAACGTCCGCTGTATGTGGTTCTGGACAATGTGCGGAGCTTGAACAACGTAGGTTCGGTCTTCCGCTCGTGCGATGCTTTTGCCGTGCGCAAGTTGTATCTGTGCGGCATCACCGCGCGCCCTCCCCACCGGGACATCCAGCGTACGGCGCTCGGGGCGACCGAGAGTGTGGAGTGGGAGTATTTTGAAAACACGCTCGATGCGGTAAAAGCCCTGCAGGAACAAGGCGTGGAGGTGTGGGCGGTGGAGCAGGTGCAGGGCAGTACTTCGCTCGACGCCTTTGCTCCCCAGCCGGAGAAAGCTTACGCGCTGGTGTTCGGCAACGAGGTTTTCGGTGTGGACCAGGCGGTGGTGGACGCTTGCCAAGGGGCGTTGGAGATCCCCCAGGAAGGAACGAAGCACTCGCTCAACATTGCCGTGTGCGTGGGGGCGGTCTTGTGGGATGTGTTTGCCAAGATGCGCCGGATCTCGCCTCAGATATCGTAATAGACTTCGCCGGCTTCTTCGAACGGGCGATCGGGGTCGAGCAGCCCCGAGAGGATGTTTCGCAGGACGGTTTCGAACTCCAGCAGGTCTTCCCGGGTGAGGTCGTAGCGGTAGGTGCGCGCCTTGTCGGTGGTGAAGTTCAGTCCGATGAGCCCTGCCGAGGGATTGCGCAGCGAGAGAATGCCCGAGCGGAAACTGTGGCCCGGAATGCCGCGCGAGCGTTCGTACAGGTAGGCGTACAGGAGCACTTGCAGGGCTTTGGGTTTGGTGAACGGTACGGCTTTCCCCTGTTCGTCGAGAAAGGAGGGGGCGAAGGCTTCCATGCGGTCGATGCGCAGTTCTGAGGCTTCGGACCGGCCGGTTTTGTAGTCCACGATACGCAAGGTGCCCCCGTAGGTGTCGATCCGGTCGGCCTGGCCTTTCAAGCGTACCGGAGTGCCTTCCACACCGCCTTCCAGGGTGCATTCCAAGGATGTTTCCAGTTCCTGCAGGACGATGCGTGCTCCGCGCTGCAGTTCGTCCCGTTCGGCGGCGAGCAGATTGTGGATCATGCGTCGGACGGCCTGGTACACCAGAAAGTTGCGCCCGTGAGCGTAATCCCTTCCACCCATTTCCCTTTCGAAGGCTTGTGCAACGACTTCATCGGCCTGTCCGTCCAACTCTTTCAGCAAGGCTTCGGTCAGCGGGACGCCTGTGTGCGGCTCGTAGAGCCGCTGCAATACTTCGTGGACGATGCTGCCCATGGTGTTGGCGGCGGCGGTTTCTTCCACCGTTTCGGGTTCGCCTACCCCGAGGACTTTCCGGTAGTAGAATTCCATCGGGTTGCACAGGTACATGTTCAGCGTGGAGGGGGAAAGACCCTGGGCGAGGATTTCCCGGATGCGGGCCAAGGCGAACGGCGTTTTCCCCCGCCGCAGCGGACGCTGGGGCAGGGCCGGGATGCCGAACGAAAGGACGCTTTCGCGGATGTCCCACCGCTGGGCGAAGTCGTGCCGGAGTTGCTGCAGGAAGCGGCTCGGTTCGGCCTGTCCCAGGTCGCCCTGTTGGGTGTTGTACAGCAGGGTGATGTGCTCGGCCCGGGAGAGGAGCCGGAAGAAGTGGTAGGCGTATACGGCGTCCTTTTCGCTGTAAGTGGGCAGGGCGAAGTGGCGTTTTACGTCGTAGGGGATGAACGAATTGTCGGTGCGTCCGTGCGGGAGGACGCCTTCGTTCACTCCGGTGATGATCAGGCGTCGGAAGTCCAAAAGGCGCGTTTCCAACAGTCCCATCAGTTGCAGGCCTTCGAGAGGCTCGCCGAAGAAGTCGATCTTTTGCAGGGCGGCTCCCTGGCGGTAGAAGCTCCGCAGGGTGGACAGGCTTTCCACGTACGGGTAGCGTTCTAGGTAGAGGGTCAGGGTGGTGAAGACTTCGGAGAGTTTGTAGAGGTATTCGCGCGTCAGGTCGTCGAGTTGGGCGGTCTGCGTGCGGATGGCCTCCACCACGCGCAGGACGCGGCGGCAGACATTCAAGGGAGTGCTCGGCCGGTTGCCCAGCAGCAGGGCGGCCTTTTCGGCGATCTTTTCGGGGAGCCCTTCGGCCAGGCGATCCCCGTCGATGTCCACCAGGTCGTTCTGGACGATCTTGCGGCTCAGGATCCCGGCATAGTCGGTTCCGTTGTCCGAGAACCATTGGGTGCAGACGTTCTGGCGCAGTAGGGCGATGACATCCTTGTGGTAGTAGCCCCGCAGGCTGAGTCTTTCCGGAGTGGAGTACAGGTCCAGTAAGGCGTCGGCCAGTCCGGAGGAGGGCAGCCCCGAGAGCGGGTAGCCCATCGTTACGTTTACCGAGGGGATTTCTTCGGGCAGGGACGAGAGCATGGGGATGAGCAGGCTTTCGTCCGCCAGCACCAGCGCGGTGTCTTCGGTGGAATGTCCCTGGGATAAGGATTCCCGCAGCACCTGTGCGGCGGCTTTGGCTTGCGAGACTTCGCGGGGTACTCCGAGGATGTGCAACGTTTTGTGACGGGAGAGATATTGTCCGATCCACCGGAAGTTCCGTCCCAGGACGGCGTCGTCCTTGAGCCGCCGGAGGAAGGTCCCTGCACTGTGCCGGGGGTTGTCCAGGTAGTAGCGGTCGGCGTCGTAGTAGATTTCGGCGTTCTTTTCTTCGACGAAGTATTTCAGGATGCGTTGTTCGGCGCTGCTCATGGCGTTGAACCCGGCGAAGATCCATCGGGTGTGCTCCTGGAGGGTGTCTCTGCTGCGGCCGATGTTTTCCGCTGCGCGGCGCAGGACCATGCCGGGGTAGCCGATGCCTTGGGAGAGGAGTTGTTCGCGGAGGGTGTGGTAGAGCTTTTCCGCCAGGTGCCAAAAGTTTTTGTGCTGCTCCATCAGGGGACTCAACGGGGCGGAGGGGTCCCAGTTTTCGATGTGCTCCACGTCTTGAAGGGTAGAGAAGACGTCCTTGTAGGGCAGCAGGTAGCGGTCGATCTCGTTGAAGTCGGACAGGAGCGTTTGGCCCCATCGGGCGGCTACGTCGAAGGATTCCCGATCCCGTTCGTCGGTGCAGGCCTGGTACGCGCGGTAGAACTCGAAGAGCAGGGGCAGCTCTTCCGCCTTTTCGATCCGGGCGATCTGTACCGCCAGGTCTTCGATGGTCAGTATGCGGGGCAGGAAGGTGTCGCGGGGGTACTGGCGGGCGATCTCCCGGCGCAGGAACACCCCGGCGCGCCGGCTGGGGACGACCATCGACACGTCCCGCCAATCGATCCCTCGGGAGAGGACTTCGCGTGTTATTTTCGAGAGGAAGGTTTCCATTTCGTCTTTTTTTCTTTTTCGGGACGCCCCGCTACGACCGGTAAAAATACCGATAACCCCCGACAATAAAAAACGTGCCGTGCATTTTGTTTTTTCTTTCCTCTTTTGCTTTTCTCTCTATCTTTGGATAAGACAGGATGCGGCTCGGCATCGTTAAGGTTGAAAACTTCGTTTTCCCCCTTCCCGCTGCGCTCGCCTTTCTCTGCCTTTGGATAAGACAGGATGCGGCTCGGCATCGTTAAGGTTGAAAACTTCGTTTTCTCCCTTCCCGCTGCGCTCGCCTTTGTGTATCTTTGCACCGTCGGAAGAGGCTTTGCCGCATGCGGAAAAGAGTGCCTGTCCGGACAGCAACAAAAAATCTGTGTTATGGAAAAAAACAAGGCCCCGCGCGGCGGGGGAAACGCTTCGAGGGGAAAACGTCCGCTGGGAAAGGCTTCTTCGCCCTTGGCAAAACCGCGGAAAGAGGCGGCAGGAAGTTCCCGCAGCCGGAAGTCTTCGCCCGAGGATGAGGTGAAGTTCGGTAACCGCAAGAGTGTATTTATCGCTCCGGAAAAACGCCGCCGGATGCAGGAGGAGGCTTCCCGGGAAGCGGAGACGGCCCAGAGCCGTCATACGAGTTACCAGAATCGGTATCAGGACCGGGTGCGCTCGGGGGCCAATCTGTCCAAGAAGCGTCTGGAACTTTCTGCCGAGCGGGGAGAGGACTTTCGTCGCGCTCCTGTCCGCCGGGGGACGGCTCGCCCCAATTCGGCCAAAAAGGAGGCCGAGGAGGGAATGCGTCTGAACAAGTTCATTGCCCATTCGGGGGTGTGCTCCCGCCGCGAAGCCGATACCTACATCGCTTCGGGTTCGGTGCAGGTGAACGGGGAGGTGGTTACCGAGATGGGCTTCAAGGTCAAGCCTACGGATCAGGTGCGCTTCGACGGGGTGGAACTCAAGGCCGAAAAGAACGTATACATCCTGCTGAACAAGCCCAAGAACTACATTACCACCACGGACGATCCTCAGGACCGCCGTACGGTGATGGAGTTGGTCAAGAATGCGGCGAGGGAGCGGATCTATCCCGTGGGGCGTTTGGACCGTACGACGATGGGGCTGTTGCTCTTTACCAACGACGGGGAACTGGCGCGGGGGATCATGCACCCTTCGAGCCGTATCAAGAAGACGTACCACGTAACCCTCGACAAGACCCTTTCCACCAGCGACCTGGGTACGATCCGCACGGGCATCGAACTCGAAGACGGTCCGGTGGAGGTGGATGCGATCTCGTACATCCCCGAGGCTCCGCACAAGGAGGTGGGCATCGAGATCCATACGGGCCGCAACCGTATCGTGCGCCGTATCTTCGAGCATCTGGGCTACCAGGTGGTCAAGCTCGACCGGGTGCAGCTGGGTCCACTCACCAAAAAGAATCTCCCGCGTGGTCAGTGGCGTGCGCTGACGCCCCAAGAGGTCAACATGCTCAAGATGATGGCTTCGGGCAAGAAAGCTGCCCGCGACCAGGCGGAGGAATGGGACTTGGAATGAGATAGTCACATCACAAACACAGTATAAGAAAATGGAAAAACAGTGTCCTCGTTGCGGAAAGACGTTCGAATGCCGCCATGATGAAGTGGATCATTGCTGGTGCATGCAGACGGAAATCCTGCCCGATGCGATGAATTTCATTCTGGACAATTACGAGGGTTGTCTTTGTCGGGAGTGCATCGATGAACTCAACCGGGCGGCGCGGCTCAAGCGTCCGATGCGCCGATAGGCGTCTTGGTTGTTTCCCGAGCGGGCAAACGAAAACGCCGGAGCTGAAAGCTCCGGCGTTTTTGCGCTTATACGTACGGAATAATGGATCAAGCCTTGTTGACGTAGGGATGCGGCGCGATCATGTTTTCCGGATCGAGGATCTCGTCGAGTTTCTCTTTCGGGAGAATGTTGTGCTCCAGCACCAGTTCGTACACGCCTTTTCCCGTCTTGAGGGCTTCCTTGGCGATCATGGCCGAGTTCTTGTAGCCGATGTACGGGTTGAGGGCCGTCACCAGTCCGATGGAATTCATCACCAGATTGTGGCAAACGTCTTCGTTGGCCGTGATACCGTTCACGCATTTCTCTACCAGGGTGTCCATGGCGCGCTGCAGGTAGGTGATGGATTCGAGGATGGCTTCGGCGATCACCGGTTCCATGGCGTTGAGCTGGAGCTGGCCTGCCTCGGAAGCCATGGTCACCGTCAGGTCGTTGCCGATCACTTTGTAGCAAACCTCGTTGACCATTTCGGGGACCACAGGGTTGACCTTGCCCGGCATGATGGACGAACCCGGCTGGAGGGCCGGAAGGTTGATTTCGTTGAATCCGCAGCGCGGTCCGGAGGACAGCAGGCGCAGGTCGTTGCTGATCTTGGACAGTTTGACTGCCAGACGCTTCAATGCCGAGGAGTAGATCACGTACGAGCCGGTGTCGGGCGTGGCTTCGATGAGGTTGGTGGCTTTGATGAAGTCCATGCCCACGATAGCCGACAGTTTGCTGGTGACCAGTTCAGCGTATCCCGGAGCGGCGTTGATACCCGTTCCGATGGCCGTGGCACCCATGTTGATCTCCTGGAAGAAGCGTGCCATCTGGTTGAGTCGCTCTACCTCTTCGGTCAGGTTGGCGGCAAAGGCTTCGAATTCCTGCCCCAGGGTCATGGGGACGGCATCCTGCATCTCGGTGCGGCCCATCTTGAGGATCGTGGCGAACTCCGTGCCTTTGCGGTGGAATGCGTCGATGAGGCCCTGGAGGTGTTTTACCAGTTCTTTGTTCGAATTGATAAAGGCGATCTTGAGTGCCGTGGGGTACGAGTCGTTGGTCGATTGCGAGCAGTTGACGTGGTCGTTGGGCGAGATGGTCTTGTAGTCGCCTTTTTCCTTGCCCAGGGATTCGAGGGCGATGTTGGCGATGACCTCGTTGGCGTTCATGTTGGTCGAGGTGCCGGCTCCGCCCTGGATCATATCGACGGGGAACTGGTCGTTGAATTCACCGGCGATCACGCGTTTGCAGGCGGCTTCGATGGCTTTGAAGATATCCTTGGGCAGCAGACCGAGGTCGTAGTTGGCCCTGGCGGCAGCCAGTTTGACCATTCCCAGGGCGCGTACCAGTTCCGGGTAGTCGCTCACCTTGATCCGCGAAATGTCGAAGTTTTCGATGGCCCGCTGGGTCTGTACTCCATAATACACGGCGGCGTTGACTTTCATCTCGCCGATCGAGTCGCTCTCTATTCTGTATTTCATTGTGGATAAATAAGTTTTTGTTGTATGAAACGAGTGTGTGTTAGTAGGCAGCTAATATAGAAAAGAAATTGTAGCAAAGGTCTTTTCGGAGAATAAATACCCGTTAGACAACAGGATAGCTCAATAATTGTGGAAAAATAGTTGGGTGGCTCTGAAATGTTGACAAAATGTCATCGAATCTGTGAAAAAGTCGGTTTTTTTCAAAAACAATCTCTCTGAAACCTTTCCGGGGTGGTGTCTTGGCGGATTTTTGTCGGCCGTACGGCCGGATTTGTTACATTTGTCTCTTGAATCATTTCCGAAAAGATGCTCGACAAGACCCTGAAATTTCTCTCCGATCTGGCACGCAACAACAACCGCCCCTGGTTCAATGCGCACAAGGATCGCTATCTGGAGGCCAAAGCCGAGTTTGAAGCGATGGTCGAGGAACTGATCCCCTCCCTCCAACGCATCGACCCGGAACTCGGCCCGCTGACTCTCTCCGAATGCACGTACCGCATCTACCGCGACACGCGCTTTTCGCCGGACAAGACCCCGTACAAAGTGCACATGGGCGCCTATATCAACCGCCAGGGCAAGAAAAGCCCCTTTGCCGGGTACTACGTTCACATCTCCCCGGTGGAAGGCTCGCTGTGGGGCGGTGGCCTGTACTGCCCCGATCCCCGTATCCTGAAAGCCGTCCGGGAGGACATCTACGAGAACATCGACGAGTTTCTCGCCATCCTGCACGATCCGGCCTTTGCGGCGCATTTCCGTCTGTCGGAACACGACAAATTGAAAAAAGCCCCGCTGGGCTTCCCCTCCGACTGGCCGTACATCGACCTGCTGAAAAACCGCCATTTTGACGTTCTGGCCCCGATCCCCGAGCCGCTGCTGCGTACCCCGGAGTTTCTCGACCGGACGCTCGAAGCCTTTGCGGCGCTCAAGCCGCTGAACCGTTTCCTGAACTTCACCATCGAGCAGCAACTGGAGCAAGGTAGGGAGTTCGCCCGCAGTATCACCCATAAAGCCTGAAAAAGTATGCCTGACAATCCCATTCCCCCGTACCATTCCGCCGAAGGATACCGCTGCGACGTTCCTCTTGAGCAGGTCGCCGAAGCCCTCCGCCACAATGGTTTCGAAACGTACGTGGTGCCCGATGCTTCCCGTGCGAAAGAACTTTTCTTTGAGATCGTCGCCCGCGAGCAGCCCGCGAGCATTTCCTGGGGCGGCTCGATGACCTTGGAAGAGGCGGGCATCCTCCGTGCCTTGGAAGAGCAGTCGCAGATCCCGGTCATTGTCACCGGAGGGAGCGCCCTCTCGCCCGAGGAAAAGTTGGAAAACCGCCGCCGGGCCCTTACCTGCGCGTTGTTTGTCACCAGTTCGAATGCCATTACGGTGCAGGGACAACTGGTCAATCTGGACGGCATCGGCAACCGGGTCGCTGCCTTGGCTTTCGGTCCCCGCAGCGTCGTGGTGATCGCCGGAAAGAACAAGATTGCCCCTTCGCTTGCCGGAGCGATGGACCGGGTGAAGAATTATGCCGCCCCGATGAACATCCGCCGCTTTGCCGATATTCAGACCCCGTGCAAAAAGACGGGCCGCTGCCACGATTGCAACAGCGAAAGCCGCATCTGCAACGTATGGGCCATTACGGAAAAGTCGCGTCCTTCGGGCCGTATCAAAGTGATCCTGGTGGACGACACGCTGGGCTATTGAACCGTTCCCGGGCGCCGATCCGGGCAAAACAAAAGGCTTTCCCGATGTTTTCGGGAAAGCCTTTTGTTTTGCCGCTGGTTTGCGCGGTAGATGGAAAGCGTGCCCGGCTACCAACTGCCGCCTGCTCCGCCCCCTCCGAAGCCTCCGCCGCCGAAGCCTCCGCCAAAACCACCGCCGCCGAAACCTCCTCCGAAGCTCCCGCCGCTGGAGCGGCGGCCCATGCTGCCCAGCAAAAGCCCGAGCAGGAGGGCATCCGAGGTAGAAGTGTCGCGTCCCGATCCGCCTCCGGGCGGATTTCCCGGGCCGCCGGAGTGCCCTTTTTTCGAGAAGAGGGCAATGAGCATCACGGCGACAAAAAGCAGGATGGGCAGCAGGGCGAACAGGGTCCCGCCGTCCTGATTGCTTTGACGCGGTTCGGCCTGGAATTCTCCGGAGAGTACTTCAAAGATGGCCTCCACTCCGGCATCGATCCCGGCGTAATAGTCGCCCTGACGGAACGAAGGCAGGATGCGGGTTTCGATGATACGCCGCGTCAGGGCGTCGGTCAGGGTGCCTTCGACCCCGTATCCGGTGGCGATAAAGAGTTTTCGGTCGGAGGGGCTGACCAGCAGGAAGATGCCGTTGTCCTTGCCCTTTTGTCCGATGCCCCAGGCGTGTGCCCATTCGGTAGCGGTCATGGCGATGTCGCCCCCGCAGAGATCCTGCGTGATGGCCACCACGATCTGCGTGGAAGTGGTGTCGGAGTACCGGATCAGTTTTTGCTCCAGCGCGGCCTTTTGCTCGGGGGTGAGCAGGGAGGCGTAGTCGTACACCGAGGTCTGAAAGGACGGTTTGTCGGGGATACACCCGGTCTGCGCCCACAGGGCGGGCGAGGCGATCCAGAGGATCAGCAGGGTCAGCACCCGGGGAAGGCGTGCGGTGTTATCCGATACGTCCTTTGGAGATTTCATCGGGGAGTTCGTTTATGTCGTCCGTTTGGTACGGGAAGTAGGTGCGGAGTTTTTCACCGACCTGTTCGATGGCCTCGCAAAGTCCCTCGGCGAGTTTTCCCCGGCGTGCCGCGCGGGCAATGAGCCGGTATTCCTCGTCCCAGAAACCGTGCGGGACTGCTTCGTAGATGCCTTGCCCGCCCCAGATGGCCAACCGATGGTTGCGGATGTCCAGGTAGAACAACACCCCGTTGTGTAGGGCGGTGGCCGTCATGCCCAGCGCATCGAATACTTCGGCGGCACGGCGCAGTACTTCCACGCGCAGGTCGCCTTCTTCGATGTGCACGCGCACTTCGCCCGAGGTGGATTTTTCCGCCCGACGGATGGATTCGACGATGGAAGCCTCCTGCTGGGGGGTGAAAAAATGTTCGACAGCTTCACTGGCCATGATACGGAAAACTTGTATTTACGTGGTGGACGGTTAGAATTCGACTTTCGGAGCTGCCTGTGCGCTTTCGTCGGCCTGGAAGAGGGTAGCCCGGTCAAAACCGAACATTCCGGCGATGAGGTTCGAAGGGAATTTCAGGATGTAGGCGTTGTAGGCCGAGGCAGCTTGGTTGAAGCGCTGGCGGGCTACCGAAATGCGGTTTTCGGTGCCTTCCAACTGGCTCTGCAACTCCAGGAAATTCTGGTTGGCTTTCAGGTCGGGGTAACGTTCGGCGACGACCATCAGGCGTCCCAAAGCCTGGGACAGTTCGCCCTGGGCGGACTGGAACTGTTCGAGGGCGGCCGGAGTGAGTTGGGAGGGATCGACGGTGATCTGGGTGGCTTTGGCGCGCGCTTCCACGACATCGGTGAGGGTCTTCTGTTCGAAGTCGGCGTATCCCTTGACCGTGGCAACCAGGTTGGGGATCAGGTCGCTGCGGCGCTGGTATTGTGCCTGGACATCGGCCCATACTTTTTCATAACCGTTCTCTCCCGAGCGGAGTTCTACCATTTTGTTGTAGCGTCCGGCCAACCACAGGCCGGAGAGTACGACCACCAGCACGAGGACGGCTACGGCGATCAGGCATCCTTTGTTTTTCATATGCGTGTTTTGTGTTTTGTTTTTTGTTCTCTTTTCTTTTTCTCCCGAGGTTTTGCGGGGCACAGGTGCGAATGTACGAACAAGGGGGAAAAGGAAGGGTTAAAAAATATTTAATTAACGGCTTGCTCGCCGAATATTTCGCGAACCGAGCACTGGGTGGCCCGGGCGATTTCAGACGGACTGACGGCAAAGAGTTGCGCCAGGAATCCGGCTACTTCCGGGATATAGGCACTTTCGTTGCGGCGGCCCCGATGGGGAACGGGGGAAAGGAATGGTGCATCGGTCTCCAGGACGAGATGCTGGTAACCGGTCTGTCGGAGCACGTCTTTCAAGGGGTTGTTCTTGTAGGTAACGGTGCCGCCTACCCCCAGGGCCAGGCCGGCATCCAGTATCCGGCAGGCATCGGAGTACGTGCCGCTGAAGCAGTGCATCACGCCCCGTACACCGGGAAAGGCGGCCAGCAGGTCGAGGGTAGGGGCCATCGCTTCCCGGCAGTGGATCGAAACGGGAAGGTCGTACCGTAGGGCCAAGGACAGTTGGGCGGCGAAGGCCTCCTGTTGTGCGTCCCGGTAAGTGGTGTCCCAGTAGAGGTCCATGCCGATTTCTCCGATGCCGATGTAACCTCCTTGGGCGAGTTGTTGCTCGACGAAGGCCAGCTCGTGGGCGAGGTTGTCGGCAGTGATGCTGGTGGGATGTACGCCGACCATGCTGCGGAAGTACTCCGGATAGCGGGCTTCGAGGGCTTTCAGGGCGGGCAGGGAGGCGCTGTCTTCGTTGGGCAGGAACATCCGGCGGACACCGGCTTCGAGGGCCCGGGCGACGACTTGGTCGATGTCCTGTTCGAAGGCTTGGTCGTACAGGTGGGTGTGGGTATCGGTAAATTCCATCGGAGGGTTTTTCATGTTTTCTTCGATGCAAAGGTAACGAAAAAGTCGCAGGGGGCATCCTTGGCGGATGCCCCCTGCGAGCCGACAGAACGGGGAAAAGCCGGTTACATGTCGTTGCGGCGAACGATTTTCATGTCCTTGGCGTATTTGTCGCGCGGGACGATACCGCTCTTGAGGGTGTAGTTGGCGAACTGATCTTCGTCCTTCACTTCTTTCTTCAGGGCGTAGAGGCGTTCGGTGAGTTGTTTCTGGATCTTGGCATATTTGGGGTTGCCGTAGAGGTTGACCAGTTCGTTGGGGTCTTTCTTCAGGTCGAAGAGTTCCCAGTGGTTCAGACGCCAGAAATAGATGAGTTTGTAACGATCGGTACGTACGCCGTAGTGGGCCGGGGTGCCGTGTTCGTTGGGGTCGTGGTAGTAACGGTAGTAGAAGTCTTTCCGCCAGTCTTTCGGGGTCTTGCCTTTCATGAGCGGTACAATGCTGCGACCCTGCATGTCTTCGGGTATGTCCACTCCGGCCATGTCGAGGAACGTTTCGGCGAAATCGACGTTGGTCACCAGGTCGTGGTTGCGCGTGCCGGGCTGGATGACCCCTTTCCACATGACGATAAAGGGCATGCGGATACTTTCTTCGTACATGTACCGTTTGTCGAACAGCCCGTGTTCACCCAGGAAGAAACCTTGGTCGGAGGAGTAGATCACGACCGTGTTTTTGTCCAGGCCGGTCTTCTCGAGGTAGTCGAGGATCTGTCCGATGCTCTCGTCCACGGCTTCGATACACGCCAGGTAATCCTGCATGTAGCGGTTGTACTTGTATTGGATCAGTTCACGGCCGCGCAGGGTGTCGCCATCGACCACCAGCATCTTCGGGGACGAAGAGAGCCATTTGGACAGCGAGTCGGAAGGCAGTCCCGGAGGAGGGGTGAGTTTGAGGTCGTTGTTGGTAAACCAGTCGGCAATGGTCATTTTGTTGTCCTTCAGCGCAGCTTCCCGGGTAGCGTAGTCGTCCCAGAAGGTTTCGGGGATGGGGAAGGTCTTGTCCTTGTATTTTTCCCGCAGGTCGGGACGGGGCTGGAAAGGACGGTGAGGTGCCTTGTGATGGCACATGAGCAGGAAGGGACGGTCTTTCGGAGCGTTTTCGATAAATTCGATCGCCTTGTCGGTAACCAGGTTGGTTGCATAGCCGCCTTTGTACCGTGTGCCGCCTTCTGCCGTATACATGATGGGATCGTAGTAAAGTCCCTGTCCGGGGAAGATATCCCAGTAGTCGAAACCCGTGGGGTCGGACGTGAGGTGCCATTTTCCGATCATGGCCGTGGTGTATCCGGCCTGCTGCAACAGTTTGGGGAAGGTCTGTTGCGATCCGTCAAATTCGTTGAAGACCGGGGTGCCGTTGAGGTGGCTGTACTTGCCGGTGAGCACCGTTGCCCGCGAAGGGGTCGAGATGGAGTTGGTGGCAAAGCAGTTGTCAAACACCATTCCGTTTTGGGCCAGACGATCCATGTTCGGGGTGTGGGTCAAGGCCTTGTTGTACGCCGAGATGGCGTTGGCAGCGTGGTCGTCCGTGAAGATGAAGATCACGTTGGGCCGCTCGGGAGACGGCTGTGCAGAGGCTTGTTGGGCATTTGCTCCAGCCAAGGGGAGCAGCCCCGCGGTACACAGCGAGACTTTCTGTAATTTGTTCATGATGTAGTGATGGATTAAACGCCCCTAAATTAGGCCTTTTTTTGATAAGAAACCCGTCGGAAATGCGTATTTTCGCCGGAAATAACAAAATTGAACAAAATCCATTGGCCGACGAAGTTTTTTATCCTTTTTCCGGTCCGTTGTACCTGGTGGCAAAACCGGCTTCGAGCACTTGCAACATGCGGTGCGAATATTGCTATTACCTGGAAAAGTCTGCCTATTACCCTTCCGCAGGGAGGAAAGTGATGGATCCGGAGGTGCTCGAAACGTTCATCTCGGGGTTTATCGCTTCGCAGAATACGCCCGATGTGCTGTTCAACTGGCACGGAGGCGAACCGCTGCTGTGCGGGCTGGATTTTTTCAGGAAGGCGGTGGAATTGCAAAAACGATACGGTCGCGGCCATCGGATTATCAATACGATCCAGACCAATGGAACGCTGCTCGACGCTCAGTGGTGCGATTTTTTTCGGGAAAACGGATTTCTGGTAGGGATTTCGCTCGACGGGCCTCGGGAGTGCCACGACCGTTACCGTCGCATGGCCGGCGGAGGCGCGTCGTTCGATGCGGTGATGCGGGGCATCGAAGCCTTGCGGACAGCCGGGGTGGAGTTCAATATCCTCTGTACGGTCAATGACTATAACGCTTGCCGTCCGCTGGAGGTCTATGAGTTTTTCAAAGGCTTGGGGACGCAGTTCGTGCAGTTTACTCCGGTGGTGGAGCGCCTCGACCCGCAGGGCAGCTTGCTCTCCGGCGACCAGGCGGGCGACGTGCTGACCCCGTGGAGCGTGCGCCCGAAGGACTGGGGGCAGTTCCTGACCGATATTTTTTTTCGCTGGGTCAAAAACGACGTGGGCGACTTTTTCGTCAATGTGTTCGATGCAACCTTGGCCGGGTACGTAGGGGTCGATCCGGGGAACTGTTATTTCGCCCGCAGTTGCGGACATGCCCTGGCGTTGGAATACAACGGCGATGTCTATGCGTGCGACCACTATGTCTTCCCGCGCTACCGTTTGGGCAACCTGCGCGATACGCCTCTGCGCACCCTCTCGGCCTTGCCTTTCCAGCAGGCGTTCGGGGCGGGGAAAACGGTGAACCTACCCCGGGAATGCCTCGCGTGCCGATACCGCTCGCTGTGCAATGGCGAGTGTCCCAAAAACTGGATTGTGGAGACGGGGGAAAAGGGGCGGCGCTTGAACTACCTGTGCCGTGGGTACAAGCATTTCTTTGCCCGTACGGAGCCTTATTTCCGTTTTATGGCTTCGGAATTGGCCGCCGGCCGCAATGTGTTGGCGGTGCGGGAGGTAAAATTTTGATTTTTCCCCTGTTTTTTTTCTGTTGTCGTCTCTAAACGGAAGTGCTGAGGCGGAGTGTGGACGGGGCGGGATTAGCCGAGTTTTTTCTTGGCGCGATCCCAGTAGGCGTCCATTTGTTCCAGGGTCATCTCGCCGAGTTTCTTCCCGTCCTGGGCGATGGCGCGCTCCATTTCGGTGAAGCGGGCGATGAATTTTTTGTTCGTGCGCTCCAGGGCGTCGTCGGCACGGATACCCAGGTGTTGGGCGTAGTTGACCAGCGAGAAAAGGACGTCGCCCAGTTCGGCGGCGGCGCGTTCCCGGTCGCCGCGCTGGACTTCGGTGCGGAGTTCGGTGAGTTCTTCCTGTACTTTGTCCCATACGCCTTCAGTGTCGCCCCAGTCGAAGCCGACCCCGTGCGCTTTTTCCTGGATGCGTTGGGCTTTGATCATGGCGGGCAGGCTCCGCGGCACGCCGGCCAGCACGCTCCGGTTGCCTTCGTTCAGTTTGATCTTTTCCCAGTTTTGCTTGACCGTTTCGCTGTCCTGAGCCGAGACGTCGCCATAGACCTGTCTCTTATACACATC
>CABSLV010000008.1 GCA_902478645.1 uncultured Flavobacteriales bacterium | reverse complement strand
TATATATGTTGCTAAAAAACAGTGTTATACAACAAACAATTTGTTGATTTGTAATCTCGGGGTCGTGGGTTCGAATCCCTCTACCGGCTCGATAAGACAACAACTTGTTTGTCAGCAGATTGATAGCTTCTGAGCACCGTTTCAGAGGCTTTTTTTATGCCGGTTATGGATTGGAATGGGGGACGGTTCTTTCCGTCAACTGGTATCTTATGCCGTGATACTGGTAGAAATCCAGTATTTCTTCGAACAAAGCACGGGCCTGGGAAGGAAGCGTTTGGCATAAAGGTCTGACCCCGTATCTCTTGCAAATGTAATCAGGGAGTCCGGTTAAGGTAACATGTACTTTCTTTGCCAAAACGTAGGCATCTTCCTTGTCAACCGACACATACTTTATATGGGTTTCCAACGGATCGTCACAATCCGTGACTCTATATTCCAGCGCCAGATGTCTGCTGTCGTCGAAGCCGATAACCATGGTGGCTGCTAAGGTTAAATCCGGATCTGTCTCTATGAGCAGTTCTTCCAATGTAAGCATGTTCGTGGTTTTAATACAGTGGTCAATATACACGATTATCCCGGATAATCCGAAGAAATATTATTTTTTCAATCGGAATATAGTACGAATGCGTAAAATCGTCAAATAAAGCGAGTCTGTTAAGATGTTGATTGTTAGTGGCTGTGGGCTTGAATCCCTCTACCGGCTCGATAAAGGCGCTCAAGCGCACATGCAAGCAAAAATCCCGGCGGACATTCGTCCGCCGGGATTTTTGCTTGCATGCGCTTGCTTGCCGAAGCTGCTTATCGGTTGTAAAGATCCAGATAGTCGAATATCTTGGTAAACAAGTGCAAACGGTCGGGAACCGGGACATTGTGTTCGTGTCCCGGATAGATCATGTAGTCCATCTGGATGCCTTCGTCGATCGCCGCGCGGAGCAATTCCTCCGACTGCTGCCATACCACCGTCGGGTCGGCCGTGCCGTGGATGACCAGCATGTGGTTCTTCAGCGCACCGATCTTGTCCGTCAGACGGGCAGCGGCATACCCTTCTGGATTGTCCTGAGGGGTGTCCATGTAGCGTTCGGTGTACATCACCTCGTACCATTTCCAGTCGATCACCGGGCCGCCGGCCACGCATGCTTTGAACACCTCGGGGTGAGCGAGCATCATCGAGATGCTCATGAATCCGCCGTAACTCCATCCGTAAACCGCGATCCGATCGGGATAGACGAACGACTGGTTCTTGAGGAATTCGATACCCAGCATCTGATCCTTTACCTCCAGCTGTCCCAGACGGCGGTGAACGGCGCTTTCCCAGTCAAATCCCCGAGCAGGCGTACCCCGGTTGTCCATCGTAAAGATCACGTAGCCCTTCTCGGCCAGCACGTGCATCCACAGGTCGGCTCCGCCCCGGAAGACGTTGCGCACCATTTGGAGGTGAGGACCGCCGTACACGTACACCAGCACCGGATAGCGGCGCGTGGGGTCGAAATTGGACGGGAGGACCAACCGGGTGTTGTATTCCACATTGTCGCGGATGATCTTTCCCAAGCGCACCGTCCCGATCTTGTAGTCGGCCAGGGGATTGGCCGCCGAGAACAGTTCGCGTACCGTTTTTCCCAGGTTGCGGCGCCCGTCCTTGACCAGGGACACCAGCTCGGCCCGCCCCGGAGTGTTCAGGTCGGTAAACGTGCAGACCATGTACTTGCCCGTCGGATCGACATATCCGTCCCACGTGCCTTTTTCGGAGCGGACAAAACCGACATCCCCAGTCTTGAGGTCGGTGAATTTCACCGTGCGGTCCAGGCCTGCATCGGCCGTGGCGACATAGAAGAATTTTTCCCCGACCAGGCCAATGACGCGTTCCACCTGGATCGCTCCGTCGGTCGCTTTGCCCAGCAGCTGTCCGTCGGTCGAGTAACGGTAGTAGTGGACATTGCCGTCGCGCTCGCTGCGCCAGAACAGTTCGTTCGGGCGGCTTTTGAAGAACAGGGCCGGCTCTTCCGGTTCGACCCAACGGTCGGAATCTTCACGGAAGAGTGTCTTGAGGAAGGCACCGGAAGCTGCGTCGAATTTGTTGAAACGCATGTGCTTCTGGTCGCGGGTCAGCTCGGCGATGTAGAGATAGCGGCTCGAAGGATCCCACGTGATGGCGGTCAGGTAGTCCTCCGCCTGGCCTTGCTTGGCTACCTGGACCGTTTCGCCGGTGCGCGTGTCGTAGATGTGGAGGGTAACTTCCTCGGATTTCTCACCGGCCATCGGGTAGGGGATCTCCTTTACCGTGGCGATCCGGGCATTGGTCTCCACGATGGGATAATGCCCGACCATCGACTCGTCCTTGCGGTAGTAGGCGATCTTCTGGCCGTCGGGCGAGAAGAAGATCCCTCCCGTGATGCCGAATTCATTGCGATGTACCGTCTCTCCATTGACGATCCCTTGTCCGCCGTCCCGGGTGAGGGCGATGCGCTCGCTTTCCCCCTTGAGGTAATAGACGTTGCCGCCCTGGGTGTAGGCCACTCCGTCGAACGCCGGGCTGACGACTACCGAGGGAAGGGTCGAATCCCATTGCAGGACGACTTTCCCGCTTTTGGAAGAGATGTTGTATTCGAATATCCGATCCGCAGTGCGGAAATAGAGCGTGGTGGCGTCTTTCCATCCGTAAGTAGGAGGTACGGCCTTGAGGGTCATTCCGGCGGCTTTTTCCACGTCGGAGGCAGTGATGCGCTGCACGGAGCCGGAAGGCGTTTCGAGGACCAGTTCTCCCTTGACGGCATCGTAGTGCGCCCAGCGCGCCCCCGAAGGCGACCATTGGACGTTCAGGTAGGCTTCAGGGATGAATTTCCGGGGGGTGAGCAGAGCATCCTCGAGGGTGAATTCCTGTTTTTGTGCCCAAAGCCCGGTGGAAACAGCCGCCAGCAGGCACAAAAGAAGCATTTTCAGGTGTTTCATTGTATTTCGGTAGGTTTTTTGTCTTTTTTCGGTTTGTCTCTCCCGAAAGGGATGGTTCAATCGCTTTCGCCTTCGCGGAGTTTTTCGGCGTTCTCGGCCATCGTCAGTTCGTCGATGATGCGTTGCAGGTCGCCGTCCAGCACGTCCTGCAGGTTGTAAAGGGTCAGGCCGATCCGGTGGTCGGTAACGCGCCCCTGGGGATAGTTGTACGTGCGGATCTTGGCCGAGCGGTCGCCGGTGGAGACCATCGACTTGCGCTGGCGGGCTTCCTGTTCGAGGCGTTTCTGGTATTCGATCTCGTAGAGGCGCGAACGGAGCACCATCATGCACTTTTCGAGGTTCTTCAACTGGGAACGTTCGTCCTGGCACTGGGCTACGATGCCGGTGGGGATGTGCGTGAGGCGGACGGCGGAGTAGGTCGTATTGACCGACTGTCCTCCTGCCCCGGAAGAGCAGAACGTGTCCTTGCGGATGTCCTTGGGGTCGATGTAGATGTCGAATTCCTCGGCTTCGGGCATCACGATGCACGTAGCGGCCGAGGTATGCACCCGTCCTTGGGCTTCGGTGGCCGGGACGCGTTGTACGCGGTGGACGCCGGCTTCGAATTTCATCGTGCCATAGACGTCCTCGCCCGAGAGTTTGAAGATGATCTCCTTGTAACCGCCGGCCGTGCCTTCGTTGAAGTCCAGTACCTCCTGCCGCCAGCCTTTGCGTTCGGCAAACTTGGTGTACATGCGGAACAGGTCCCCGGCAAAAAGGGCCGCTTCGTCGCCGCCCGTACCCCCGCGCAGTTCGACCACTGCGTTTTTGGCATCGGCCGGGTCCTTGGGGATGAGCAGCAGTTTTATTTCCTCTTCGGTGGGAGCGATCTTCGCTTCAGCCTCTTCGAGTTGTTCGCGGGCCATTTCGGCCATTTCCGCATCGCCGCCGCCTTCGGCCAGCAGGGTGCGGGCTTCCGAAACATCGTCGAGCAGTTGTTTGTAGCGCCGGTAAGCCTCCATGATCTTCTCCAGCTGCTTGTACTGCCGTCCCAGTTCGACGTACCGTTTCTGGTCGGCAATGACCTCGGGCTGGATGATCAGGTCGGACACCTCGTCGAAACGGGTGCGGAGACCTTCCAGTTTTTCCAAAAGTGTGGATGCCATGTAAAAAAATCGGTCTGTGTATGCTGTATTTGTTGTCTCTGTTGTCTCTCTTGTCGCTTTTCTGTTTGCGGTGAAAAAAGGAAAGCAGGATCAATACTCGAACGTACCGCGGTCGCTGCGGATGGTCAGGTGTGCGCCCCCCTGCTGGCTGGCTTCCACCCGGCCGACGATGCGTGCCGGGATGTCGAACGACTCGGAAATCTCGATGATGCGCCCGGCAATGTCTTCCGGTACGTAAAATTCCATCCGATGTCCCATGTTGAACACCTGGTACATCTCCTTCCACGAAGTGCCGCTCTCGCGCTGGATCAGTTCGAAGAGAGGCGGTACGGGGAACAGATGGTCCTTGATCACATGCAGGTCCTTGACGAAATGCAGGATTTTCGTCTGCGCCCCGCCCGAGCAATGCACCATGCCGTGTATCCGGCTGCGGAGTTCGTCCAGCACCTTTTTGACCACCGGGGCATACGTACGGGTAGGGGACAACACCAGACGGGCGGCATCGAGCGGAGTGTCCTCTACCGGGTCGGTCAGGTCTTTCGAGCCGCAGTACACCAGTGAAGGATCGGTGGCAGGGTCGTAGCTCTCGGGGAATTCCCCGGCCAAAGTCTTGCGGAATACGTCGTGACGTGCCGAAGTCAGGCCGTTGGAACCCATCCCGCCGTTGTATTGCGTTTCGTAGGAGGCTTTCCCGAACGAGGCCAAACCGACGATGACATCGCCGGCCTGGATGCGGGCATTGTCCACCACATCGGCGCGGCGCATGCGGGCCGTTACGGTCGAATCGACGATGATGGTGCGCACCAGGTCGCCCACGTCGGCCGTTTCCCCGCCGGTGGAGATGATGTTGACCCCGTAGGAGCGCATCTCGGCGAGCAGTTCCTCCGTGCCGCCGATAATGGCTGCGATGACTTCGCCGGGGATCAGGTGTTTGTTGCGCCCGATGGTGGACGAGAGCAGGATGTTGTCCGTAGCACCCACGCACAGCAGGTCGTCGATGTTCATCACCAGGGCATCCTGCGCGATGCCTTTCCAGACGGAAAGGTCGCCGGTACGCTTCCAGTACATGTAGGCCAGGGCGGATTTGGTGCCCGCTCCGTCGGCGTGCATGACGATGCAGTATTCCGGGTCGCCGGCCAGGTAGTCGGGGATGATCTTGCAGAAAGCCCCGGGGAACAGCCCTTTGTCCACGTGGCGGATGGCGTTGTGTACGTCCTCCTTCGAGGCGGAAACACCGCGGCCGGCATATCGCTTGCTTACTTCCATGGTATTGTCATATAGTGTTTTATGTGTTTATATCTCCAGTTCTTCATTCAGTCGTTTTTCCAGTTCCTCCGCCGAGTTCATCACCGTGATGGTCGTTCCCTTGACCAGGCTCACCTTGCCCCGTTCTTCGGATACGACCACCGACACGGCATCCGATTTTTCGGCGATGCCGATGGCTGCGCGGTGGCGGGTGCCGTATTCCTCGGGCAGGTTTTTATCCCGCGAAACGGGCAGGATGACGCGCGTGGCGACGATGCGGCCGTTTTCGATGACGATGGCTCCGTCGTGCAGCGGGCTGTTTTTATAAAAGATGCTCTCGAGGATGCTCTGCGTGGGGACGATGTTCTGGGCATCGCCGGCCGTGGCTTCCTTGAGGTCGAACATCGACTTTTTGAACACGATCAGCGCGCCGGTACGCGTTTTGGCCATCTCGAAACAGGCATTGGCGATCTCGCGGACTTCGATCTTCTCGGGCACGTCGCGTTTGCGGCGCATGCGGGAGAAGAAATGCCGCACGAAAAAGTTGTTGGTGCCGATCAGGATAAGGAAACGCCGGATCTCCTGCTGGAACAGGATGACGATGATGATCACTCCCAGGCTCATGAACTGCCCCAGAATACCGCTCAGCAGGGTCATCTGGAACGCTTCGACCACCTTCCAAAGGATAAACAGGGCCAGGATGCCGACGAAGATGTTTACCGCCACCGTGCCGCGGATCAGGCGGTAGAACTGGAAGACCAGAAATACCACGGCGGCAATGTCTATCAGGTCCTTGAGACCGAAGGAGATAAAATCGAACATACGGCGTAGGGTTGGATGATGGGTAAAGGTACGAAATTATCGGTTCAGGGCACCGGTATGCCGAACAGGTCGTACAGCCCGGCCGAGGTAACGTTCACCTTGACGAAATCGCCCACCGGTACGCGCCATTTTTCCCGGTCGATGAACACGTCGTTGTCCACTTCGGGTGAGTCGTATTCGGTGCGGCCCATGAAGACGTTTTCGTTGCAACTGTCGATCAGTACGTTCAGCGTTTGTCCCACACGTGCCTGGTTGTTTTCGTAGGAGATCTGTTTTTGCAGTTCCATCAGTTCCTCCACGCGACGTTGTTTCTCCTCGGGCGGCACGTCGTCCTCCAGGCGGGCGGCGGCAGTGCCTTCCTCCTCGCTGTATGCGAAACAGCCCAGGCGGTCGAATCGCTGGGCCGAAACCCAGGCCTTGAGTTCATCGAATTCCTCCAGCGTTTCTCCCGGATAGCCCACGATCAGGGTCGTGCGTAGGGCGATGCCGGGGACCTTTTCCCGGATGCGGCTCAGCAGTGCGTCGATCTCCTGCCTGGTCGAACCGCGCTTCATCGAGCGAAGAATACGGTCGGAGATATGTTGCAGGGGGATGTCCAGGTATTTGCATACTTTGGGCTCGGTGGCCATAACCTCCAGAACGTCTTCCGGGAAGCCGTTGGGGTAGGCGTAGTGCAGGCGGATCCAGCGGATGCCGTCGATCCGGGCCAGACGGCGGATGAGCTCGGCCAGGCATCGTTTTCCGTAGAGGTCTATCCCGTAATAGGTCAGGTCCTGGGCGATGAGGATAAGTTCCTTCACTCCTCCTTGGGCCAATTTTTCGGCTTGGGTCACCAGGTCCTCCATCGGTACGGAGATGTGCCGGCCCCGGATCATCGGGATGGCGCAATAGGAGCAGGATCGGTCGCAGCCTTCCGAGATTTTCAGGTAGGCGTAGTGCGAGGGAGTGGACAAGAGGCGCTCGCCCACCAGGGAGGTGCGGTAGTCGGCTCCCAGGGCGGAGAGCAGTTCGCGGAGTTGGGAGAGGTTGTAAAACCCGTCCACTTCGGGCAGCTCGGCGGCGAGTTCCTCCTGATAGCGCTGTACCAGGCAGCCGGTAACGTACAGGCGTTGGATTTCGCCCCGGCGTTTTCGCTCGGCCTGTTCGAGGATCACGTCGATGGACTGTTCCTTGGCGTCGCCGATAAAGCCGCAGGTGTTGATCACCACGATCTCCCCCGGGCCTTCGTGGGCTACGGACAAGCCTTGGCCGGAGAGTTGTCCGGCGAGTGCTTCCGAGTCGCACGTGTTTTTCGAGCAGCCCAGCGTGATGATGTTGATGCGGGAAGGATGGGTGTTTTTTGTCGTTGTTTTCATCGTTCGTTGGTGTTTTGCCGGGCGGCTTTCACGCGTTCGGCGTGCCGCTCGATGTCGCGGACGATCTCCAGAGCCACTTTCAGCGCAGCGGCGCCCTGCTCGAGGGTAACGGGCGGGATGCTGTCGTTTTCGATGGCGCGGGCAAAGGAGTCCAATTCGTCGAGGATGGCGTTGTTGGCCTGTACGTCGGGTTTCTCGAATGCGATCTGCTTGCTCACTCCCTGGGCGTTGGTCAGGATCATGGCATACGGATCCGGATCGGCGGGAGCATCGTGGATGCGTAGAATTTCGGATTCTTTTTTCAGGAAGTCGATGGTGATGTACGCATCCTGCTGGAAGATGCGGGTCTTGCGCATGTTTTTCATCGAGATGCGGCTGGAGGTAACGTTGGCCACGCAGCCGTTTTCAAACTCGATGCGGGCGTTGGCGATGTCGGGCGTGGTGTCGATCACGCAGGCTCCGCTGGCCGTCAGACTTCGCACGGGCGAATCGACCAGGGTGAGGATGGCATCGAGGTCGTGGATCATCAGGTCGAGTACTACGGGTACGTCGGTGCCCCGGGGGTTGAATTCGGCCAAGCGGTGCGCTTCGATAAAGGCCGGGCGCTGGATATAGGGGCGTACGGCGGTAAAAGCCGGGTTGAATCGTTCCACGTGGCCTACCTGGCCTTTGAGGCCCTTTTCGTGCAGGCGGCGGATCAGGTCTTCGGCTTGCTCCAGAGTCGTGGTAACGGGTTTTTCGAGAAATACGTGGCAGCCTTTTTCGATGGCTTTGCAGGCACATTCGTAGTGGTACAGAGTGGGGGTAACGATGTCGGCTATCTCCACGGCGTCGAGCAGGCTGTCCATGTCCGGGAAGGCTTTCACGCCGCTTTCCATCTCGACCGCAGCGGCATTGGCAGGGTCGGGGTCGTAGAATCCGGCCAATTCGTAATGGGGCGAGGCGGCGAGCAGCCGCAGGTGTATCTTTCCCAGATGACCGGCACCGAGCAGACCTACTTTCAACATGATTCGTTTCGCGTTAAGGGGTTGTACATAGTTTGCAAAGTTATGAATAATGCCGCGATTTCGCACCGGTGGCGGGCAAAAAAGCACTTCGGGAAGGACAAAAACAGAATGGTATTTTCACTGCATTTCCATCATGCAGGAGGCGGCTCGGCATAGCCAAATGCGAAAACCTTGTTTTCGATTTGTCTCTGCGCTCGCCTTTCGCTACATTTGCCCATATGGAGAAAAAAACGCACAAGTCGGGTTTCGTCAATATCGTCGGCAACCCGAACGTAGGCAAATCGACGTTGCTCAACGTGTTGGTAGGGCGCGATTTGTCCATCATTACGTCCAAGGCGCAGACCACCCGGCACCGCATTCTGGGTATTGTTTCGACCGAGGATTACCAGATCGTCTTTTCGGATACTCCGGGGATCATCCGCCCGGCGTACAAGCTGCAGGAGTCGATGATGGAATTCGTCTCGGAAGCCTTCGAGGATGCCGATGTCCTGCTCTACATGGTCGAACCGGGATTGAAGGAACTCAAGGACGAGACGTTCTTCCACCGGATCGAAAACGCGAAAGTCCCCGTCCTTTTGGTGATCAACAAGATCGATACGATCGATCAGCGTACGCTCGAAGCGGCGGTCGAATACTGGCAGGCGCGTTTGCCCCGGGCGGAGGTCGTTCCCGTGTCGGCCACCGAGCGTTTCAATACGGACAACCTCCTGGAGCGCATCGTCGCCCTCTTGCCCGAGGGTCCTTCCTACTATCCGGAGGATGCTTTGACCGATCGGCCGGAGCGCTTTTTCGTCAGCGAGATCATCCGGCAGAAGATCCTGCTCAACTACCGCAAGGAGGTGCCTTATTCGGTCGAAGTGGTGGTCGAGGAGTTTGTCGAGGATGCTACCCTGATCCGCATCCGTGCCATCGTGTACGTGGAGCGCGAGAGCCAGCGGGGTATCCTGATCGGACACCGGGGCGAGGCGCTCAAGAAGACCGGTACGCAGGCGCGGATGGACATCGAACGCTTTTTCGGCAAGAAGGCCTTCCTCGAACTGGTGGTCAAGGTGGACGACGACTGGCGGGGCAACCAACGCAAGCTGCGCCGCTACGGGTACTTGCATTGATTTATTGAGATACCGCAGATAAAAATGAATACAACGCTTATTCACAGAGCTTTGGCTTTAGGAGCTGTGATCCTGGCCGCCTATGCCTACTTCGGCGAAATCCCCGAGCCGAAAGCCTATTACATGAAACTGGTCGCCTTTGCGATGATCGTCCTGGCGGTGGTCTTGCGCGCCGTGGAACGCAAACGGGAAAACAAGAACTGACCCGAAATACTCATGCCATGAAAACACTTTTCTCGACCCTGATCCTGCTCTGCTCGCTGGTAGTCGGCTGTTCGCAATCCCTGGAACCCATTCCGCTGTCCGCCCCCGACATGACCCGGGAAGCGACGATGATGCAAGCCTTCGCCCAGCGGAAGTCCACCCGGGAATTCTCGCCCCGGATGCTCTCCAAACAGGATTTGTCCGATCTGCTGTGGGCCGCCAACGGCATCAACCGCCCCGAGTCGGGCAAACGCACCGCACCCTCGGCCATGAACCGGCAGGACATCGACCTTTACGTCTGCCTGGAGAAGGGCGCTTATTTCTTCGACTACAAGCAAAATACGCTCATCCCGGTAACCGACCAGGACCTGCGCACGATGAAGGACGCTCCGGTGGTTCTGCTGCTGGTGGCACGCGGCTCGGGCGACGAGACCTGGGGCGCGATGGATGCGGGGATCGTCTCGCAAAACATCTCGCTGTTCTGTGCCGCAGCCGGGTTGGCTACCGTGCCCCGCGCTTCGATGGACGCTCCGGCACTGGCCCGGGCGTTGGGATTGCCTGAGGATTGTACCCCGATGCTCAATCAACCGGTGGGGTATTTCCGCAAGTAGCCGTTGTAAGAGGGATGTTGATCGGTATCTTCTCTCCGTGGGAAGGAGAAATCTTCCTTGCCCGGAGAGAGGGGTTTCGGTATTTCAAAAAAATAACGCTGAAAAAGAATGGCCATCGAGACCGAACGCAAATTTTTGGTAAAAAACGACGATTTTCTTTCGGCGTCCGTCGGCCACGCCCGGATAGTCCAAGGGTATCTCTCCACCGATCCCGCCCGGACGGTGCGCGTGCGGATCAAGGGCGAAAAGGCGTTTCTCACCATCAAGGGAGCGAGCGACCCCTCGGGGGTGAGCCGGGGCGAATGGGAGTACGGAATCCCCGTGGAGGACGCCCGGGAGCTGCTCGCCTTGTGCGGGGAGAGAATCATCGACAAGACGCGCTACGATGTCCCGGTGGGCAGCGGACAGTTCTTCACGGTGGATGTCTTTTACGGACAGAACGAAGGCTTGGTGTTGGCCGAGATCGAACTTTCCCGGCCGGACGAACCGTTCGAGCGTCCGAATTGGCTGGGCGAGGAAGTAACGGGCGACCCGCGTTACTACAACTCGGCCCTGATCGCCTGTCCGTACAAGCAGTGGAGGTAGTTTTTCCCTTTATTGGCCGACCGGAAGGCCGGTTTACAAAAATGTCCTCTCCGGTGTGAAACTGTGGGGAGGGTACATTCTCCTGATGACGGGAGCCCCGTTTTTTTTAAGGTTTACCGATAGGTAACGGCTTGTTTTCCGCAGGAGCGCAGGCATTCTTCGCAGCCGATGCACTTTTCGGAGTCGATCACCGGCAATCCGACGCCTTCCTGAGAGATGGCTTCCGCCGGGCAGCGTGCCACCAGAGGACAGGGATGGTTTTGCGGGCAAAGGGCAGGGTCGATGTACAGTTCCATGTTTTTTGGGTGTTGTCTTGAAGAGTTGTCTTGAAGAAGTGATGTGTGTTCTCCCGCCGGCAGAGGACGGGGTTTGTTTACAGGATTTTGTGGCGGATCATCAGCCGAAAGCGGTTGTCCTGGCTGTCCTCCCCGGGGCGGTAGGAGCGGTGCCGGCGGTATTCGAAAGTCGCTTCGAGGCGTTCGAGGGGTTTGAACGTCAGTCCTGCTCCCAGGTCGAGTGCATTGCGGAAATACCCTGCACGCGAGGCGGTGAGGTAGTTGTAGGTTTCGGCAAATCCCGAAAGGGACCACCCCCAGGGAGAGTCTATGGGCAGTTTGTAGGTCAGCTTCGGCGTCCAGCGCAGGCGCAGCCCGAAGGTGTGGTCGGGATCGGCAGAGGTTTTGACGAACATCTGTTCCAGGCGGGCGTTCAGTCCGAATGAAAACCCGGCGACCGAGGGCGTCTTGAGTGCGGCGTTCTGGTAGATGACCCATTCGTGTTTGTTGGCGGTGGCGTTTTCCCACGATACGTAATAGGCCAGCGATCCGGCCAGGGACAGGTAACGGTTTACGGTGTAAGTGGCCGTAGGACGAAAATAAAACGTGTGCCCTCCTGCCTGATCGGTAAAGAGGTCGATGCTCCGGTAGCTTACTTCCGGTGTCAGACGCCAGGCTCCGATCTGAAAGTCCGGGTAGTATTCCACCCAAAGGGCGTTCTTCGACTGGGCCTGCACTCCGGTCGTGCAGAGGAGGTAAAAAAATGACAGCAGCGCGATGTTCCGGATGGTACTCATGAGGAAAGGCGTCAGTGTTTGAACATGTAGGGGAATACTTTGTCCACGTCGTCCAGATACAGCATCCGGATGTTGGAGTAAAGGAATCCCCATCCGTATCCCGTAAACTGTACTACGGCGGCTGCTACCGAGAGTATTCCAACGTGGAAACTCCGGTTTTGTGCCCAGGACGAGAGGAAGATCGCTGCCAGATATACTCCCAACGGGAGCAGGATCACCGGAGCGAACACCCCGCCCAATACGGAGACGAGCATGAAGACCAGGAAAAACGAAGGGAACATGTACGTCAGGCGGGCTGTCCCGGGGAACATCCGGTTGAGGATGGGGCGCGCCCGGCCGAAAGCCATCGTTTGGCGGAAGAATTGTCCCAGCGTATCGCGGCGCTTGTGATAGACGTACAGTTCGGGATACCAGGCGGTGGTCAGGTCGTTCCGCCACAGGCGCTGGGTGTATTCGATGTCTTCCCCTACGCGCTGGTGGGCAAAGCCTCCGGCGCGCCGGAAGGCTTCGGCGGAGATCACCATGTTGTAGCTGCGCAGTTGGCGTCGCCCGCTGATGTTGGCTTTCGAGCCTCCGCGCAGTCCGCCGGTGGTCAAAAACGAGGTCATGGCATAATTGATGGCCTTTTGTACATCGGTAAACGAGTGGTGTGCCCGGTCGGGGCCGGCAAAGGCATCGGCAGGGTTGCAGCGGGAGAGGAGGCGTTCCAGTGTCTGGAAATAGTTTTCGGGCAACAGTACGTCGGAGTCGAGAATGACGAAATAGTCACCTCGGGCGCGTTCCATGCCGTAGTTGCGCGAATCGCCTGGACCGGAGTTCTCGGTATAGAAGTACCGCACCGGCAAGGTGGCGGACCATTTTTCGCATTCGGCTTGCGAGGTCAGCGACGAACCGTCCTCGACGATGATCACTTCGTAGTCCAATCCGTTTTCCGCCTGGCGGGCGATGCTGCCCAACAGGGCGTCTGTCTCGTCCGGACGATTGTACACGGGAACGACGATCGATATGCTGATGTTTTTCTTTTCCAGCTGTTCCATGACGGTCAGTTCGTTTTCCCCAGATACTTCAGGACGTCATTTCCGCCGGGCGTCGGTGCCGTGATCCGGAAGCGTCCGCCCGATACGTCGAAGGGATAGGGAATGTTGTTGGTGAAAAGCCCTCCTGTCCCCAAACCTTGGGGGAGGGGATTTGGGCAAAGATACGAAAAACGTGCAATAGCGTCCAAGCCCACGTTGGATTCCAGTGCGGAGGTGATCCAATACCCTGCGCCCACTTCCCCGGCCGCTTCGATCCATTGGCGGGAGGCTTCGAGGCCGCCCACCAGCGAAGGCTTCAGCACGATGTAGTGGGGGCGTATCGTTTTGAGCAAACGGCGTTTTTCTTTCGGGTCGTTCACTCCGATGAGTTCTTCGTCCAGCGCGATGGGCAGGGGAGACTGTTCGCACAGGCGGGCCATTTCTTCGGGAGCACCGGCGGCGATGGGTTGTTCGATGGAGTGAAGTTCGAAGGCAGCCAGGCGTTGCAGGCGTTCGAGCGCTTCCCGGGGCGAGAAGGCACCGTTGGCATCCACGCGGATCTCGACCTCCCGGGGGGTGTACCGGGCGCGGATGCGGGAGAGGAGTTCGAGTTCGCGTTCGAAGTCGATGGCTCCGATCTTGATCTTGATGCAGCGGAATCCCTGCCGGAGTTTGTCCTCGAGGCGAAGGGCCATTTGCTCGAAATCGCCCATCCAGACCAGTCCGTTGATGGGGATGCTGTCCTGGCCATCCGTAAAGGGGGAGGCGAGGTACGCTTCGCCCCGCAGCTCGGCTTCCAGCCGGCCCAAGGCCGTCTCCAACCCGAAGCGGATCGAGGGGTAGTCGGCCCATTGTTCCGGGCGGGGTGTTTCGCCGTGGGAGATCCTGCGGCACAGTTCCTCCAGGCGTTCTCCGTAATCGGGGCGGTCGTCGCACGAAAGGCCTCGGAATACGGCGCATTCGCCTACCGAGGTGTGTCCGGCGTGGGAGAGGACGAGAAACCAGGTCTCCTTGCTGTGCAGCACTCCGCGCGAGGTGCCGGCGGGTTCCTTGAAGAGAAGCCGGTAGGGAAAACAGGTGGCTTTCAGGTCCATGCTCTTTTTCGGGTTTTTGGGTAGATCAGGATGCGTTTGGGCTGCGTCGAGCTTGGAAATTTCGCATTCGATACGCCCGGGACGTTAGACGGGCAAAGGTACGAAATATCCGAATGTTGGGAAGGGGGGGAGAGGCAAGGGGAACAACTTCGGTGTCTTTATCGAAAGGTGTGTGCGGTAGGAATCTGTCCAATAGTGCACATCCCTTTTGGGAGGTTTTTATTTCTGCATTTAGATAGACTAATATCAGTAAATTATGTACCTTTGTCCCCATTTCGTACTCAGTTGGTTCACCCGTCCAAACCCTGAAAACAGCGCATGAATACGCAGAAGACGACTTCACTTTTCCTCGCGTTTTCCCTTTTCATCCCGGCCTTTTGCCTGCAGGCTCAACCGGCCGAGGACACGCTTTCCGTTACGGCTTCCCAGGTCGATACCTTGACCGTTCCAAGCGATACCGCAGCGGCCAAAAAGGGATTCTTTCGGAAATTCATCGACTATTTTGCCGATGCCAACAAGGAAAAACCGTACAAGAAATTCGATTTCAGCATTATCGGCGGTCCGAACTACTCGGAAGATACCAAGTTCGGTATCGGAATGGTAGCTGCCGGGCTCTACCGCTTGGATCCTTCGGACAGCCTGCTGGCCCCGTCCGACGTTTCGCTCTATGGCAACGTATCTACTTCGGGTTTTTACCTGGTCGGCATTCGGGGCAACAACCTGTTTCCCGGCGACCGCTATCGTTTGCTCTACAACATGAATTTCTTCTCGTTTCCCGGTGCTTTCTGGGGCATCGGGTACGAGATGGGGGACAATGACGACAATGTGAGCCAATATACCCGGCAACAGTACAGCGTGAAGCTCAATTTCCTGATCCGCACGGCCCGCAACTTTTACATCGGTCCGATCGCGAGCTACGACTATATCGAAGGAAAGAAATTTGACCGCATCGAACTGCTCGAAGGACAGGACCGTGTCACGCAGACTATCGGAGCCGGTGTGACCCTGGCGTACGATACGCGTGATGTTAGCACAGCGCCTGCGCGGGGCATTTACGTAAAAGGCGAGCAGCGCTTCTTTCCCGCGTTCCTGGGAAACCGGTATGCATTTTCCCGCACGGACTTGATCTTTGACTGGTACAAGGCCGTATGGAAAGGTGGTGTATTGGCCTTCGATTTCCATTCGGAGTTCAATTACGGACGCGTGCCTTGGACGATGCTGGCTACCTTGGGTGGTTCGTACCGCATGCGGGGCTATTACGACGGTCGTTACCGCGACCGCAACCTGGTCGAGGCGCAGGTGGAACTCCGTCAGAAAGTATGGCGGCGCAACGGGATCGCCCTGTGGGTGGGTGCGGGCAACGTATTTCACGATTTCGACACATTCCGCTGGTCGCAGACTTTGCCCAATTTCGGTGTGGGCTACCGCTGGGAATTCAAAAAACGCGTGAACGTCCGTCTGGATCTGGGATTCGGACGCAACGGAAGCGGATTTATCTTCAATATCAATGAAGCATTTTAAGCGTCTGAACGTCTGGTTTTCCAGCCAGCGCCATCTCTACTGGTTTTTCGTGGCGGTACTGATGGCGGCCAATGTTTTCCTGTTCTTTACCGAGGACATCTCCCCGCTTACGCGCGTACCGTTCCTGCTGCTTCCCCTGGCTTTTTACATGGCGCTGATGACCCTGTGCCGCCGTCCGGGAACTTCGGCCTGGATCCTCTTCCCGATGTTCTTCCTGGGGGCTTTCCAAATGGTGTTGCTGTATCTGTTCGGGCGCTCGATCATCGCTTCGGATATGTTCCTGAACCTCTTTACCACCAATACGGGGGAAGTAGGGGAACTGTTGGGCAAGCTCCTTCCGGCCATCATCGGAGTTTGTGTGCTTTATATTCCCACCCTGGCACTGGCCGTGCGTTCGATCCGCCTGAAGGAAAAACTCGAGGGAAGATACCGCCGCCGCCGTCTGATCGAAGCCGGGGTCTTGGTCGTAGTTTCCGTACCGTTCGCTCTGGCGGGGCATACCCGGGTGATGGACGAAGTATTTCCGGCCAATATCTTTTACAACATGGGCTTCGCCGCGCAGAGTTGGAACCGGAGCGTGGAATATCCGCAGCGTTCGCAGGATTTCGATTTCCAGGCACGCGCCACCCATCCCGATACCTTACGCGAAGTGTATGTGCTGGTAATCGGCGAAACGGCCCGTGCGGCCAACTTCGGACTGTACGGCTACTCGCGCAATACGACGCCCTGCCTGGAAAAAATACCCGGACTCATCGCCTTCCCGGATGCGCTCACCCAGTCCAACACCACGCACAAGAGTGTCCCGGTGATCCTCTCCATGGCCTCGGCCGAGGATTATTCCCGGCTGTACTCCACCAAGGGCCTCCTGGCGGCATTCCGTCAGGCGGGATTCCACACCGTGTTCCTGTCCAACCAGATGCCCAACCGTTCGTACATCGACTACCTGGCGCATCAAGGGGATGAATACCTGAATTTCGTCTCGGGCGAACACGCGGCCTACGACAAAACGATGGTCGATACCCTGGCCAGCGTGATCCGTCGGGGCGGGCCGAAACTCCTGGTGGTGATGCATACCCACGGTTCGCATTTCAACTACCGGGAACGCTATCCCTCCTCCGGGGCGTACTACCGTCCGGACGATCTGGAAGTGGTCGCCGTGCGGGAGCGGGAGAAACTGATCAACGCCTACGACAATTCCATCCGCTATACCGACGAATTTCTCGCCCAGGTGATCGACACGGTCGCTTCGTTCCGTATCCCGGCGGCGGTATTCTACTGTTCGGACCACGGGGAAGACCTTCTGGACGACACGCGCAAGCGTTTCCTGCACGCCTCGCCCGTGCCGACCTATTACCAGATACACATCCCGTACCTGTGGTGGTTTTCCCCCCAGTACGAAGCCTTGTGGAGTGATGAAGTGTCCGCCGTGCGGGACCACCGAACTCTCCCGGTAAGTACCCGGAATGTATTCTACACCTTTTTGGACGTAGCCGGTATCGACACTCCGTATGCGGCCGATTCCCTGGCCGTATCCAGTGGGAAATTCATCCCGCAAAAACGTTACTACGTAAACGACCACAACCAGCCCATTGCCCTCGACAGCCTCGGACTGCGGGATCAGGATGTGGAAATGATGAAAAAACATGGGGTAAGCTATCCCTGAAACAGCCCCTCTCTGCAACTTTCTTTTTGTCTTTTCACGACTTATCCTCCCTTTTGGGAGAGGAAGGAAAGGAGAATGACAAGTTTTTCTCCGCCTTTGTCCTTTGGCCGGGGAGGGAAAAAACTCAACAATATCCCGGCAGGTCGACCACGCCCTCTTCGGGCCACACGGAGTGGGGTTTCAGACGGGCGATCACCTTGGGACTGGAAAGTTCCCGAAGGGATACGCGTCCGATGCGGCGAATGGACTTCTGGGGCGAGGCGGTCATCTTTTCCGCCAGCGAAAGGGCGTAGGGATGCAGGAAGGTCGATCGTTTCCCGATCTGCCGCACCGCCCAGTCGATGGCCTTGCTCACCATCGGGCGCGGGTCGTCCCCGTAGTGTTCGGCCAGGGGAAGGATGGCTTGGAAGATCTCGTCAGGCAGGGCTTTCCCGCGCACTGCCATGCGCGCCGCCAGGGAAAACCCGGCGCGGCGGACGTATTCCCTCGGGTCGGCGCTCCATCGGAACACCTTTTGTACGGCCAAGGGATGGGTGGCGATCTCCCCGCAGAACTGGTCGCACGTATCCCACGAATCGAGTCCGCCTGCTATCTCGTCCAGTTGCTCGCCCGAGAGTTCCTCCGCCCGCAGGAGAAAGAACGCCAGCAGATGGGCTTCGTGGAAGGGTGTGCGGAGCAGTTCCAGTGCCGTTTCGGTGTCTTTTCCGGTTTCCTTGGCCACCGCACGCAGTCCTTTGACCGAGATACCCAGCGCATTTTCCGTACGGATGCCGAAGCGAGCCATCCCTTCCCGGGCCACCGGGTCGGCCATCGACTTCAGGCGTACGAGCAAGGCTTCGGCACGTCGGGCGGGCGGTTCTGTGGGCAGCGTTTCTCTTTTTCTTTTCATCGGTCGGCAGTTTTTTTCGATGGGAGCCTCAGGCGTGGCCGGTGTACTTTTTCACCGCCTCCAAGGGCAAACCCCGGCGGCGGGCATAATCCTCCAGTTGGTCCTCGCCCAAACGTCCCACGTCGAAGTAGTGCGCCTCTTTCCGGGCGAAGATCAATCCCGATACACTGGCTTCGGGCTGCATCATGTAGTTTTCCGTCAGGTGGATGCCGGTAACGGCCTCGGCGTCGAGCCAATCGAAAAGGATCCGTTTTCCGCTATGGTCGGGCAGGGTGGGGTAGCCGCAAGCCGGCCGGATGCCTCCCTGTCGGAATCCCCACCAGGAGGTTTTCATCTGCTCGAAGACTTCCTGGGAAAAGGCCTCGGCCAGGCGGTTAGCCAGGATTTTGGCGGTAAGGGCCTGGTAGTCGTCCCTCGTGTGGGCCAGGTACTCCTGAAGCCCGATGCCGGCCGTAACGGCGAAGGCTCCCACGAAATCCCCCTGCGGGGACAGAAAGTCCGAGAGGCACTTGAACGAAGCCGTCTGGTTGCGCAACTGGGGGTAGCGGCGGCCGTCCTCCAGTACGATGTCGTCGCCCTGTGCCGAGGCCGGGAAAATACCGGCTACTCCCCGGGCGGTGAGTGCCTTGTGGGCGAGAATGTCTTCCAGCACGGCGCGGCCCTCGTCCAGCACTTTGCGGGCTTCCCGGCCTTTTTCCGGGTCGGAAAGCAGTTCCGGATAACGTCCCCGGATGCCCCATTCGGCCAGGTATTCCCGCCAGTCGATCCGCTCCCGGAGCTTTTCCAAGGGGTAGTCCTCCAGCCGGATTACGCCCTGTCGGAGGGGAGGGGGAGCCGGCGCGAAATCGTATTTCGGTGCCCGCTGCCGCGCCAGCTCCAAAGGAACCAGCGGGGCGCGCTGCTCGTTTTTCCGGAAGTATTCCTCGCGCAGGGATTCCTGAGAGGCTCTGACGGCTTTTTCCGCACCGGACAACAGTTCGGCGGCCAGCCGGACGGTATGCGAAGCGTCTTTGGCTCGGGCGACCGTCCCCCGGTAAAGCGGGGCGATCTTGACAGCTGTGTGGAGTTCCGAGGTGGTGGCTCCTCCGACGATCACCGGAACGTCGATCCCGGCCTGGTCCAACGCGCGCACCGTGGCGGCCATTTCTTCCAGCGACGGGGTGATCAGCCCCGAGAGTCCTATCAGATCGGCGCGTGTGCGGCGCGTCTGGCAGACGATCTCCTCGGGTGGCACCATCACGCCCAGGTCGGTAACCTGATAGCCGTTGCAGGCCATTACGACCGAAACGATATTCTTTCCGATGTCGTGGACGTCGCCTTTGACCGTAGCGATGAGCATTCGCTTGCCCCGGTCGGTGTCTTTCTTTTCCATGAAGGGCGTAACGGCATCCACCGCACGCTTCATCACCCGCGCGCTTTTGACCACCTGGGGCAGGAACATCTTGCCCTGACCGAACAACTCTCCGACCGTCTCCATGCCTTTCATCAGCACCCGGTCGATCACCTCCACGGGCGTTCCCAGGAGTCGGAGCGCTTCCAGCGCATCGGTATCGGCCCCTTCGGGCAGCCCTTTGACGATCTTGTACTCCAGGCGCTTGCATACATCCGGATAGAGCTCTTCGAGGGAGACCTCCGGGTTTTTTACCCGGCCCGGGTCGCCGGCGGTCTGTTGCAGACTTTCTGCATACTGGATCAGCCGCTCGGAGGCATCGTCCCGGCGTGCGAGCACCACGTCCTCGACCCGGGCCAGCAGTTCGGGCTCGATGTCGCTGTACACGCGCAGCATCCCGGCATTGACGATGCCCATGTCCATGCCGGCGCGGGTGGCGTGGTACAGAAAGACCGAGTGCATGGCCTCGCGTACGACGTTGTTGCCCCGGAAGGAAAACGAAAGGTTGCTCACCCCTCCGCTGACCTTCACCCGGGGAAATTCCTGTTTGATCTGCCGCACGGCCTGGATAAAATCGGCCGCGTAACGGTCGTGTTCCTTCATGCCGGTGGCTACCGCCAGGATATTGGGGTCGAAAATGATGTCTTCGGGTGCGAATCCGTCCCCGGTGGCCAGACGGTACATCCGCCGGGCGACCTCCATCTTCCGTTGGAACGTGTCGGCCTGACCACGCTCGTCGAAAAGCATCAGCACGGCGGCGCATCCCATCGAGCGGATGGTGCGCAGGTGGGCGAGGAAAGTATCCTCGCCTTCCTTGAGCGAGACCGAATTGACGATGTGTTTTCCCTGTACGGCTTTCATGGCTTCCGTGAGCACGTCCCACGAGGAAGAGTCCAGCATCAGCGGCACCCGGGCAATGTCCGGTTCGCCGGCCAACAGGCGCAGGAAGTGCGTCATCGCTTCCCGGGCGTCGATCATCGGGGCGTCCATGCACACGTCGATGATCTGGGCGCCGTCTTCTACCTGCTTGCGGACGATCTCCACCGCCTCGTCCCATTTCTCCTCCCGCACCAGGCGGGCAAAACGGGCGCTTCCGGCTACGTTGGCGCGCTCCCCGACATTGACGAAGTTGGCTTCCGGCTCGATGACAAGCGGTTCCAGCCCGGCCAAGACCGTCCTGTGGTCCGCCTCCGGCACCCGACGGGGCGAGTATTTTCCCGCCATTTCAGACAGCAGGGCGATGTACTCCGGGGTGGTGCCGCAGCAGCCCCCCACGATGTTCACCAAGCCCTCCTGCAAGTATTTTTCCACCCAGGCGGCCATCTGTCCCATCGTTTGGGCATACCCGCCGAACCCGTCCGGAAGTCCGGCGTTGGGGTGGCACGAAACGGGCAGGGCTGCCGTGCGGGAGAGGCGTTCGAGGAAGGGCAGCATCTGTTCGGCGCCCAAGGCGCAGTTGAGCCCGATGGAAAACAGCCCCATCCGGGCAAACGAAGCGTAAAACGCCTCGATGGTCTGTCCGGAGAGCAAACGTCCGCTGGCATCGGTAACCGTTCCGGAGAGCATCACCGGCAGTGAACATACGGCATGGGCAGCGGCGACGGCCGCTTTGGCGTTGAGGCTGTCGAAGACCGTTTCGACCATCAGCAGGTCGGCACCTCCTTCGGCCAGGGTGCGTGCCTGCCGGCTGTACGCCTCGAAAAGGCGGTCGAAGGTGATGTTGCGCACCGAAGGGTCGGCTACGTCGGGCGATAGGGAGGCCGTGCGTCCGGTCGGTCCCAAGATACCGGCTACCCAGCGCGGACGCTCGGGCGTGGCATATGCGTCGGCCGTCCGGCGGGCCAGGGCGACGGCGGCGGCGTTGATCGCGTCGGAAAGATCGGCAGCGGCGTATTCTTCCAGAGATATTTCGTTGGCGTTGAAAGTGTTGGTCGATATGATGTCCGCTCCCGCTTCGAGGTATCGCCGGTGGATGTCTTCCACCGCGTCGGGACGGGTGAGGCACAACAGGTCGTTGAGCCCGCGCATCGGGCCGCGCCCCTGAAAGACGAAATCCTTCTGCTGCAGCCCCAGGGTTTGGATCAGCGTGCCGGTGGCTCCGTCCAGCACCAGGATGCGCCGGGCGAGATGCTCGGAGATGTTTTTTGCTTGGTTTTCCATATCGGGCAAAGGTACGGCATTTGCGGGAAATGCGGCAATAAAACGCCGGCGGGCGATGGTATATCGGCAAAAAAATAGCATCTTTGCAGATTGAAAAGGAAAAAAGATGAAAGTAACCGATAAATTCCGGAAAGGGCAGACGCTCTTTGCCTTCGAACTGCTGCCTCCGTTGAAGGGGGAAAACATATCTTCCATTTACCGCACGGTGGATGTCCTGGGGGCCTACCAGCCGGCCTATATCAACATTACGTACCACCGCGAGGAGGTCAAGTTCATCGAACGCGAGGGGGGACTCCTCGAACGCCGCGTCGTCCGCAAGCGTCCCGGTACGGTGGGTATTTCGGCGGCTATCGCCGCCCGATACGGGATCGACGTGGTCCCGCACCTGATCTGCGGCGGTTTTTCGGCCGACGAGACCGAAGACGCCCTGATCGAGATGAATTTCCTGGGTATCGACAACGTGCTGGCTCTGCGGGGCGACAACGTACGCGGCGAGCATACTTTCCGTCCGCATCCCGGCGGACACCTCCACGCCAGTGAACTGGTGGCGCAGATAGCGGGAATGAACCGGGGCGAATACCTTTCGGGCGAAGTGGAGCATCCGGCCCCGACCGATTTCTGCATCGGCGTGGCGGGTTATCCCGAAAAACACGCCGAAGCGCCGAACTTGCAGACAGACATCGAATACTTGAAACAAAAAGTGGATGCGGGGGCGCATTACATCGTAACCCAGATGTTTTTCGACAACGCCAAATACTTCGACTTCGTATCCCGTTGCCGCCGGGAGGGGATCGAGGTGCCCATCGTGGCCGGGATCAAACCCTTCTCGACCAAGGCGCAACTCTCCCTGCTCCCGCAGGTGTTCGGGGTGAACATTCCCGAGGAACTCTCCCGGGCCGTGGCCTCGGCTGCAGACAACGCGGCCGTGCGCCGTATCGGCATCGAATGGGCTATCGGGCAGTGCCGGGAATTGATCCGTCAAGGGGTACCGGCGCTCCATTTCTACACGATGAGCCGCCCGGACAACGTAGAAGCAGTGGTGAAGGCCGTATTCTGAACGTCTCTTATTTTTCTTTTTGCAAGACTGAAACTGCTCGGCTCGTAAGGCAAAGTCTTTGCGTTTTTCGCTTTTGTACGCTTGCAATGAAGAGGGAGAAATATCTTTTAATCTTTGTTAAGAGGAAAAAATTTATCAGAAAAAATAAGTCGATGCGTGCGGAACGAAAATTTCCGTTACCTTTGTCATAACCTTTCGAGGTTATTTACTGACACAAAGAAGTGCCTTTTCTTGTTAAAGTCGCCAACTTTATAACTGCATACGGGGCACAGACCAAGACCATCCATCGTCATAGGTGGGTGGCTGTCTGCGTATGTATAGGGGTTTGGCGACACCTGACAAGAAGTAGGCGGTCGCCCGCTTCTTTTTTTATCCGAACTTTTCCTCTTCGTCGGGCGGCCGGAAGGGACCGAAAAAACCATGAGGATATTTGTCCTTTGTTGCACACTAACTGCTGTTACGGCGGTGATGGGTGTTTTGTGGAATTTATCGATTCGTGAGCGTATCCGTTTGGAGGATTTGCATGCATGTGTCCGAGAAAGATCGCCACAAAAGTGTGTTCTCTCAGTGCGTTTCGGGGTATCGTCCTTCGGGGATATTGATCGGTTACATCGCTTGGAGTACATATTGATTTGCCCCGGGCTGCAGCAGTCGATCGCCCGAGGGAAAATGGAAATAAAAGGAAAAGAAGCGAAAGACACTTATCGGACAAGCTATGTATTCCATCTGCCGGATATTCCTCTGGAATCCATCGAAAAGTACCGGAAAGATGCCATCCGGATCGAAATCCGTTTGGATGGGATGCCTTTGGGGACGTATCGGGTGAAAATGCCTCCTTCCCGGCAGGAATGACTTTCGGAAAAGCATTCTTTATCGCCCCTGTTTTCTGAAAATAACTCCTCTGGTTTTTCCAAAACTCTCTTGGAAGGAACACAAAACCCAATCGATCCCATACCTTCCGAGGAGTTTGCAAAACGCCCTCTTCGGGCGTTTTGCTTTTTTGGACGGGCACGATCCGGGGCTTTTTCAAACAATCAAAAGTGTGGCAAAACTTTCGGCATTTGCGCCGAAAGAGCATCCCTTCAATCGGCTATCTCGACCGTCGCCCGCTCGGCCGCCCCTTCTACCGGAGGTGCCAGTTTGCTCACGCGCACGCATACTTTTTCCGCTTGGGGAAATTCGCGGTGGATGGCTTGGTGAATGCGCAGGGCGACGTTCTCGATCAGGCGGGCCCGTTGGGCCATTTCCCGGCGGACGATCCGGGCGATCTGTCCGTAGTCGATGGTGCCGGCGCAGAGCTCGTCCGTACGGGCTGCCTGTAAAAAGTCGGTTTCCACTTCCACGTCGGTGCTGTACATGGCTCCGGTGAGTGCTTCGGATGGGAGGCAGCCGTGAAAGGCGTAGGTGCGCAGGCCTTCGAGACGGATCTTATTTTTCATGGGCGGTTTTTTGTTTTTGTTCTTCCTGCTCTTCGGCCTTGCGGGCTTGGAAATAGGCTTTGCGGGAGAGGGGTTCGTAGTCGTGCGTCTCGCCCAGGAGCACCAGCGAGTCGTTCCGGGTAAGGCGGTGCGTATAGTGGGCCAGATTGCCCGTGCGGGTGCAGACGGCATGGACTTTGGTGACGTATTCGGCGGTGGCCATCAGGAAGGGCATCGGTCCGAACGGCCGCCCGAGGTAATCCATGTCCAGTCCGGCGACGATCACGCGAATGCCACTGTTGGCCAACGTGTTGCAAACCTCCACGATGCCTTCGTCGAAAAACTGGGCTTCGTCCACTCCCACCACGTCCACATCGGTGGCGCGCAGCAGGATTTCACTCGAATGGCTCACCGGGGTGGAGATGATCTCGTTGCGGTCGTGGGAGACGACCATCTGCTCGTCGTACCGGGTGTCGATGGCCGGTTTGAAGATCTCGACCCGCTGGCGGGCGATCCGGGCGCGTTTGAGCCGGCGGATGAGTTCTTCGGTCTTGCCCGAAAACATCGAGCCGCAGATCACTTCGATCCATCCGCTGTATTCGGAATGATTGACGGTGTTTTCCAGAAACATATCTCCTTCAGTCTTAAGCTATGGAAAAGGCGGGTGCGGGATTTTCCCGCACCCGCCCTGCAAAGATAGGTTCTCTTTCGTTTACTTTCAGTGTTCCCTCCCGGGAGTTATCCACAAGTTTTCCCGCTCGGGTAGGGGCGTGGAAGGAAAACTACGGGGAAATATTATTGAATCTTGATAGCCTGAACCGGCTGCTGTTTGACCGGATCGAGTGCTACGGCACGGTATTTCACCCGGGAAAAGTCGATCTTGTTCAAGTCGATGCTGCGGATGGTGCTGTCGTACATCGTGCGGAAATAGATCATCCGGTTGCCCATGTCGGTAGCCGAGGTCCATTGCGTAGCGCTGGGGATATCGGAGGGTACCTGTCCCTGGGCAAACTCGACGCCTACCGGAATGTCGAAACTGTTGAGGATCTGAAGGGCCTGCAATACCGTTTTGAGGGCTGTCGGCTGCTGCGGGGCGGTAGCCTGATAGAAAGCAGCCCGGACAAAACGGGAAGGCGGGGTGATGTCGCCCGGCAGCCCTAAAAAGCCGCTTCCGGCTCCCATGGAGGTCAATTCGATCGCACCCAAACGCTGGCTGGGAGCCGACCCGGGAAAGAGATTGACGTAGTTGTTCAGGTTGGTCAGGTGCCAGGAGAGTTCCGGAGAATTGGTCAGCACGCCCAAGGGGTTGTCGTAAAAACGAACTTCACCGCCGATGATCTCCAGGACGATCTGACGCCCGCTCGTATCGGCAAAACGCCAGTGTACCGTCGATGCGCGCGGGTCGATGGCGATCACCCGTACGTTTTCCAGGGCAGCCTTCACCTCGTCTACCGTGGCGCATTCGCCCAGGATCCAGGATACCAACTGAAGGTCGGAAATGCTCTTGTCCTTTTCGGAAAGCACATAGTCTTTGTATTGGCCCGTACGGGGAAAGTAAAACAGCCCGGCAGACAGTCCGGCTTCGTTGAGCCCTTCGGCGACAAATTCTTCCTGTTCGACAGCGATGCCCACGAATCCGTAGCGTGCGGTAAAGGTCATGCCGTCTTTTGTTCCTCCGGGAACGAACGAGCTCTGAGTGTATCCCCGCGGAACGACTACGTACTGGCTGTTCAGGTCGCTGCCGCCCCATTCAATAGTGCGGGCTACGATGGTCGCGCCGTCTTTGCTCTTCAAGGTGATTCCCGTACAGGCATCTGCCGAAGGGGACAGCAGTAACGAACAACCCGTCAAGGCCAAAAAGGGTAAGGTCGATTTCATCATGTTTACATGTTTTTAGGTATGAATATATTCCCCACAAAGGACATTCCGGGAGAGTTATTTCTCCCGTTTGAGCAGGCGGAGCTTGTGGGTATAGCGTCCCACCTGTGCATTGTATATACCGGTCTGGTCCAGCGTGTCGATGCGCACCTGTCCGCTGGCATGGATGATCCGATGGTCGGACAGGACGATACCCACGTGCACGATATCGCCCTGGTCGTTGTCAAAAAAGGCCGTGTCGCCTTCTTCGGCTTCCTCGACAAAGGAGAGAACTTCTCCGCCCGTCGCCTGATCCTTGGCGTCGCGGGGCAGACTCCGCCCGCACAGACGGTAGCACATCTGGACAAATCCCGAACAGTCGATCCCGAAGAAAGACCTCCCGCCCCATAAATAGGGCGCCCCGAGAAATCCCCGGGCTACGCAGACGATCTCGCTCTTGGGTTTTTTCCCCGAAACGGTATGCCCCTCGAATGTGTAGGTCTGGTCTCCCAGGACAAAAGTCCCGTTTTCGAACCCCGGCAGACGCGATCCGATCAGGATCGGGAGGGCTTGTTGGGCGCTCTTGCACACCGCTACGCTCTGCGCGCAGTAAACGGGTTTTTCCTTGGCCAGGGCGGTGTACTGTTCGGCCAGGATCTCGAGGTATTGCTTGTTGCTCACCCAACCTTCATAGCCGTCGTGGTGAAGCCGGATGCGGCTCCAGGAGGCGCGGCGTTCCAAAACTTTGAATATCTCTCCGAAGAGTGCCTGGGTGGTCATCTCCGATGCGTCGGAAGGTTCGCGGCGCACAGGCACGACGGAAAGAGAGCAAATGGCGTATCTCATCTGTTTTTCGGTATAGCCGGGCTGCCTGCGGCAGCCCGGCGTTCTGGTAACTGTGTTTTAACGGTTAAAATACATTCATTTTTCCGTACGGGACGGTCAGAGCAGCAGCAGGGAGTTGCTCACCCGGCGTTCGCCCTGGCGGTCGAACTTCTGGTTGTCGCACGGACGGTTGACGATGCCGTTCTCGGGCTGTCCCTCGATGTACATCGTGGTCGAACCGCCTCCGTCGAGGTTCAAGGCGTTCTCCGCCCCGAGCCATTTGAGGATGTTGGCCAGTTCGTTCAGGTTCACTCCCAGCGAATTGCCTTTGGAGCGTCCGTCCACCGTAACCAGATACACCTTGTTGCCCGAAGTGCCGATGGCCGTGCGCGGATGGCGCAGGGTAACGAATGCCCCCGTGCCCATGTCGATCCGTTGGCCGTCCTGAAGCATCATCGGACCCGAGCCGATGATGGAAGGTTCGGTACGGGCCGATACCCATTGGAGATCGACGGGGTCGCCCTGTTCGACGCTGACGCGTCCCCGATCATCGATCAGGACTGCGCCGCCATCGCGGTCGCCCATCTTGCCCGAACGCTCAAAGATAACTTCGCCGTTGATCTTGAGGTAGCACACCGAATTGTACGGCGGGCGCGTATTGTAAAACGAACCGTTGATGGCCACGATGGCTCCCGAATCGAGGGCTGCCTGGCTCGTGCGGCGCAGTTTTCCTTCGAGGGCGGTGAGGGCAAAGCGGCGTTTGGCTTTTTTCTGATCGACGACAATGACATTGACGAACTCTTCTGCATCGAAGAGCTTTTCCTCCCCGGTGAAGTGGTACTGGTACCATTCGATGCCTTTGGCCACTTTTTCCTTGTTCCACTTGGCATTGACAAAGGTCAGCGAGTCGTTGGTCTGTGCAGCGGCTCCTCCGGCAAAAAAGGCGAGCAGGGCCAAAGAAAGAGTAATTCGTTTTTTAAGCATGATGTTTGTTTTTTATAAGATTAATTTTGTGTTGATTCTGCTTTTTTGTCTTCTTCCGGTCCTTTCTCCAGCAAAAGGATCGAATGTCCCACCGCCCGTTCGCCCCGGTGCGAAAACCCCAGAAGCGCATCGCTGGGATGATTGACCACTCCATGAGCCCGTTCGCCTCGGATGTACAGGGTAGAGGAGCCTCCCCCGTCCAGGTTCAAGGCCTCTTCCGCCCCCAGCCACTGCATCAGTTTGGCCGTCTCTTCGAGCGAGACCCCGCGGGAGCGCCCCGCACGGCCGTCCACCACCAGCAGCAGGACTGTATCGCCCCGGACGCCCACCGCCGTGCGGGGCGCGCGATACGTATCGCCCGTACCGCAAAGCGGCTTTCCCTCCTGCACGAGCATCGGCGTGTAGGTCGAGACGATCTCCGGTTCTTCCCGCAAGGAGGGATCCTCGCCGGTGCACTCTACCGTAAGGCGTCCTTCCCGGTCGATCATCACGTACCTCCCGCTGGGCAACTTGTCCTGGAGGATACGCCCCCCGGCCTTGAGAAAGCCCACCGGAAGATACGGCGGTTTCGTCTGGTAAAACGAACCATTGATGGCGGCCAAGGCTCCGGCTTCTTCAGCTGCATGGCTGGTGCGTTGCCGCTTGCCCGGTTCGATGGCTACCTGAAAGCGATACTTTCCTGTGCCTTGGTCCACTACGAGCAGGCTGACGTACTGGTTGGCTCCAAAGAGCTTTTCCTTGCCCTTGAAATGGTACTGACGCCACTGCACGCCTTCTGCCAGCGGACGGGTGTCCCACGAGGCCCGGGCGAAAACGAGCGAATCGTTTACCGCTTGCCCGAAGAGCGTTCCGCTCAGGGAAAGGACGAGCAAGGTCCCTGCGGCGACGAAAAGGCGACGGATCATTTCCAGAAGGTTCCTTTGGGATTAATTTTCCGGAAGACACAAGAGCAGGGCGTTGGCCACTGCCTGCTCGCCTTTGTGGTTGAACTTCCCGTTTCCACTGGGGTGATTGACCACCCCGTCGAAATCCTCGCCCCGGATGTACATCGTGGCGGCATTCCCTCCGTCGAGTGCCAAGGCGTTTTCGGCACCCAGCCAGCGCAGCAATTCGGCCAGTTCGGACAGCGTTACCCCCGAGGAGTTGCGGAACGAACGACCGTCCACCGTGATGAGCAGGACGGTATTTCCCTTTGTAGCGATCGCCGTACGGGGCTCGCGGGCAGAACTTTTCTGCGCTAATACCTTCCCGCCGAAGAGCAATGCAGGCCCGCATCCGAGCACCGTGGGGGCCTTTATCCACTGTACTCGTGTGTTGTACTCCAACTCAACCCGTCCCAACGAATCGAGTGTCAGGTAGTCACCCGAGGGATCTTCCTCCGAAAGGACCTGTCCGTTGAGGCGGAGGTAACTCCGGATGGCATACGGCGGAGCTACGCTGAAGTTCGATCCGTTTACCGCGGCCAAGGCATCGGCCTTTTGCGCCATCTGGCTGGTGGGCTCCGGTTCGCCTCCGCAGACCGCCACTCGGAAGGTCTCCCGGGCTTTGTCCTGATCGACGACCAGCAGGTTGATGTATTCTTCTGCTCCAAAGAGCTTTTCCTTATCCCGGAAATGGTAACTTTTCCACTCGACCCCTTCGGCCAGTTCGCGCACGTTCCACTTGGCTTTCGTTACCGTGAGGGAATCACGGGATTGAGCTTGGGCGAAAAAGGGGAAAATCGACAGGACAAGTATCGTGACGTATAGCTTTGAGCGTTTCATAACGATCGGTGTGTTTGTTTGTTTTTCGTTGAAAGCCCTCCGATCCACCCGTCGAGATACACCGGGAGGTGGTCGCTGTATCCGCCCCGGTATATCGGCCCGGAGAAGGTGCGCCAAGGCGTCCCTTCGGGGGTGAGCAGATACGGCTTCGTCCACAGGCGAAGCAAGGCAGCCTTCGGAACAAAGTTAGTAAAAATATAGTCAAACGACAGCCATTCCCCCCGATAATAATACGTACCGGATCCTACTGGAAGGTGCATCCGCAGCTCCGGCAGCAAAGCCGTCAGGCGGACGATGGATTTTTCGTCCGGCGTGTCGTTCAGGTCGCCCAGCAGGACGATCCGCGGGGATTCCGAGCACCCGGAGATCGAATCGACCGCCTGGGCCAGACGCTGGGCGGCGGCGATCCGCGCCCCTTCGGTCGCCTTTTGTCCCATGTAGCGCGAAGTCCAGTGGTTGACGAAAAGATGCAGCGTGTCGCCCGAAGCCAGCACGGCGCCCTTGACGTAGAGAATGCCCCGTTCGTTGTGCGGGACGGGCAGGATCTTGGCCGGCTCGGTGGGCGAGAAGACCTCCCGGCGGTAGAGCAGTGCCGGGTGAATACCCCTCCGGTCGCCGCTCTCCAGGCATATCCCGAGGTAACCCTCGCCGGTCATCTCGCGCACCCGCTGGGCAATGTCGGCCAGCACTTCGGCGTTTTCCACTTCGGCCAAAGCGAGCAGATCGGCCGAAAGGTCGGCGGCCACTTGCGCCAGGTGGTCTATCTTGGTGCGGTAGCGCCGGGTGTCCCATCGTTTTTCTCCCTGGGGGGTAAATTCTGCGTCGTCCTTACCGGGTGAACGAAGCGTGTCGAATGCGTTTTCCACGTTGTAGAAAGCGATCCGAAGACTCTGGGCCGGGCAACTTGTCATCAGAGTGAACAAAAATAGAGTGTATAGGAGTCTATTTGTCATATGTTTTTGTGTATCGTAAAAATAGCTTTTTTGTTGTTAGTTTTGTATTTAGATTATTCTTTTCTCACGTGTTTCTTTTTGAGGAAAATAAATACTCGCTATTTTTGTTGTTTCAAAAACTTCTTATTATTGTTGTAAGCACTCAAAAACATAATTTTGAAATCAAGAGAAAACACTGCTCTTATGGGAAGATCCTTGCCGGGATAGCAGGGATGATTTTTTTGTCGGGCTGTAGTAAAATGGAAACGCAGTCGGAAGATTTGCCGATCCGCATCAGCGCCAGCTTGAACGTATATACACGTGCTACGGACAATTCATTCGAACAAGGCGACGTATTGGGGCTATATTTGGTAAAGTGGACCTCGGGAACACCGGGGATCTTGCAAGGAACAGGAAACTACGGGGACAACCTGTCGTTTTCTCTGACCTCTTCGGGCTGGCAGACCAGCACCACGGCGCAATATCCCCAAGACGGCGAAAAACTGGACTTCTACGCATACCACCCCTATGTATCGTCATCGGCTCTAGATGGAGAAGGTTATAGAGTACACCGTGCAGCCACGGATCAGCGCCAGGAAAGCGCCTACAAAGGAAGTGACTTGCTGATGGCCTCCGCCAGCGGTGTTTCGGCAGGGACAGCGGCCGTACACCTTCAGTTTTCGCACATGCTCTCCAAGATGGAGATCGAGTTGAAAGCCGGAGAAGGACTGACATTGGAAGAACTCACCGAAGCCACGATCACGATAAAGGGAGTAAAGACTTCGGGAAAAGTACATCTGTCGAGCAAAGCGTGCCAGACGGATGAAACAAAAGAGGACGTAATCGCTCACGGTACATTTTCGCTTGCCGCGGGAGGGGAGAAACTCACCGGCGTATCAGCCATCGTTTATCCGCAGGAGATCGCTTCGGGGGCAGAGCTGATAGAGATCGGCCTTGGAGAGGAGAAATACCTGTTTACCACTACGAAGCCGATAACGCTCCAGGCGGGTTACAAATCCATCTTCACCATTACATTGAGCCGTAACAGTTTGTCGGTAGAGACGGGAGTAACGGACTGGACGGAAGGGGAAGGAGACGAAGGAGTGGCACAACCGGGAATAACGATCCCGGATGAAGTATTCCGCTCGTATATCGTAGAACTGTTGAAAACGGAAGGGATCAAAGCTCCGGAGTGGGACGGATCGACGATCCACCGTCAGGACGTAGAGAAGATCACGCGGATCGACATTCCCGCACCGGGACCCACGGAGCCGAAGATCAAAACCCTAGCCGGGATCGAATACTTTGCGGCCTTGGAATACCTCTCGTTTCCCTCGCAAGAAGTCTCGGCGGTAGATTTGAGCCAAAACACAGCGCTGACGTATCTGGATTGCAGGGACAATCAACTGACCTCGCTGGACGTGAGCGGCTGTACGGCATTGAAAAGTTTGAGTTGTTACGACAATCAACTGACCTCGCTGGACGTGAGTCAAAATATGCTCTTGGATACATTGGGGTGTGCTAGGAATCAGTTACGTGCATTGAATATAAGCAGGAATACGGCATTAGAAGTTTTATTTTGCTACAACAATCAACTGACTTCCCTAGATATAAGCCAAAATACGTTGCTGAGGCATTTGGTTTGCTACGACAATCAATTGACTTTGTTGGATATGAGCGGTTGTACAACCTTGAAGGTAGTATATTGCCGTAATAGCAAGTTGAAAGCGCTGGACGTGAGCCAAAACACGGCACTGACGGATTTGCATTGCAATGACAATCAACTGACCTTGCTGGACGTGAGCGGTTGTACGGCATTGACAACTTTGAGTTGCTCCAACAATCAACTGACCACGCTGGATATAAGTAAAAATACGGCACTAAACACTTTCCAATGTCCTAACAACCCGGGCGACGGAGCAGTACTCCCCGTTACAGCGTGGTTCGGCAACGACGCAATTCCACTCGATTTTACCTCTGATAGTTGGACCTACGGGGAAAACACTATCTCGATCGACTACCGGCTGGTGGAGTGATATACAAATGTGTTGAGGCGACAAGTCGGACAGCCTACGGCCGCCCGACTTGTCGCCTTTTTGGCGGAAGATTTTCCCGGGCATTGCAAATCATTTTGTAAATTTCGTCCGCTGAAAAAAAACGCATCCGCCATGACACCCCAAGAGGCCAAAGCCGAGATTGAATCGCTGCGCGAACAGCTCAACGAACATAATTACAGGTACTACGTCCTGGACTCGCCGACCATCTCCGACCGGGAATTCGACGAGCGCCTCCACCATCTGGCCGATCTGGAAAAGCAGTACCCCGAGTTCGACGACCCTGATTCGCCCACCCGGCGGGTAGGAGGGGAGGTAACCCGCGTGTTCGACACCGTACGCCACCGTTCGCGGATGTACTCCCTGGACAATACGTATTCCCGGGAAGAATTGGAGGATTTCGACCGGCGCGTACGCAAGGAACTGGGGCCGGATCAACCGGTGGAATATGTCCTGGAACTCAAGTACGACGGTGCCTCGATCAGCCTCACCTACCGACATGGCCGCCTGTTCCGCGCCGAAACCCGGGGGGACGGCGTGCAGGGCGACGACATCACGGCCAACGCCCGCACCATCCGCAGCATTCCCCTGCGCCTGAAGGGGACGGACTATCCCGACCTGTTCGACATCCGGGGAGAAGTCATCCTGCCGATCGCCGAATTTGAAAAAATCAACCGCCAGCGCGACATCGACGGCGAACCGCTCTACGCCAATCCCCGCAACCTGGCCTCCGGCACGCTCAAACTCCAGGACAGCGCCGAAGTAGCCTCCCGGCACTTGGAGTGCCTGCTGTATTACGTGGTGGAAGACCATATCCACATCCCCACCCAATGGGACGGGCTGGAAAAAGCGCGCCAATGGGGGTTCAAAGTGCCTGTATACAGCCGTTTGGCCCATACGATGGACGATATCTACGCCTACATCGACCAGTGGAACACCCAACGATTCACCCTGCCGTACCAGACCGACGGCATCGTGATCAAGGTCAACGACAAAAGCCAGCAGGCGCGTCTGGGTTATACGGCCAAATCGCCCCGCTGGGCCGTTGCGTACAAGTTTTCGGCCGAGCAAGCGGCCACCGTACTCGAAAGCATCTCCTACCAGGTAGGACGCACCGGCAACATCACCCCGGTGGCCAACCTCCGTCCGGTACTATTGGCCGGCACCACCGTCCAGCGGGCTACGCTGCACAACGCCGACCAGATCGAAAAACTGGACCTGCGCATCGGCGATACGGTGCTGGTGGAAAAGGGCGGGGAGATCATCCCCAAGATCGTCGGAGTGGACCGCTCCCGCCGTCCCGCCGATGCACATCCCACGCAGTACATCCACCTTTGCCCGGCTTGCGGGACGCCTTTGGTGCGCACCGAGGGCGAAGCCAACCATTACTGCCCCAACGAAGACCATTGCCCCCCGCAGGTAAAAGGACGCATCGAGCATTTCGCCTCGCGCAAAGCGATGGACATCGAATCGCTCGGGGAACAAAACGTGAGCCTGCTGGTGGACAAGGGACTGGTCAGGAACTACGCCGACCTATACGCCCTGCGCTACGAGGATATCCACGGGCTCACCGATGCTTCCGGTACGCGCTCCTTTCAGAAACGCTCGGCCGAACGCCTGCTTCAGGCCATCGAAGCCTCGAAACGCATCCCGTTTGAAAAGGTGCTCTTTGCCATCGGCATCCGTTACGTGGGCGATACCACGGCCCGCAAGATAGCCCGCTATTTCGGTTCGATGGAGGCGCTCATGGCGGCTTCGCGCGAGGAGTTGCTCCGCGTGGACGAAGTGGGCGACAAGATAGCGGACAGTATTCTCGAGTTTTTCTCCCGGCCGGAACACCGGGAGATCATTGCCCGTTTGAAAGATTGTGGAGTGCGGATGGAAGTAGAGAAGAGGGGGAATATCGGCGGACAAGGCGGCGCCTTGAGCGGTCTGTCGCTGGTGGTGTCGGGCAAGTTTTCCATCGCGCGCGAGGAGCTCAAAGAACTCATCGAACGCCACGGAGGACGCAACGTATCGTCCGTTTCGGCTTCGACCGATTACCTGGTGGCCGGCGAAGCGATGGGTCCGGCCAAAGCGCAGAAAGCGGAGAAACTCGGCGTGAAGGTCATCTCGGAAACTCAACTCTATGCTCTGATCGGCACCGAAGGTTCGGCGTCCTCGCAGATGCAGGAAGACGAGCCCCTCGCCGAGGAGAAAAACACCGCGCCGCAAGAGGGTCAGACCAGTCTTTTCTGATCCATCGGACTTTCAGAGGGGTAGCAAAGGGAGTTTTTCACAAAAATCCCCTGGTCAAGCGCAAAAAAGAACATAAAAACTCCCCCGCCCAAGGATATAAAACTCTACTTTTGGCAAGTATACAAAACCTCATAGAAAGCCATGAAGATAACAAAACACTTGCTTTTTGCATTCTGTGCCGTTCTGTTGTGCGGCGGATGTTCCGACGAGCAGACTTCCTCTCCGCAGGTAGTCCCCGCTGCAAAACTTGTCCCGGCCAAGGAAACATGTTTCGGCACCTATACCGGCACGCTTCCGGGAGCCGACTGCCCGGGTATCGAAACGACTCTGACCCTTTCGGAGGACAGTATATTCCATCTGCGGATGGTGTACATCGACCGGGAAACTTCTTTCGAGGAAGAAGGGCGGTTCTTCCAGGAGAACGATACGCTGCTGGCCGTACAATCCGAAAACGGGCATCGGCAGTATTACCGGATCGAGCAGGGGAGTCTTCGCCACTTGGACGGTGATAAAAACGTGATCACCGGTGCGATAGCCGACCGTTATGTCTTGACGAAAAAGGATAAATAACGACTCTTCAAAATACAGGCTTCAAAACAAAGAAAGACGCTATCGACAGCGTCTTTCTTTGTTTTGGTTTCAGAGAGGGATATCCGGTCAGTTTTCGAACGACTGCATGTGGATCAACTTGGCGTACATTCCTCCCAAAGCCAGCAGTTGTTCGTGGGTACCCTGTTCGATGATTCTCCCCTGGCTCATCACCACGATCAGGTCGGCGTTCTGAATGGTAGAAAGGCGGTGTGCCACCACAAAACTCGTGTGTGCGCTCATGAGGTTTTCCAGGGCATTCTGCACCAGTTTTTCGCTTTCGGTGTCCAGAGCCGAGGTCGCCTCATCCAAGAGCAGGATGGGCGCATTCTTGAGCACCGCCCGGGCTATGCACAGACGTTGGCGCTGTCCGCCGGAGAGCCGCAGGCCGGCATCGCCGATGTTCGTATCGAACCCCTCGGGAAGTCTTTCGATGAATTCCATGGCGTTGGCTACCTGTGCCGCCTGGAGGATCTCCTGGTCCGTCGCATCGGGTTTTCCCAGCAGCAGGTTGTTGCGGATCGTGTCGTTGAACAGGAGCGACTCCTGGGTTACCAGTCCGCAAAGCCCCCGAAGGTCGGACAGGCGGATGTCCCGGATGTCGTGGCCGTCGATGGCGATGCTTCCCCCGGTTACGTCGTAGAAACGGCAGATCAGGTTCGTAAGGGTCGATTTGCCACTGCCCGACTGTCCGACGATGGCAATGGTCTTTCCCTTGGGTACCGACAGCGAAAATCCCTGAATAGCTTCCTTTTCCCCGTCGGGATAGCGGAAATGCACGTCGCGGAATTCAATGCAACGGTCGAACGTGGACTTTTGCACCGCATGCGGGGCGTCGGTGATAGCTATCGGCGTATCGATGACTTCGTAGATGCGTTGGGCAGCTGCCTCACCGCGTTTGATGTCCGCAATGGCCAGGGCGATATTCTTGGTCGGCTGGAGGATCTGGTAAAAGAGTGCCAGGTAGGTGATGAACACCGAAGCCGTCAGGCTGGCATCCTTCATGATGAGCACCCCGGCGTATCCCATGATGGAGATGATGATGGCCGAACCGATCATTTCAGACAAGGGAGAGGCCAGTTCGCGGCGGCGCGAGATGCGGGCCAGTTGGTCGGAATACTCGTCGTTCACCCCATCGAAACGCTTCTTGGAAAGCCGCGAGGCGTTGTACGACTTGATGACCTTCAGCCCGGTGAGGTCTTCCTCCACCAGGGAGAGCAGCACGCCGTATTTCTTGCGCGCCTTTTTCGAAGGTTCCTTGAGCGACTTGGAGATCCGCGTGATGGCATAGGCGGTAAACGGCAGCAGGATGACGATGAATACCGTCAGGTTGGGGCTGAGGACGATCAGCGAGATCAGAATACCGATGACCATCAGCGGGTCCTGTATCGTACGCGAGAGCGAGGAAAAGATGGCCCATTGCACTTCCGTTACGTCCGAGGTGATGCGCGAGAGCAGGTCGCCCTTGCGTTTTTCCGAAAAGAACGACAGGTTGAGCGCCAAGATTTTGTCGTGGATCTGTTTACGCAGCCGCTGTTCGATGCCGATGTTGATGTACGAGAGGAACAGCCCGGCGAAATACCGCGAGACGTTCTTGAGCACGAAGAGCATAAACCCGGTGAAGCATACCCAGAACAACACCGTGGCCAGTGTGTAATGGTCCATCCAGTAGGTTACCTGGTAGTTGTACAGCTGGGTGAGGTAATCCTTCACCCCTTCGGCGCCCTGGCTTTCCAGCACGCTTACCCCGTCGATGATCCAAGCCGGTTTCTCATAGACTTTTTCGGTCTCGCCGAAAATGAGGCTCAGCACCGGGATCAGGGCATAGGTGGACAGGAGCGTAAAAAGAACGGTCAGTATGTTGAATACGACCGTTCCGGCTATCAGTTTTTTGAAATGCCCCAGATTCTTGAAAAGGCGCAGGGTGTACTTCATGCTCTGCTACGTTGGTACGTGATATTTTGTCTTAAGTGACAAAAATACTCAATTTTCCAGAGCCAGGGGTATTACTTCGTCCATTTTTTTGACGTAGTGGAAGGTCATACCCTTGCGGTAATCCTCGCGGATATCCTCGATGTCCTTGCGGTTGTCCTCGCACAGGATGATGTCGGTGATGTTGGCCCGGCGGGCAGCCAGGATCTTTTCCTTGATGCCCCCTACCGGCAGCACCTTCCCGCGCAGGGTGATCTCGCCCGTCATGGCGATCGACGGTTTTACCTTCCGCCCGGTGAGCACCGACACCAGCGAGGTGAGCATCGTGATGCCCGCCGAAGGCCCGTCTTTCGGCGTAGCACCTTCCGGCACATGCACGTGCAGGTTGTACTTGGCGATCTCCTCCTCGTCCAGGCCGAACTGGGCGGCGTGCGACTTGATGTATTGCAGGGCAATGGTGGCCGATTCTTTCATCACGTTGCCCAGGTTTCCGGTCATGGTGAGTTCGCCCTTGCCCTTGAACTTGGTGGACTCGATGTAGAGAATATCGCCGCCTACCGACGTCCAGGCCAGTCCCGTAACCACTCCCGGCGTGTCGATCGTCTCGTATTTGTCCGACTCGCGGGGAATACCCAGAATCTTCTGCGCCTGCTCGAACGAGATGTCCGGATCGTATTTTTCGTGGGTAACATACTGTTTGGCGCAGTGGCGGACGATCTGGGCGATCTTCTTGTCCAACTGGCGCACACCACTTTCACGGGTGTACCCGTCGATGATCCGCTGGAGCACCTGATCCGACAGGGTGATCGGGTGGCGTTTCATCCCGTGCTCCTGAAGCTGTTTGGGCAGCAGATGGCGCTGGGCGATCTGAACCTTTTCCTCGAGGGTGTAACCGTTCATTTCGATGATCTCCATCCGGTCCAGCAGCGCCGGCTGAATGGTCGAAAGGTTGTTGGCCGTAGCGATGAACAACACCCGGGAGAGGTCGTAACCCGTTTCGAGGAAGTTGTCGTAGAACGTATTGTTCTGCTCGGGGTCGAGCACTTCCAGCATGGCCGACGAAGGGTCGCCCTGTATGCCGACCGAGAGTTTGTCGATCTCGTCCAGGACGAATACCGGGTTGGACACGCCGGCTTTCTTGACCGACTGGATGATCCGTCCGGGCATGGCCCCGATGTAGGTCTTGCGGTGGCCGCGTATTTCGGCTTCATCGCGCAACCCGCCTAGGGAGATACGCACGTACTTCCGTCCCAAGGCTTCGGCCACGGAACGCCCCAGGGATGTCTTACCTACCCCCGGAGGGCCGTACAGACACAGGATCGGAGCCTTCATGTCGCCCTTGAGCTTGAGCACGGCCATGTATTCGAGGATACGTTTTTTGACGTCTTCCAGTCCGTAGTGGTCGCGGTCGAGGATGCGGGCAGCGCGTGCAAGGTCGAAACGGTCTTTGGAAAACTCGTTCCACGGCAGGTCGAGCATCAGTTCCAGGTAGTTCCGCTGTACGGAGTAGTCCGGGGTCTGCGGGTTCATCCGCTGGAGTTTTCCCAATTCCTTGTCAAAGATACGGGCGACGTCCTCGTTCCATTTTTTGGTTTTGGCCTTCTCGCGCATGTCTTCGATCTCGCTCTCGGCCGATGTGCCGCCGAGTTCTTCGGCGATGGTCTTCATCTGCTGGTGCAGGAAGTACTCGCGCTGCTGTTGGTCGAGGTCCTCGCGCACCTTGGACTGAATGTCGTTGCGCAGGGCGGCGCGTTTGAGTTCGAAGTTGAGAAAACGCAGTACGGTGAGGCCACGCTGACGGACGTCGTCCAGGCTCAACAGTTCGTATTTCTGTTCGACCGGCAGAGATATGTTGGCCGAGATGAAATTGATCAGGTAGCGGCGGTTGCGGATGTTCTCCATGGCAAAGAGCATCTCGGAAGACAGGTTGGCGTTTTCCGAAGAGAGTTTGCGCATCGTGTCCTTGATCTCGTCCAGCAGTGCGACGAATTCCGAAGACTCGGTGTCCTCTTCCGCCTCGTCCTTCATCACGATCGAGGCGCGCAGGTACGGATCGTTTGCCACGACGGCTTCCACCTCCATCCGGCGGCGACCCTGCAGGATGACCGTATAACTGCCGTCGGGCATCTTGAACATTTTGAGGATGCGCGCTACCACGCCTGTTCTGTAAATGTCTTTCTGCTCGGGGTTTTCCACCCGGGCATCCGTTTGGGTCGAGACAGCCAGGATACCGCCCTGACGTTCGCAGTCCTCCACCAGTCGGATACTCGAAGGACGTCCTACGCTCACCGGCATGATGACCCCGGGAAAGAGCACCATGTTGCGCAGCGGGAGCAGCGGCAATACCGACGGATAAGTCTCATCGGTGGCTGTGCCGTCGTCTTCCTCGTTGGAGGTCATGATGGGAATGATCTCCGAATCCCCCGAAAGGAATTGCTGCAATGACAATTTGTCCAGTTCTATCATGTGTTTTGTTTTTTTCTTAAGGTTTGACAGTCGTTTTCCGCCAAAATGTCAGCCCTGCTCTTTCGGTAGCTTCCCCCGGGGGGTGACCATACGGGGTTCTTTACGAGGAGATCGGACGCCTTTTCCGGCGTTTCCCGGTAGGCTGACACTGCTCGGGCAAGACAGAAAAGGGCAATAACCGTGCCAAAACGGTGTGTCCGTGGCAAAGGAAAGAAAAAAACGCAGAAAAACAGGTCTGAATGTCGATAAAGACTTACCTTTGCACCATTCGAAAAAACGTCGTTAACGAGTCGGTTCGATTATGGATGTCAAGGAACTGTTTACTTTTGCCCTGACGGTGTTCGTCGGTTATTTTGCCGTGATGAACCCGCTGACCAAAGCGCCGGTGTTCATCAGCCTGACCCGAGGGGCGGGCATCGAAAAGGAACATCGCGTGGCGCGCAAGGCAGGCATTGCAGCTTTTTTGATCCTTTTGAGCTTTGTGCTGCTGGGGAAATACATCTTTTTCGTCTTCGGGCTCACCATTCCCGCGTTCAAGATCACGGGAGGTATCGTGGTGTTCTTCGTGGGCTTTGAAATGCTGCAGTCCAAGCGCTCGTCCATCAACAACCCCCGGTCGGTCAATTTCGACGAGAGTATCTCCATCTCCCCCCTGGCCATCCCCATCATGGCCGGGCCGGGTACCATCATCACCGGGATGAACTTCGTGACCAATGCCGACTGGATCCACATCATTATCGTGGTGCTGATGTCTGCCCTGATCTGCTACCTGAACTATCTGGCATATTACTGGAGCGGATCGCTGATGAAGATCCTGGGGGAAAACATGATGGTCGCCATCCACAAACTGATGGGAATGGTATTGGCCATCCTGGGTACGAACATGGTGCTGGACGGCATCGACATTTTTATCAAATCGGGACTTTTGTCCACTACGATCTGAGGAAGAGGGTAGTGGGGATAGAACGATAAAAGCATCTTTTTTGTGTTGTCTGCTTGAATCCCCGGAAGATCGGTCTGAAAAACAGCTCTTATCTTTTCCCCTACGTATATTTTCTTGCTTTTTCAGAAGCAGAACGCGCCTCGCAACACCCTCGGGGAAAAACTTCGTTTTCCTCTACCGCTTTGCGCCCGGCTTTCACTATCTTTTCATAAGACAGGATACGCCTCGGCAAACTCCTCGGGGAAAAACTTCGTTTCCCCCCTCGGCTTTGCGCTCGGCTTTCACTATCTTTGACCAGCGAACAAAAATCAATAGTTTGCCGGTATTTGCCGGGACATAAGGATGCTTATGGATTTAGAACGGTTAAAAAAGGTGTATTCCGCCTCGAAAGAGATGTCCATTACCGGACGGATCATCCCTCCGGAACGTGTTTTCTCCCTTTGTCAAGCCTTTGGTGCGCAAACGGAACTCTTGGGAACCTCTGTCCTCGGACGGCCGATTTGCTCGGTGAAGTTCGGACGCGGACCGCGGCGTATCCTGTTTTGGACGCAGATGCACGGCAACGAGCCGACAGCTACCGGAGCGGTATTCGACCTACTGAACTTTCTCAAAGCTTGCCCCGAAGCAAGCGAACCCTGCGTGGAACGCTTGCACGAGGATTTTACCCTGCTTTTCGTCCCGATGCTCAATCCCGATGGGGCGGTCCTTTTCCGCCGCAGCAACGCGCTGGGCATCGACCTGAACCGTGATGCACTGGCTCTTTCGGCTCCCGAGAGCCGTATCTTGCACCGGGTGCTTCAGGATTTCCGGCCCGAGTATTGCTTCAATCTCCACGACCAGCGCAACATTTACAACGTCTCGGGTACTCCTCGGACGGCTACCCTGTCTTTTCTGGCCCCTTCGGAGGACCTCCAGCGGACGGTTACCCCGGGCAGAAAAGCTTCGATGGCGCTCATCGCGGCGATGAACCGCTGCGTGCAGCAGATCATTCCAGAGTGCGTGGGGCGTTACAGCGACGAATTTTACCCCACGGCCATGGGCGATACCTGTCAAAAGGAGGGCTATCGGACCGTGCTTATCGAGAGCGGTACGTATCCGGGCGACCCCGAGCGGCAGACGACGCGTTTCGGCAATTTTGCTGCGATACTGGCTGCTTTGGAATTCCTTTCCAGGGAGGACGACCTTACCCGGGGGTGGGAAGAGTACGAAACGATCCCCCGCAACGATACCAAGATGATGGACGTGATCCTGCGGGGAGTACGCACCTCTTTGGGGAATTGTTCGACAAGGGTGGACATCGGGGTGATGTTCGAGGAAAAACCGTCGGCAGACGGACAAAGTCTGGTGAAAAAGGCAGTGATCGAAGCCATCGGGGATTTGCGTTATTACTACGGTATCTGCGAGATCGACGCGGAAAAAGAGCCTCCGACGGGCTTGGGGACTTGCCCTCAAGTGGGCGACGAACTTCCTTGGGAGGCTTTGATCCTCAAGTAAGAGGGGCAGTTGGTCGGGATAGGACAAATTTTTGGAATCCGATACATTCCTGAACTTGAAAAATGTGTGGTAAGGAAGAAAAGGAAAAAATAAAACGAATCGAACCATGAGTGTTTTCAGTTGGAAAATAGGCTCCGTAGGGAGAAAATGTATGAAACTCGGAGCCAAGGGTCTGTATGGGTTGGGAGGAATCCTCCTCGTCGTCCTTTTATCGGCCGGTTGCAAGAAAGAGGCGCCCCCCTCTCCCGAGCCGGAACCAGACCCCACCTCCGATCCCGTCATAGTCGAATACCTCCGTCCGAATACCACTACGGCGCACCAAATGAAGATTTCCCAGACCGGGCAGGAACTCTTCCAGATCGTTACCGAGGGAGAAGACCCTTACGTCTATACGCATGCCTTATCCAAGGCCAATCCGGCCGATTCCGTCGTCTTGACCTTCGAGTACCGCTCACCGCAAGGGGTGGATTTTCTCCAGGTCTTTCTGTGCGCTCCGGTTACCGAAGAGCGTTCGAACCGCACGAAAGCCCTCGAAGCTACCTCCGAGTGGAAAACGTGGTCGTACAACCTGTATTTTTCCATCCGGGATTGTGCCTGGGGTCGGGCAGGCGACTACCTTCGTTTGGATTTCGGCGACCGGGCCGGCGTTTCGCTTGATATCCGCAATTTGCGCCTTCGGGGAATGACCGCCGAAGAAAAAAAGGAAGTAGAGCAGCAGGAGTCCGAAGAACAGCGGGATCAGGCGATGGAAACACGTCTGAAGGACTATTTGTCGCGGGATTATCCGGAGGCCGGGATCACCTCGGTACAGGTGAGCGGCGACCAAGTAGCGGTGCAAGGGCATTGCCCCTCCGGAAAGACGTATGCCTTGGCGGAAATACCTCCCTATCAGGATGTAACCGAAAGTTCGGAGTTCCCGTTTGCCACTCCGGTCAGCTCCGGAACTTTCTCCGCGACGCTCGATCGATGGGTCGAGCGCGACGGGATGCTTTACGACCGCGCCTTGTCCAAATGGGCCGTTATCCTTCTCGAAGGGGAAAAGGAGACCCTCGCCTCCCACGCCCGCTATGCGGACCAGGTGGGGACCTTGCCGGAACTTCCCCCGCTCGAACTTTCGAGCAAGAAAGGCCTGGGAGGGTTCCACATCAATCCGGTGGTGGGCGACCTGGACGAATTGGGCATAACGAGCGTTACGGTCAATATCCTTCCCACCCAGCAGATGTTCCTCTCGCCGCAGACCAACGCCGTGGCGCACCGTTACGGAGGGAAGACTTACTATTTCTCGGAGAGTTTCGTACAGGAAACCGACGAACGTTTGAGGCATCTGCAGGAAAAGAACATCGTCGTGGCAGCCATCCTGCTCATCCCCCCGGCTTCGGCTCATCAGGATCCGTCGGTCGGCGCACTGATGCAGCACCCTTCGTTCGATCCGAGCGTGGGGGCGGCTCACTACACGATGCCCAACCTGACTACGCCGGAGAGCGTGAACTGCTACGCAGCAGCGCTCGATTTTCTGGCCGCACGGTACGGTTCGGACCAAAGTACGCACGGGAAGATCCACAAATGGATCCTGCACAACGAGATGGACTGCGGCCGCGATTGGACCAACATGGGCGACAAACCGGTTACGGTCTATATGGATACCTACCTCAAGTCGATGCGGATGTGCTACCACATCGTCCGCCAGTACGATGCCCGGGCAGAAGTAATGATCTCCCTGACGCATTCCTGGACGCACGAATCGGCCCAAGGGTATTCCTCGCGCCATATCCTGAACTTGCTCAACGCGTTCTGCCGCCGCGAAGGCGATTTCCGCTGGGGAGTAGCCTACCATCCGTATCCGCAGGACCTGAACAATCCCCGGACGTGGGAAGACCCCGACGCGCTCTTTTCGATGAGCACACCCTACGTAACCTTCAAAAACCTGGAGGTACTGGATCGCTGGAGCAAACAGCCGGAAAACCTTTATAAAGGCACCCAAAAGCGCAGTGTTTGGTTGTCCGAGAACGGTACCAACTCCAGGACCTACCAGCAGAAGGATTTGGAGGAGCAGGCGGCCGGGTTTGCCTATGCCTGGAAAAAGATCAAAGAGCTCGACGGTATCGACGGCATCCAGTGGCACAACTGGATAGACAACCGCCAGGAGGAGGGACTTCGGATCGGGTTGCGGAAATTCCCGGACGAGGCGGACGATCCTTACGGTGCCAAACCCGTTTGGTATCTGTACCGGGCGGCCGGCACGGAGCAGGAGGAGGAGGCGTTCGAACCTTACCTCTCGGTGATCGGTCTTCCGGACTGGGACATCGTACGGGAAGACATCGCACAATGATGGTGAGCGAGATGTTGTGAAAAAAAACGAAAGGAGCGGGGAAAAATGTATTTTTTGTCTTAATACGCGATTTAGGCAGGGAAAAAGGGTGCTGTTCGCCCAAAAATAAGTACATTAGCGCGTATTTTCACTCACGCGACAGGAAAGATGAAACAGACTGAAAAACAGCAAAAACAGATCATCCTTCTCTCGGTTTCCGGCCCCGACCGCCCGGGTCTGACCAGTAGTCTGACCGGTATACTGGGACAATACGACGTATCCATCCTCGATATCGGCCAGTCGGACATCCACCAGACGCTCAACCTGGCCATCGTATTTGAAATGGGCGAGGATGCGCAGTCCGCCCCCTTGCTCAAGGACATCCTGATGAAGAGCTACGAATTGGGACTTACCATCAAGTTCACTCCGCTCTCCCGGGAAGAATACCTCGAATGGGCCATCAACAAGAACAATTCGCGCTATATCATCACCGTGTTGGGACGCTACCTGACGGCCTCGCAGATTCATGAAGTAGCGAAGGTAATAGCAAGTTACAACTTGAATATCCGCACGATATATCGACTCACTCACCGTCCCCTCCCGGACGACCCCGCCCGGAGAGTCTGCCTGGAGATGAACGTCGAAGGAGCGGTTTCCGACCGGAAAAAGATGACTTCCGACTTTCTGGAAGTCTCTTCCCGTGTAGGAGTGGACATCGCCTTCCAGCAGGACAACATGTACTACCGCAACCGCCGTCTGGTGTGCTTCGATATGGACTCGACCCTGATCCAGACCGAGGTGATCGACGAACTGGCGCGCCGCGCCGGCTCGGGCGAGCAGGTGAGTGCCATTACCGAATCGGCCATGCGGGGCGAAATCGACTTTCAGGAGAGTTTCAAACGCCGGATCAAAACCCTGGCTGGTCTTCCCGAAAGCGTGCTGCGCGAAGTGGCCGAATCCCTCCCCTTGACCGAAGGGGCCGAACGGCTGCTCTCCGCTCTGAAAATATACGGCTACAAGACGGCCATCATCTCCGGAGGCTTCACCTATTTCGGCCAATACCTCCAGAAAAAATTGGGCATCGACTACGTCTTTGCCAACGAACTGGAGATAAAGGACGGCCGTCTCACCGGCGGCTACGTCGGTCCGATCGTCGATGGGGCACGCAAAGCCGAATACCTGCGCCTGCTGGCGCGGATGGAGGGTTTGTCCACCGAACAAGTCATTGCCTTGGGCGACGGGGCCAACGACCTGATGATGCTCAATACCGCCGGGTTGGGGATCGCCTTCCAAGCCAAACCCATCGTACGGGAGAATGCCCGCCACAGTATCTCTTCACTCGGACTGGACGGGGTGCTGTACCTGCTGGGCTACCGCGACCGCCACATCGAAGACCTCTTGGCGCGCAAGTAGTTTTTTCCTGCGGAGCAAGGCTTTATGAAGCCAAATGCGCGCACCGCATGGATCCGATGTAAAATACGCAAAGAGAGCAGGGCGCAAGCCAAGGCAAGATAGTGCGCCGCGAAAATCAACGAAACACAACAACCTGACAAATAAACATGGCACAAGAACAAGAACAAAAACATAGTGGGGATGAGTTGCCCGAAAACGCCTTTCGGCCGCTTGCCCCGGGTGAGGAATACCGCCCGCTGATGTCTCCGCAAAAGGACTATCCGGAAGTAACCTTCTGGTCGGTGGGTTGGGGTATCCTGATGGCCGTTATTTTTTCGGCTGCCGCTGCCTTTCTGGGGCTGAAGATAGGACAGGTGTTCGAAGCAGCGATCCCGATCTCGATCATTGCCGTCGGACTGTCCTCGGCCGCCGGGAGGAAAAAAGCCTTGGGAGAGAACGTCATCATCCAGTCGATCGGAGCCTGTTCGGGCGTGATCGTAGCCGGAGCCATCTTTACCCTGCCGGCTTTGTACATCCTGCAGGAGACGCATCCGGAGTTGGCGGTCAATTTCCTGGAGGTCTTCCTCAGTTCGTTGATGGGAGGTATCCTCGGCATTCTGTTCCTGATCCCTTTCCGCAAGTATTTCGTCAAACAGATGCACGGCAAATACCCCTTCCCCGAGGCTACGGCCACCACGCAGGTGCTCGTTTCGGGACAGAAGGGCGGTGCACAGGCCCGTCCGCTGGTGATCGCCGGACTGGTGGGCGGATTGTACGACTTCCTGCTGTCCACCTTCGGCTGGTGGGCGGAGGTGCTCAAAACGGACATCCTTCCCTGGGGCGCAGCCCTGGCCGAGAAAGCCAAACTCGTCTTCCGGGTCAATACCGGAGCAGCCGTACTGGGATTGGGCTATATCGTGGGACTGAAGTACAGCACCATCATCTGCGCCGGCTCGCTGCTGGTGTGGTGGGTGATCATCCCGCTGATGGGGGCGTTGTTCCCGGATACGGTGCTGGCATTGGGCGATCCGAACATTACCACGCCCGTAGGTGCGATGTCGGCCGATACGATCTTTACCACTTATGCGCGCCACATCGGCATCGGAGGCATCGCGATGGCCGGTGTGATCGGGATCGTCCGCTCGTGGGGCGTGATCAAGGGCGCTGTCGGGCTGGCCTCGCGTGAACTGGGCGGGAAGCGTTCCGCTGTACAGGGACAAGAGCAGGCCGTAGCTCGGACCGACCGCGACCTCTCGATGAAATTCATCCTGATCGCTTCCGTAATCGCTCTGGCAGCGACGTTCCTGTTCTTTTACTTGGGCGTGATCCACGACCTGCTTCAGGCAGTGGTGGCCTTTGTGGTGGTGGCGGTGATCGCTTTCCTGTTTACCACCGTAGCGGCCAACGCCATAGCCATCGTGGGCACGAACCCGGTATCGGGCATGACGCTGATGACCCTCATCCTGGCATCGGTCATCCTGGTGGCCGTCGGACTGAAAGGCACGGCGGGTATCGTCGCTGCGCTGGTGATCGGCGGAGTGGTGTGCACGGCACTTTCGATGGCCGGCGGATTCATTACGGACCTGAAGATCGGTTATTGGTTGGGCTCCACCCCGGCCAAACAGCAGACGTGGAAGTTTCTCGGCACGCTCGTTTCGGCCGCTACGGTAGGCGGGGTGATCCTGGTGCTGAACAAGACGTACGGATTTTCGGCCGAGGGAGGCTTGGCTGCACCTCAGGCCCATGCCATGGCGGCGGTGATCGAACCCTTGATGTTGGGCGGAGGCGCGCCCTGGCTGCTGTACGGCATCGGGGCGGTGCTGGCGCTGGTTCTCACCTGGTTGGGGGTTCCGGCTCTGGCTTTTGCGCTGGGAATGTTCATCCCGCTCGAACTCAATACGCCGTTGGTGATCGGTGGGCTGATCAGTTGGTATGTCAGCTCGCGCAGCAAAGATGCGCAGGTCAACAAAGCGCGTCAGGACATGGGTACGCTGCTGGCTTCGGGCTTTATCGCCGGAGGTGCGCTGATGGGCGTGGTGAGTGCAGCGATGCGTTTCGGTGGCTTCGAATATGCCTGTACGATGGGAGCGGGTTGGTCCCAAGGGTTGGGGCTGGTGCTGTATGCGCTGCTGATCGTCTTCCTGATTCGTTACAGCATGAGAGGGAATAAGACGCTTCATTAATTTGAAAAACAATAATTTAGAAATTTGAATAAAATGAAAAAAACATGGTTTCTCCCAGCGGCGGCAGCTCTGTTGCTGGTGGGATGTGCGCAAAATGAACCGAAGGATGCCATAGAGGTACTCGGGCAGTACGAAGCGGCTACCGGCTTGGGTGGGGTGACGAAAGATACCCCCTTGATGCTGAAACTGCGGATGAACATGTCGGACAGCACCAAGATGTATTGCACGTTTATCGTCAATCCTCCTCAGGAACGTCTGCGGCTCGAAATGTCGGTAAATGGGCAGACAGCCATCTTTGCTGTCGATGGTCAGCAGGGCTGGATGCTGCCGCCGGATGGATCGGGCGTGCAAACCCTGCCGAAGGAACAGATCGAGGCTTTCTCCCAGCAGTTCAACGCTCTTTCGGGTATCAAATGGGATACGGCCGACTATCGTTTGACGTTGCTTCCTTCGGAAAAGAAAAACGGAAAGAAGTACAACGTAGTGGAAGCCGCTCCCAAGCAAGACTCGCTCGGACAGGTACACCAAAAGGTCTTCTTCAACCGGGAAACGGGTTTGGCGGACTTTACGGAATACAAACTGAATATGCTCGGACAGGAAACCTCCGGAGAAGTGGTCTTCGGGGCATATGAAGAAGCTCAGGGCGTGAAGTATCCTTCGAGCCTTACTTCCTCGACCGATGGCAAGGAGGTTTATTCGGCGCTCATCGATACCCTGATCGTCAATTACGCAGCACCCGATTCGCTGTTCGTTCAGCCCTCGGAGGAAAAATAATCATTTGAAAGACCAATAGATACGATGAAAAAAATACTTTGTCTGGCAGCTGCCCTCTGGTTTTGCGGGGCAACAGTCCAGGCCCAGGATGCCCAGTCGGTGATGAACCGTTACGAGGAGCGTTCGGGCTTCAATCAGGTAGATCCGGAAAAGACGGTGGTGATGAGCCGCATAAACGTCGAAGCGATGGGAATGCAGATCCCTTGCACGATCATAAAGGCTCCCCAGGGGCGCGTACGGATAGAAATGACGGCCAATGGACAAACGATCCTGATGATCGTCAATGGGCAGCAAGGCTGGATGTCCGTTCCCGGAATGGGAGTTCAGACGATTCCCCAGGAGCAGTTGTCCCAGATGGTCGATCAATACGACGTGATATCCGGATTGAGATGGGATAGCGAGAATTACGACCTCGAACTTCTCGACCCTGTTCAGCAAGGGGGCATCGAGTATCAGGTGGTACGGGCGGTGTCCAAGATCGAAGGCGATCCGACGGGAGAGATGACCGTTTATTTCGACGCACTGACCGGAATGCCGGCTTTCGTAGAAGCGCAAGCCGATGTGAATGGCCAGAAAACGCCGGTGAAAATGACCTTCGAGGGCTATAAAACCTCCGGTGGGATGAAATATCCTTCGATGATAAAAACCCTGGTAGGGGGAAATATGGCTTCTTCCGTGTCGATCGATACCATAGGAGTGGATTATCCGGTAAACGACGCGATGTTCGCCCGCCCGCAGTAAAAGGGATTCTTTGTATCATAAAAAGTTCGGAGGTGCTGCCACAGGCAGCACCTCCGAACTTTTTTATTGGCCGCATTTTTTATCCGGCTATGTCGTATTGCCGCAAGGCATCGTTGAGCGAAGTCTTCTTGTCGGTACTTTCTTTCCGCTGCCCGATGATCAAGGCGCACGGCACACTGAACCGACCGGCCGGGTATTGTTTTTCGAATGATCCCGGGATTACCACGCTGCGGGGCGGCACATATCCGATGTACTGCCGTCCCTCTGGGGTGGTTACGTCGATGATCCGGGTCGAACCGGTCAGCACTACACCCGCGCCCAGGACTGCTTCCCGGCCGATGTGGCAACCCTCTACCACGATACAACGCGACCCGATGAACGCATGGTCCTCCACGATTACCGGCGAGGCTTGCAGAGGTTCCAGCACCCCTCCGATGCCCACTCCGCCCGAGAGGTGCACATGGCGTCCGATTTGGGCGCAGGAGCCCACCGTAGCCCACGTATCGACCATCGTCCCGCTATCGACATAAGCGCCGATGTTGACGTACGAAGGCATCAGGATCACATCGGGGGCAATGTAAGCCCCGTAGCGGGAGGCTGCGGGTGGCACGGCACGTACTCCCCGGGAGGCGTAGTCCGTTTTCAAGGGTATCTTGTCCCGCCATTCCAACGGCCCGGCCGCGAGGGTTTCCATCGGACGAAGGGGAAAATACAGCACTACGGCTTTTTTTACCCAAGTGTGGATTTCCCAGTCGCCTTCGGGGTTGGGGGAGGCTACGCGCAAACGACCCTGGTCCAACAGATCGACCGTTTGGAGGATCGCTTGTTGTACTTCCGGGTTTTCCAGCAGAGAGCGGTCGTCCCAGGCTCGTTCTATCAATTGTCGGATTTCATCGTACTCCATGGCATGCAAATATGTCTCTTGGTTGGTTCGGAGCAAAGATACGAGGAGAACCCCGGTGTTTTTTTACCTCGGGCAGGGAGTTTTGTGAGAAAAAACAATTTCGGGAGAAACTCTCCGCTTAGGGATTTTTTCCGGAATCCGCATCGGACGTCGCGGGAGAAGGCGGTGCATCTTGCGGGGACGATGCTTCGGGTCCCCAAGTGCCGTTGTCTTCCTCGTCGCCCGTGGCGACACCCGCCGTAGCAGCGGTAACAGGGGGGGCTGCAAATCCCAAGTCGATCTCTACCGGTCCTTCCCAAATGTCTTCAGGTCCCAAGGGCCGTTCGTCGCTGCGGATGACAAAACCGGGAAGTCGTTGGGACTCCTCCGGGGAATCCTTTCCGGCTGCCATCATCACCCCTTTGGGTTGCTTGTTAAAGCGTACTTTCTGCACCTGGGAGTCTTTCAGGATCACCTGCATCGTCGAGGCGGTACTGCTGTTCAGGCCGATGCTCTTCCCGCTGTTGTCGTAGGAGTAATACAGTGTTTGAGCATTGCCTGTGATATGGACGATGCGCAAATCGTTGTCGATGAGCTTTCCCCGCATTGTCTTGCCCCGGATCTGGTTGTAGAGCCCAGGATCCCGGCTATCCTGCGAGAGGATGAAGGCTTCGGTAACCAGGATGATCGAATCGAGGACATTTTTCTCCAGATCGCGCGTGACGTAAATGGAATCGGCCGTGATCTGACTTTCCTGCGCAAAGATGGCCGGCGAACCGTACAGGCTCATCACGCCTGTTTTCTGGTCGTAGAACACCGAATCGGCCACTCCCGAAAGGTCTTTCTTGTAAAAGCGCACATGGTGGAACGAACGCATCACCCGCAGGCTGTCGTCCGATTCCCGGTTCCAAGCGAGGGTATCGGGCGGCGGGGGCAAGAGCGAATCCCCTGCGGAGGGTGGAAGCGTCCCCCAATCCGAGGGGGAAGCGACGATCCCGAGTGTGTCGATCGCTGGAGCGGAAGCCACGCTGTCTGCCTCGGGGACTACCTCTTTCGGAGAAAGGACTTCTACGGCGAGCGTGTCAGAGACAGGGGCAGGAGAACCGTTTTCGTTTTCTTTCTCCTTACGTTTTTGCTCCCAGGCAGAAGCCTTGGCGGCGCGTTTTTCTTCGCGAAGGCGTTTCTTTTCCGCCCTGCGGCGTTGTTTTTCACTCATCCCGGCCAGGGAGTCGACTGCCGGGGCATCGGGCGCCTCTTCCGCCGAAAGACTGCCCGGAGAAGAGGGCACTTCCGTACTGTCCGGTGCTTCGATAGGGCGATCCGGGAGTTTTACCCCGGAAAAATTGCCAAAGATCTCCGAGATTTTTTCCGCATTTACTCCATGCTCTCCGGTGGTGGATTTGTCTTCGGTGGCGGAGGAGTCGGCGGTTGCATTACGTGCTGCCAGGTAAGCCATCAGCGAACTGCGACGGGTTACCATCATCGTATCGGCCCGCGAGTACAGAGTGTCGCGATCCAACACCTGGACCGCTTTGGGACGGCGGGGGAAGATGATCGAATCCTGCGCCTCGAAATACTCGGCAAAATCCCCGTATACGGCTGCACGCTGGGCGGTGTCCTGGATTTCTACCCGGGATACGGCCCGGGCATATCCTCCCTGACGGTCATAGTGCAGGGTGTCCGAGCGGAGCATCCGACGCCCGTACGAGACACGGTTGTTGCGGTAGCCGTCCGTTACACCGCTTTGGGTGTCGTAGGAGCCTTGTTCGGTATAGATGCGGTTTTTGTCGCTGTAAATATTGGTCGGCCCTTCGACGGTGATGATTTTGGTCTCGGTGTGGTAGTGCAGGGTGTCGGAATACATGTTGTACTCCGGATCCCAGGCGTGTACGTCGAGGTAAAAATCGACCATGTCGTCCGGTACCCGGTAAACACCGATCTGACTCTCCAGCGTGTTTTTGTCGTCGGTGATGGTTCCCGAGCAGAAGTAGTAGGCTTGTTCGCGCATCCGGTCGTAGTCCAGCGTGTCGGTGCGCAGGGTAGTGGTCTTGTGGGTGAGTACGACATGCCCGAAAGCCTTGATGAGCTGGTCGTCGCCCGTGTAGAGCATCTGGTCGCTGCGAAGGGTCAGGGTATCGCCTTCGTTGACAAATACATTCCCGGTGGCAAAGAACGTGTTCTGCGAGCGGTTGTATTCGGCCTTGTCGCAGGTCATCAGGGTATTCCCGTGGAGAAAACGCACATTGCCGATGAGTTTCTGCACGCCCGGAGCGAGGTCCTCGTTGTTGCTGATCAGATCGGCATTGTCGATACGGATGCGGGTCGTGCGGGTGTTCCCCGGGGATGAGGATGCAGGCGCTTGCGGAGAAACCGCAGCGTTGTCCGAGGTATCCCGGTCGGAAGGCGCCGGAGCAGCCTTTTTTACCGCGCGGACGGGCTGGGGAAGATCCTTCGAAGGCGTGCGTTCGGGCATTTGTTTCGGAGCCGACAGCGAACGTGCCGGAGCCCCCCACGAACCGTCGTCCACCGGCACACCGTCCGTATATCCCTCCGAAGAGGGAACGTTGTTTTGTTCCGGTGGAGGAGATTGCCGCGCCGGGCCAGCCCCCAGGAGCGAAAAGGTCGCCACCGTAAAGGCGAGCAGGGCGAGGAATCCGTATTTTCTGAAGTCTTTCACGGGAAAGGTTCGATCCGTTTTTTGTTTGAAAAAGTACTCGTTTGCGCCAGCGCAGGCGGCCTCCGAATGGGACGGGTTATTTCTTGCGGAAATAGATGTCCAGCGGCACGCCGGTAAAGTCGAAATTTTCCCTCAGCTTGTTTTCGACAAAACGTTTGTACGGCTCTTTGATGTACTGCGGCAGGTTGGCAAAGAACGCGAACTTGGGCGAAGCGGTAGGCAGCTGGGTGCAGAACTTGATCCGGATGTACTTGCCTTTGGTGGCCGGAGGAGGGGTCGTTTCCACGATGGGGATCATCACCTCGTTCAGCTCGCTGGTCTTGATGCGCCGGGCGCGGTTTTCATACACGCGGACAGCTGTTTCGACCGCTTTGAAGATGCGCTGTTTCTCCAAAGCGGAGATGAACAGGATGGGCACGTCGGTAAAGGGGCTTATCTTTTCGCGGATCGCCTTTTCGAAATCCCGTGCCGTATTGTGGCTCTTGTCCACCAGATCCCATTTGTTTACCAGGATGACGATGCCCTTGCGGTTGGAGTCGGCCAAGTGGAAGATGTTCATGTCCTGGGCTTCGAAGCCTTGCGTAGCGTCGATCACCAGCAGGCACACGTCGGCGTTTTCGATGGCCCGTACCGAGCGCATCACCGAGTAGAACTCCAGGTCTTCCTCCACCTTGCTCTTTTTGCGCAGACCGGCCGTATCCACCAGGTAAAAACGGTGTCCGAAGCGGTTGTAGAGCGAATCGACTGCGTCGCGGGTCGTCCCGGCGATGTTGGTGACGATGTGGCGGTCTTCCCCCAGCAGGGCGTTGGTGAGCGAGGACTTGCCCACGTTCGGTCTTCCGACGATGGCAAAACGAGGCAGGGCTTTTTCCGAAGGGTCGGCCTGCTCGGAAGGCTGTTCGGCCTCGTCACGGCGGAAGAATTCCACCACCGCATCGAGGATTTCGCCCGTACCGCTGCCGTTGATGGCCGAAACGGAGTAGGGGGCGCCCAGTCCGAGCGAATAGAAATCGGCTGTAAAAGGTTCGTGGATGGAACTATCGACCTTGTTTACAGCCAACAGAACGTGCTTTTTGCTGCGGCGCAGGATCTGTGCCACTTCCTGGTCCATGGCCGTTACCCCGGACTGGGCATCGGTCATCAGCAGGATTACCGATGCTTCGTCGATGGCCAGGTGCACTTGTTTGGCGATCTCGTCCTCGAAGATATCGTCCGACCCGCGGACATACCCGCCGGTATCGATCACCGAAAATTCCAAGCCGTTCCAGTCGCATTTCCCATAGTGGCGGTCGCGGGTTACACCCGAAACGGAGTCCACGATGGCCTGCCGCGTCTGGGTCAGGCGGTTGAAAAGCGTCGATTTGCCCACATTCGGCCTTCCGACGATAGCCAGGATATTTGCCATATTCTTTTTGTTCTTTTTTCGTGTTTTGAAAAAACCTCATGCAGTAGGAAAAAGTTTTTTTCCCTCTTTCTCCTTTGCTCTTGTCCAAGAGCGCAAGGGTTTATTATTTGCAAAGATAGTGAAAGCCGAGCGCAAAGCCGAGGGAGAAAACGAAGTTTTCGGACTTGGCTTTGCCGAGGCGCATCCTATCTTGGGCGAAGCCAAAGATAATCAAAGCCGAGCGCAGCGGAAAGATGAAAACGAAGTTTTCGATCTTAACGGTGCCGAGTCGCATCCTGTCTTGAGCGAAGCCAAAGATACACGAAGTCGAGAGGAAAAACTTCGTTTTTCCCTGGGCGGGCGAGAGCATTCCCATCAACGGAACATCGAACTATATGACGAAAAACAGGTTGGAGAGCACATGCAGAACCACTGCCGCCCCGAAGCCGTGGCGCATCCGAGCGTATCCGTACACCATACCCGAAGCAAATTTGTCCAGCGTGTAAACCAACAAGTACGGCAGGTAAATCCACTGGAAGTCCTCCCCATGCAGGTTGGACAAGTGCAGCAGGGCAAATACCGCCGCCGAGAAGTAAAACAACCCCCCGAAGTTTATCTTCAGCGCGTACCGCCAGCCGCCCAGCCCCACAGCCAAACCGACGGCCCCACCCAGAGCCAAACGCCAGAGGAGGCCTTGCGGTTCGATGCCCCGTACACCCACCAGGGCCGAGACCAGCAGGTAAACCGCTACTGTGCTCCAGAAGGTCAGCGCCCAGCGCGTACGGCGAAGCGGGTAACGGAACAGGAACTCCTCCAACACCGGGGGAAGAAAGATGAGCAGCCAAAGGAAAGCCTTGGCGGAGACGCCTTCCGGGGGCATCGACGAACGGGAGGTCTCCGCACCCCCTTGGCCCAGGTCGAAGGTGATCAGCAGCGCCATGGCTATCGCGAAGAAAACCTGAACCCCCGCCCACCAGCAAACTGTTCTCAGCAGTCCTCCGGGACGATAGTCCGCCTTGAGGTTTTCATTCGGATGGCGCAGAAAACCGACAAAGCCCGCGGAAACTTTCTCGGGGGCCATCTCTTGGATTTTTTCTTTTTCGTCCGGACGATTCATGCGATCGGATATTTTTCTGAATTTTCCGACCGGGGACGTTCCCGGTCGGAATCTCGCTACGGCGCTCCTGGCCGAGGGATTTTATGCCTTCAAAGATCGGTGGTACCTTCCGTCGCGTCGGCTGCTTCCGTGGGGAAAGCCACGGCCAGGACATAGCCTTCCAATACGCGGTAGTGCACCTGGAACGTTTCCGTCCCCGTCCCGGTGTCCAAATATCCGGGGAAACACCCTTGGGTGCCTATTTCTCCTTCCGGTAACTGGGTGTGGAAACTGCGCATCGAGACTCCCTCCCGACCGGCGAGTTTGAACATCGCTTCGCGGGCTGTCCACAAAAGCCCCGAACGGATCAGGCTTACGTTGCGGCCTGCCGCATCCGGAGCCGACTTGGTGAGCCAGCGCACCACGATGGACAGACGGGGTTTGATCTCCTGAATATCGACCCCCACCGGTCCTTCGGCCGAGAGGGCGATACAGGCCATCGTTCCCGAATGAGAAATGCTGATGTAACGCCCGCTGCGCAACATCGGTTTTTCGTCCTGGTAGTACAGGTCGTTGTCGGAAATACCCATCCGGTGCATCAGGGAGCGTACCGCCAGCAGTTCGCGCCGACGCTTGGCACTGCCCGAACCGTTGATCAGCGACATCGAAGCCGGGGATAGCGTGATGCCGGTGCGCAGTGCCGCTTCGCTTTCGGTGATGTTCCACAGCCCGATGCGGGCGCCTGCTTCGTAGATTTCTGCAGCGAACGGCATGGTTTTCTGGGGTAAAAACGAAGGAGGTTAGAGCAGGGCGGCGTTTTCGAGTTCGCGTTGCATCGAGGCTTGCAGTTTCGCCGCCTCGCGGGCGGCCGCCTGTGCAAAATCGCTTTCGGAAGAAGCGTAGATGATGCCGCGTGAAGAGTTGACGATCAATCCACAATGACTGTTCATCCCGTGCCGGCATACCTCTTCCAGGCTACCTCCCTGCGCTCCGACGCCGGGCACCAGCAGGAAATGATCCGGGATGACTTCCCGCACCTGGGAAAGATATTCGGCTTTCGTGGCACCCACTACGTACATCATCCGCTCGGCCGAGGCCCATTGCCGGGAAGTTTCGAGCACTTTCCGATACAAGGGCTCTCCGCTGGCCAGCGTGGAAAGCTGGAAATCGCCCCCGCCGGCGTTGGAGGTCAGGGCGAGCAGCACGACCCACTTGCCCTCGAACTCCAGGAACGGTCCCACCGAGTCGCTCCCCATGTACGGAGCTACGGTTACCGCATCGAAATCCATCGTCTCGAAAAATGTCCGGGCGTACATAGCGGAAGTATTGCCGATGTCGGCGCGCTTGGCGTCGGCGATGGTCAATACGTCCGGGTAGTGGGTACGGAGATAGGCGACGGTCTTTTCCAAAGCCTGCCATCCGGCCGCTCCGCACGATTCGAAGAAGGCGGTATTGGGCTTGTACGCCACGCAGTAGGGTGCAGTGGCGTCGATGATGGCGCGGCAGAAGTCGAACAAGGGCTCCTGCGCCTCCTTCAGACAAGCGGGGAGTTTGCGCACGTCCGGGTCCAGTCCTACGCACAGGAAACTCTTTTTCCGGCGGATCTGTGCAAAAAGTTCGTCGTATGTCATGTTTTTCGTTTTTTGTCGTTTTTTTTTACGTTCGTCCCGCCCCGGAGATAAACAACCGAGGCAGCAAATAAACCGGTATTTGTCGGGATCCTCTCAGGACCTTACGGACCCAACATCGCCCGCAGGCAAGGAAAAAGGTCCGGGAAAGGTCTCTTAAAACGGGCTTTCGTCCGCTTTTTCGGCATCTTTCTGGCCCATCATCATCAGGTACGACTTGAGCATATCGTCGATCCTGCCCGAGAGGATGGCATCGGTATCCGAGGTTTCGTACCCGGTGCGCAGGTCCTTGACCAGTTTGTAGGGTTGCAGGACGTAGTTGCGGATCTGCGAACCCCATTCGATCTTCATCTTTCCGGCTTCGATCTCCGCGCGTTTGGCCTGGCGTTTTTCCAGTTCGATGCGGTAGAGTTGCGAGCGGAGCAGCTGCATCGCTTTTTCCTTGTTCTCCAACTGGGAACGTGTCTCGGTGTTTTCGATCACGATGCCCGAGGGAGCGTGGTGCAGGCGTACGCCGGTTTCTACCTTGTTGACGTTCTGGCCGCCGGCTCCCGAGGAGCGGAACGTATCCCACGTGATGTCCGCCGGGTTGATGTGGATCTCGATGGTGTCGTCCACCAGGGGATACACGTACACCGAGACGAATGAGGTGTGTCGCCGGGCTGCTGCGTCGAAAGGCGAGATGCGCACCAGGCGGTGTACGCCGTTTTCTCCCTTGAGGTAACCGAAGGCGTACTCGGCGTCAAATTCCAGGGTAACGGTCTTGATGCCGGCCACGTCGCCTTCCTGGTAGTTGAGTTCGCGGATCTTGGCACCGAAGTTCTCGCCCCACATCAGGTACATGCGCATGAGCATCGACGCCCAGTCGTTGCTCTCGGTACCGCCGGCCCCGGCCGTGATCTGCAACACGGCGCTCATGGCATCCTCTTCGCCGGAGAGCATGTTGCGGAATTCGAGGTCTTCCAGTTTTTTCAGCGCGGTGGAGTAGTGTTCCTCCACTTCCTCTTCGGTGGCGCCTTCCTGTTTGTAAAAATCGTAGATCACTTCCAGGTCGTCCGCCGCCGTTTTGACCTCATGGAAGTCGTCCACCCAGCGTTTTTCGCTGCGCAGATGCTTCATCAGCCGTTCGGCTTCCTTGGCGTCGTTCCAAAACGCGGGATCCTGGGTTTTTTCTTCGTCGGCCTCGATGCGGGCCAGTTTTTTGTCGATGTCCAGATACCGACCCAGTGCGGCGGTACGGGTTACGATGTCTTTTACCTGTTCGGCAGTTACCATATATAAAACGTCAGTTCTTCTTCTTTTGCAACATTCTTCCGACGGTCTGTACCGTCCAGGCCTTTCCCCGGGGAGTTTTTACTTCCATCCGGTTGAGCTTTTCGGCGATCACCGCCAGGTTGTCGCCGCCGGCACGAAGCTCCTCGGCGATCCCGAAGGCCTTTTGCCATTTTTCCCCCAGCGGTTTTTTCGAAGCGGACGGGTCGCCCCAAAAACTCTCGATGGCCAGGTCGTAGCCTTTCAACCCGAATCCGCAGATGCACCCCCGGCACGCAGGGGCGATCATCGAACGGTGGCGGTACTCTTCGCGGGCATACACGTTGGAGATGTGCAGCTCGACCACCGGAGTTTGGACCGCCCGGATGGCGTCTGCAATGGCGATCGAGGTGTGGGTGTAGGCACCGGCGTTGAGTACGATGCCGTCATAGTCGAAGCCCACCTGATGGATCTTCGAGATGATCTCGCCTTCCGAATTGCTCTGGAAATACTCCAGGTCGTGTTTCGCGTAGCGTTTTTGCAGCACTTGGAAATACTCGTCGAAGGATCGGTTGCCGTACACCGAGGGTTCGCGTCGTCCCAGCAAGTTGAGATTCGGACCGTTGAGGATCAGTATTTTCATGACAAAATGCGATTATACGTGTGCAAAGATAGCGATCTATTTGCTAATTTTAGCCATTCCAAAGACGATTTGTACCGTGAACCACTGGGAAGAGAGCATCCGGGATTTTTCGCATTACCTGCGCATCGAGCGCGGGTTGAGCCCCCGCACGGCCCAGTCGTATGCCCTCGATTTGGAAAAACTCCGGCTTTACGTCCAGCAGCATTGCCCGCAGAACGCCCCTTGGAAACTCACTTTCGAACACTTGGAGGATTTCGTGCGGGAGTGTGCCCGCCTGGGGCTTTCTCCCCGTTCCCTTTCACGTCTGGTATCGGCCGTGCGGGGGTTTTACCGTTTTCTGAACGTGGAGAACTACACGGAGGAAAATCCTGCGCTGCTGCTCGAAACACCCCGGACGGGCCGACGTCTGCCCGACGTACTCACGGTAGAGGAAGTGGATCGGCTCATCGCGGCGATCCGGCTGGACGAGCCTCAGGGCGAACGCAACCGTACGATGCTCGAACTGATGTACGCCTGCGGATTGCGGGTGTCGGAACTCACCGAGCTGCACCTCTCCGACCTGTTTTTTGCCGAAGGTTTTATCCGCGTGCGGGGAAAAGGCTCGAAGGAGCGTTTCGTCCCGATAAACACCCGGGCCATTCGTTTGGTACAAAGCTACATCGACACCGTCCGCTCGCATCAGGAAGTCTCCTCGCGCTGGGCCGACACCGTATTTCTTTCCCGCCGGGGAACGGGGCTCACCCGGGCGATGGTCTTTACCATCATCCGCCGCGCGGCCGCCGATGCCGGAATCGAGAAAAAAGTCAGTCCCCACACCTTGCGGCACAGTTTTGCCACGCATTTGCTCGAAGGTGGGGCGGACTTGGCCGACATCCAGGCCATGCTGGGACATGCCTCCATCACCACCACCGAGATATACACCCATATCGATCTCTCCCGTCTGACGGAGGTCGTGCAACGGTATCATCCCCGGGCGCAGGCTTCAAAAAAATAACGCGGTCCGTGTTTTTTACTCGATGGTGCAGGCATAGCGGTAAACAGCTTCGGAAACTTCTGCAATGATCCGGGCGTTTTCCTCGGGCGTCATGGCGGAATCCTTGACAAAGACAGCGATCGTATAGTGATGCCCGTTTGGCAGCAGGACGAAACCGATGTCGTTCGTTGCGATCAGACGTCCTTGGGCATTCCGCCCGCCGGTACCGGTTTTGTGTCCGAGGACGGCTTCCGTTTTTCCCAAAGGAGCCGCAAGACGGTCCTGCCCGGTAGAACACTCCAGCAGGTTTTGCAGGACAAACCGTCGTCCGTTTTGTTCGAAGGTATCGGTAGTGTCCGTGAGGAAGTATTCGAGCAGGGAGGCGGCTTCCAACGGGGTGGTCCAGTTGTCGTAGCTGGTGTGTGGATCGGCGTTCATCTGCTCTTCGGTAGCGGAAATGCAGAAATGCTCCCGGCCTATCCGGCGAAGGTAGGCATCGGCGACTTCCGTCCCGCCGATATACCGAAAGAGTATGTCGCAAGCATTGTTGTCGCTCTGTTGCAGGGTATAGGTCAGAAGGTCCCCGACGGACAGCCATCGTTCTCCTTGAGGGTATCGGTCGCGCAAAGGACTGTGGGTGTCTTCCAGGAGGTCTTCTTTTTTTATGTACACGCGCGAGTCGAGGGAAAGGCCGTTACGCTTCAGGTAGTCGATCACGGCCAAAGCCTGATGAAATTTGAATACACTCATCAAAGGATAGCGGTCGTCGTTGCCTACCGTAATGGTATCGGTCCCATGGAAGATAACGGCGATACCTACCTGTGCATCGGCCTTGCTGGCAATCTGCCGCAGGGAGTTCTGCAAGGAATCCCGCGATTGAGCCATGATGGTTGGGGAAACGGACAGGAAGAACAAAAGGATCCGGACAAGAAACTTACGCATAAAGTTCGTGTTTTTATCTGCAAAGCTGGCCGGAGAGCCTACTTCGCTTCGTTTTTCAAGTACTCGATCGCTGCCAGGGCACAATTCTGCCCATCGACCGCTGCCGAGACGATACCACCGGCGTATCCCGCCCCTTCGCCCGAAGGAAACAGACCGGATACCTGCGGATGCGCGAGGGTCGCCGGGTCGCGGGGGATGCGCAAGGGGGAGGAAGTGCGCGTTTCCACCCCGATCAGGGTCGCTTCCGCGGTGTAAAAGCCCCGCATCTTCCGCCCGAACGCCTGCAAGCCTTCCCGCAGACGGGGGGCGATGAACGCGCCCAGCACCTGGTCCAGATCGGCCGGGACGATCCCCGGAAGGTAAGTCGTATCGGGCAGGGAAGACGAGATGCGCTTCTGGCAGAAGTCCGTCATCCGGGCCGCGGGTGCCGTCTGGGTTTTCCCCCCGGCCTCCCAAGCGCGGCATTCGATGTCCCGGATAAACTGCAGCAGTCCCATCACCCCGTAGCGTTCGTACTGGGGAGGGAGATCCTGGGGTTCGACCGAAACGACGATGCCCGAGTTGGCTTTTCGACCGTTGCGCATGGAGGGCGACATGCCGTTTACCACCACCTGCCGGGCATCGGTCGCACTGGGCACGATGTAGCCTCCCGGACACATGCAAAAACTGTAAACACCCCGTCCGCCGCTTTGCGCCACCACGCGGTAGGCCGCCGCCGGAAGGTACTGCCCGCGTCCTTTCGGGCCGTACTGGATACGGTCGATAAGCTCCTGGGGGTGTTCCAAACGCACGCCTATGGCCGTTCCTTTGGCTTGGAGGGCAATCCCCTTGCGGTGCAGCAGTTCGTAGATGTCCCGCGCCGAGTGTCCCGTAGCCAGGATCACGGCTCGCGCTTCGAAGCGTTCCCCGCCGAGGGTCTCCACTCCGCAGACCCGTCCATCACGGATCTGCAGGTCGCTCACCCGGCGTCCGAACAGGTAATCGCCGCCGCATTGGACGATCTGCCGGCGGATGTTTTCCACCACGGCAGGCAGCTTGTCGGTGCCGATATGCGGGCGGGCATCGGTGATGATCTCGGGAGACGCTCCGTGTTGTACCAGACGGGCGAGAATGCCCGAGGTGTCGCCCCGTTTTTTGGAGCGGGTATACAGTTTCCCGTCGGAGTAGGTCCCGGCGCCTCCTTCGCCGAAGCAGTAATTGGAATCGGGATCGACGATGTGTTGGGTACAAAGAGCCTTGATGTCCCGGCGGCGCGCATGCACGTCCTTGCCCCGTTCCAGGACGATGGGCCGGTAACCGCATTCGATAGCCTTCAGTGCCGCGAACATCCCGGCCGGACCGGAACCCACGATGATGATTTCCTCCGCCCCGTGTACATCGGGATACTCCACCGGAGGGTTCTCCTGCGGGGAATCGTTCCCCGAGTACACCGCTACGGCGACTTCGACCATCGGTTCACGGGCACGGGCGTCGATCGAGCGGCGCAGTACCCGCAGGGCATTGAGCGTACGGGGCGCGATACGCGCCTTGCGGCAAGCGGCCTCTCGCACCAGGTCGGCATTCGCTGCTTGGGAGGGGGTAAGACGCAGTTGTACTTCGAGGATCATCGCAGTTCCTGGCGGGGTTTGAGGGCCGAATAGATGGTGGCAATCCCGCCGGTGAGCGGGAGAAAACGCGTAGCCAGAAATCCGTCCGAACGCAGGATGTTGGTAAAGTTGCGCCCGGCGGGGAAAGCGCGGATGGACTCCGGCAGATAGGTGTACGCACGGGCGTCGCGGGAGACGATCCGTCCGATGGCCGGCAGGATGTAGCGGGTGTAAAAAGTATAAAGCTGGCGGATCGGGAAGCGGGTGGGGTAGGAAAACTCGAGGATCAGCAGCATGCCGCCCGGTTTGAGCACCCGGTGGATTTCGGAGAGGCTTTGAGCCAGGTTTTCAAAATTGCGCACCCCGAAAGAAACGGTAGCCAGGTCGAACGTGTTGTGTTCGAACGGCAGGCTCTGGCAGTCGGCCCGCTGGAAGAATATCGTCCCTTCGAGGCCTTTTTTCCGGACTTTTTCCCAGCCGATGTCCATCATTTTTTCCGAAAGGTCCACGGCATCGATGCGCTGGGGGGCGAGCCTTTCGGCCAGCATGATCGCTTGGTCGCCCGTTCCGGTAGCGATGTCCAGAATCCTGCCTCCGCGCGCCGGCTGGGCGATCTTTACCAGCCTCTTCCTCCACATCACGTCGATGCCCCAGGAGAGGAAATGGTTCAGGAAATCGTAGTGCCCGGAGATACGGTCGAACATCTCGCGCACCTGCTGGGTTTTGCTGCGGGACGAGCCCGGATCGGGGGTAATGGTGGACATAGGAAAGCGTTTTTTTGTGTTTCGTACCTGCAAATGTAAGCATTCCCGGTGTACTTGTAGCGATGTAGGGAGTGGGGAACGTATTTTTTCTTGCCTCGGAGGTGCTTGAGAGAAATATTCCGGTATTCCGAGTGAAGAAGTGTAGAAAAATTTCGACAAGGAGCGATGAAGATCCTTGTAAAATGACTACCTTGGTCTGGCGCAAAAGCGCAAAAAAAACACGCGCAGAAAACAGGAGGCAACGAATCTCCTCTTCGCAACAGGCAGAATCCGTATATCGAATCATACCATCCTAACATTTAATACCTTCTACACATGGAAAACACGTATCCCAATCCTGCCGGGCCGGTGTTCGACCCTCGGGAAAAAGACCGTCAGGTGATGTCCGTATCCGATTGGTTCGTCACACAACTGTTGATGATCATTCCGCTTGTCAATCTGATCCTGCTGATCGTATGGGCGGTGAGCAGTACCGGCAACCGCAACCGTGCCAACTGGGCAAAGGCTTCGTTGATCTGGGTGGCGATCGTTTTCGGACTGTACTTCTTGGTTTTCATAATAGCAGTAATCGTCGGCATGAACGCTTCTGCGCTTTCCGAGTGGTGATCACTCTTCGGGAGTGAGTCCTTTTGCCTGCAGCGATCGCGCTTGGATCTCAGGAAAAACGCTTTTTCCGCCGGGAAGTTCACACCCGGCGGTTTTTTTGTTTGTTTTCCTTGCAAGCCCGTGGGCAGGTGGGGAAAAATCACTACCTTTGAAAATTGAAACGAAAAGCCTATGGATACATTCTCGGTAGGGCAAGACAAGAATACCTCGAAACAATTCGACGCCGTAATCCAGCGGTGCCACGCTCTTTTTTCCAAAAAACTGGCCGACTACGGCCCGGCTTGGCGCATCTTGCGGCTTCCTTCGCTCACCGACCAGATCTTCATCAAGGCTCAGCGCATCCGCTCCCTCCAGCAGTCCGGGCACCGCATGGTGGACGACGAAGGAGAGGCCGATGGATTTGTCGCCATCGTCAATTACTGCATCATTGCCTTGATCCAGGCGGAAAAAGGCGTGGTGGATCGTCCCGACCTCTCGTGCGAAGAAGTGGAGGTGCTCTACGACCGGTTCGCCGGCGAAGCCAAAAGCCTGATGGAACGAAAGAATCATGACTACGGCGAAGCGTGGCGCTCGATGCGTATCTCCTCGCTGTGCGACATGGTCCTGCAGAAGATCCTGCGGGTCAAACAGATCGAGGACAACGGCGGACGCACCTGTATTTCGGAAGGTGTGGAGGCCAATTATTACGATATGCTCAACTATTCGGCATTTGCCCTGATAAAACTCGCAGAAAACCATGAGTGGTAAACCACAAGCGGAAGAAGACGAACGGCTACTCCGGGTGCGCAAGAAGACGGCAACGACCGTCATCCGCATCGTGCTCGGTCTGGTGTTCGTATTTTCAGCGCTGGTCAAGCTCAACGACCCGCTCGGCCTGACGTTCAAGATCGAAGAATACCTCTCCGCTTTCGGCCTCGGTATCGAACTCCCGCATTTCCTGGTGGTGGACGCCGCCGGGACGCTCATTACCCTCGAACTGATCCTGGGAGCTGTTCTGCTGATGGGACGCTTCAAGGTATTCGCCTTGTGGACACTCCTGGCACTCAACGGAGTGTTTACCGCCATTACCTTTTTCTCGGCCGTTACAGGAGCGGTGCCGGATTGCGGATGCTTCGGCGATGCGCTCCACCTGTCGCCCTGGGCGTCTTTTGCCAAGAACATCGTTATCCTGGCCCTGGTGGTGCAACTGATCGTATGGCAGCGTTTTATCAAGCCGGCTTTGGGCTTCCGCACCTCGATGAGCATCGTCGCCTTGCTCTTCGCCTTTTCGATAGGGATCATCTACTACGTGCTGCGGTACGAACCGCTGGTGGACCTGCGTCCCTATGCCGTGGGAACGGACATCCCCCGGGCGATGGAACTCCCGCAGGGGGAGGATGCGCCGGTATTCGAAAACGTATGGACCTACCGGGTGGACGGACGTGAAAAGCGTTTTTCCGACCAGCAGGAACCTTGGAACATCCCCGGAGCGGAATTCGTCTCGCGCGATACGCGCCTGGTGAGCGGAAAACTGCCTTCCATCACCGGTTTTTCGGCAACGGATCGCGACGGAATCGACCGGACGGACAGTCTGCTGGCCTTGGAACACGTATATCTGGTTACCTGCTTCGACATGGAGGCCTCCCATCCGGAAGGTTGGGAAGCGGTGCTGCGTTACCTGGCCACTCGAGATACGCCCGTTGTCGTATTGGCCAATACCGACCAAGGCGAAGCGGTCGAACGGCTCGGCATCCCTTTTCCCATCTATTTCACCGATCCGGTGACCTTGAAAACCATCCTGCGGTCCAATCCGGGCGTGGTGGAGCTCAAGCGGGGAGTGGTGGTGTCCAAACGGAGTTGTTTCGAATTGGAAAATGAAGATTGAGTTGGAAAATACGCGGAAGGAAGCATGTTCAAACTTGTACTGAAGAAAATATTACAGGCCTTGGTGACGTTGTGGGGATTGGCCACCATTGTCTTTATCCTGTTCCAGGCCATCCCGTCCGATCCGGCCCGCATGATGCTGGACCAACGCGAAGACGAAGCGCAGTTGAAGGCCATCCGCGCCCGCTACGGATTCGACAAGCCGCTGCCGGTGCAGTACCTCTACTACATCAACGACCTTTCACCCCTGTCGATCAACAGCAACACCCCGGGCGACTATACATACCCCGCAGACAAGTATTCCTACATCCGCCTGTTGCCGCTGGGCAAGTACAGCCTGATCCTCAAGTTCCCTTACCTGCGCCAGTCCTACCAGCGCGACGGCCTGAACGTGAGCAGCATCATCGGACAAACGCTCCCCAATACCGTAGTGCTGGCCGTAGTAGCCATGACCTTGGCCATGATCATCGGCATTTTTATCGGCATCCTAGCCGCTCTGTGGCGCGATTCGGTATTCGACCGGGCGGTCTCGGTACTGGGAAGTGTCGGGATGAGCGTTCCCTCGTTCTTTGCTGCTATCATCGTGGCGTGGGTATTCGGTTACCTGCTGCACGACTATACCGGGCTTTCGATGACCGGCAACCTGTACACGATCGACAACCTGGGTCGGGGTGAATACCTGACCATCGCCGCTATCGTCCTGCCTGCCATCACGCTCGGCATGCGGCCTTTGGCGGTGGTCATCCAACTGATGCGCGGATCGCTGCTCGACGTGATGAGCCAGGACTACATCCGTACCGCCCGAGCCAAAGGCTTGAGCACGTATGCCGTCATCCTAAAGCACGCCCTGCGCAACGCCCTGAACCCGGTGATTACGGCCGCCTCGGGCTGGTTTGCCGGAATGTTGGCCGGAGCGGTGTTCATCGAGTACATCTTCGCCTGGAACGGGCTGGGCAAGGCGATCGTCGATGCGCTCAATTCCATGGACCTTCCGGTAGTGATGGGTTCGGTGCTGGTGATCGCCAGTATCTTTATCCTGATCAACATCTTCGTCGATGTGATCTACGCTTGGCTCGACCCCCGCATCCGTACCGCCAAATAAAGAGAAACTGAATACGGCAAAAAGCCTTCGAGAGAGAAGGGGAGAGGCCCGAAAAGGAGAAAAGGAATGGAAAAAGAAAGGAGGGGGGGGGATGTAAAGAACGGTTGGAAAACAGACCCCATAAGAAGCAGAAAAACAAATAACTAAAAAATATAAACTTAACAAACAAAACCGAAAGATGAGAAGAAAAATCGTAGCCGGCAACTGGAAAATGAACAAGAACCTCCAGGAAAGCGTCGCTTTGGCCGGGGAAATCAAAGCCGCTTTGGACGGATGCCCCCTGTGCGGAGTAGAAGTTGTCGTAGCTCCTGTATTTACCAACCTGTACGCCGTAGCTCAAGAGCTGAAAGGCACCCCGGTAGCCGTAGCCGCCCAGAACATCTATCCCAAGCCCAACGGAGCTTACACGGGTGAAGTATCGGCTCCCATCGCCAAATCGGCCGGAGCCTCGAAAGTCATCCTCGGACACTCCGAACGCCGCCAATACTTCGGCGAAACGGACGAATTCCTCGCCGAAAAAGTGGATGCCGTACTGGCCGAAGACATGGAAGTGATCTTCTGCATCGGCGAAGTACTCGCACAGCGCGAATCCGGCACGCATTTCCAGGTGGTAGAGCAGCAGATCAAGAACGCCTTGTTCCACCTTCCGGCCTCCGCATGGAGCCGCATCGTACTGGCTTACGAACCCGTATGGGCCATCGGTACCGGGCTGACCGCCACGCCCGAACAGGCCGAGGAAATGCATGCCCACATCCGCAAGGTAGTCGAGGACAAATACGGAAAACAGGTTGCCGAGGATCTCACGATCCTTTACGGAGGCTCTTGCAACGCCAAGAATGCCGCCTCGCTCTTTGCACAGCCCGACGTGGACGGCGGACTGATCGGTGGCGCTTCGCTCAAAGCGGAAGACTTCAAGACGATCATCGCAGCACGCGCTTGATTTTGGATAACAATAAACGGGAATTCCCGAAGACCTCCTGTACAAGGAGGTCTTTTTTTGTGCATACCAGCCAAAAATCCGCATCCGGCAGGGCATTTCCGCCGTTTCCAGGCAAAGTACCATCCGCTGGAGGGAATTGAAATTTTGTCGTGCGGTATCTTTCATATTTCTCAACGGATGCTTGCGAGCATGAGGAGACGTGTCAAATAAGGAAAAGTCATGCTGCGGCGATATTCATTGTATAGGCCGGATGGGTGAGGCTTCGGAAAACTCTATTTTACATAATAGAAATTATATTCAAAAGATCGGATCCCGGAATCCCCGACAGGAATCCGTTGAAAATCTCCTGCGAAACACACGAAGACACAAGTATTTTTCAAAGAACCACGCAAAAATCTTAAAATTTTGGGCTGAAAACGAAATGTTCGTATGTTTGCCCGAAACATCGAAGAAAAATGACCGACAAGCCCCAGAAGAAAGAAGCCACAAACCGTTACAGTTTTTTACCGGATGTGGAATATCTCGAAAATTACTTTGCGCTGTTCGACACTTTCGACGAAAGAGCCCAAAAAAGTATGCCGTACAAACTGGAAGGCTTGATGTTTGTAGCAACTGTCTGCGGGAGGTGTCATTTTACCGTCGATCTGAAGGAACACATCCTTCACCCCAACGAATTGCTTTTGGTACTCCCCGGGCAAATGATCCGACATGTGGAAAAAAGCCCCGATTTTCAAGGACGTTTCATGTTCATGTCCAGTGAATTGTTGGCCAACATATCGACGCGTAAAAAAAATTTCTCGGTGTTTTTCGCCCTTCGGGACAACCCGCAGATACGACTCAAGTCTTCGGACATGGAAATGTTCCTCCAGTACCACGATTTTATCCGGAAAAGGATGCAGAATTCCTCTCCCATCATCCGTCTGGATGTGGTACAACACCTGCTTGGAGCCTTGTTTTTCGAATTTCTAGCCATGGAGGACTATTTTTCCCACCAGCAAACCCGCTTGAGCCGCAAGGATGAAATCTGCCGTCAGTTTCTCGATCTGCTCATCCAACATTACAAGGAAAGCCGATCCGTAGCCTTTTATGCCGACCGTCTGTTCATCACCCCAAAGTATCTTTCGGCCACCCTGCGCTCGGTAACCGGTAAACGAGCCGGACAACTCATCGACGACTACGTCCTTCTCCAGGCCAAAGTTATGCTCAAAACGACCAACATGACCGTGCAGCAGATCAGCGAAGAGTTGAATTTCGCCAACCAATCGTTTTTTGCGCGGTATTTCAAACACCTCTCCGGTGTTTCTCCTACGCAGTATCGGGACAATTGAGGCATTGCTGCGGTTGACGTCGGAAAGGGATTATTCCCGCCTCATTGTGTAATATCCTTTTTCCCGGAAATGTGGAACAGCATACCGGCCATTTCCCCCTTTTTTCCGGCGTTTCTCCTCCTATTTTTGCGCGATAAAAACCGAAAAACGTATGGATTTTTCTCGCGTGAAAACAGTCGTTCATCCGGATTATGCCTATCTTGAAGATTTCGTCCGGAGATTGCCTCAAGAGGAATTCCCGATCGATCACGTATTTTGCGACCGCCGCAATACGGTCGTCGCCACGCACGAGCAGGGTATCCCGATGGTTGTCAAAAAATATGCGCACCCTACCGTGTTCAATTGTTTCATTTATACCTTCTTCCGTCCCACCAAAGCCAAAAGAGCCTATCGGTATGCGATGCGCCTGGAGTGCTGCGGAGTCGAAACAGCCGTTCCGATCGGATACGTGCATGTATATCGGTGGGGAATATTCCATACCGGGTATTTCCTTTGCCGTTATCTTCCTTACCCAACCCTTGCATCCATCAAAGGACTCAATGAAGTTGAAAAGCAACAACTTTGCGATGATTTTATAGCCTTTACAGTCTTTCTTCATCGCCATAAACTGATACCCGGCGACTACAATCCGGGGAATATCCTGTACCACAAAGATCCTGACGGGAAATATCACTTCGCCTTGGTGGATATCAATCGTTTTCATTTCGGATATTCTTCCATGGCCCGTTGCATGCGCTCGTTCACGCAGCTATCGGGAGTCCGGCTTTCACAGCTTGCGGCTCTTGTGGGCCGATATTGCGATGTTCGTCATTGGGACATAAGACGTGCCTGGAAGTATTTCCTGTTTTATCGCAATTCACTTTACCGAAAAGAACGCATAAAATCCAAATTCAAATCTCTTTTAGAGCTATTGCCTTGACTCTTTCCGAAGAGGCGGCGTTTAAGCACGAGATGTCGCTAAAATAAAAGGGTGTTCCTATCTCCGGTACGACACGGATCGGACACCCTATTTCAATACCGGTGGTTTCTTCTGATATTTTCCATTTTGCACCATAGTTTACATTTGTTTCACTCTGCGATTTTACAAATATATTCTCATTTTTCCCCACGGAATTTACTTTTGTGCTCGTGCTTTTTACACAAATGTATCCGGGACGTATTTTTTGTCGGTGGGTATTTTTTGAACATGCAACACATGAAAAACCAGTGCTTTTAGATGTAATAACTGCGGTTGTACTTTATATTGATTGCTGATTTTTATACGGATGTTTCGAGTAGTTTACATTTATATGTGCTTGAAAAAACATTTGTTTGTTTACAACTGTTTTTTGATATTCTCTTTTTGATTTTTACATTTGTGGAAGTGTAGCACAACTGTCAATCCCGGCTTGTCTATGGAAATATCCGCCATCAACCAGCGTATTTATGAGGTGATCCAATTCCTTGGACTCACCCCTACGGCCTTTGCCCTGTCTCTTATACACATCTGACGCTGCCG